>DASSLQ010000215.1:0-35621 GCA_035689325.1 Burkholderiales bacterium | reverse complement strand
GGCCACATCGGCACGCGCACGCCGTCGTCGAGCTCGTCGCGGCGCATCCAGTTGCCGTTGCCGGTGGTGTCGATCAGGTAGTACGGGCGGCCGCCCACGGGGGTCACCTTGAGCATGACCACGCGCCCGCCGTCGCGAACCTCCTCCACCTTTGCCTCTTCAGGCACCGGAATGCGCACCGCCGGCTCATCGGCCTCGGGCATCGGCGGTGGCGGAGGCGGCTCGGGGAAGTCCTCGACCTTGTTCTGCGCGAGCGCCGCGCCAGCGGCGCACATCAAGATGAACACCGCCATTCGGCGCATTGGCGCATTTTATAATGCCGAACGGCTTCCACGCTTCGCGCGCATTTCATGCCGGAATGCGCAGTCTCGCCTCTAATCGTGCCCGAAGATAAAACGTTGTTGCTGGTCGACGGCTCCTCGTACCTGTATCGCGCGTACCACGCGCTGCCCGAGCTGCGCAGTCCCAAGACCGGCGAGCCCACCGGCGCGATCTACGGCGTGCTCAACATGCTGCGCAAGCTCGCCACCGATTACAGGGCCCAGGCGCGTGCCTGCGTGTTCGATGCCAGGGGCAGGACCTTCCGCGACGATCTCTACGCCGAGTACAAGGCGACGCGCACTGCCATGCCCGACGATCTCTCGCGCCAGGTCGAGCCGCTGCACGAGGCGATCAAGGCGCTCGGCTGGCCGCTCCTCCTGATCGAGGGCGTCGAGGCCGACGACGTCATCGCGACGCTGGTCGAGCAGGCAAAGGCGCGCGGCTGGCGCAGCGTCATCTCCACCGGTGACAAGGATCTCACCCAGCTCGTGGACGAGCGCACGCTCTGGGTCAACACGATGTCGAACGAGAAGCTCGACGTCGCCGGCGTGCAGGCCAAGTTCGGCGTCCCGCCCGAGAAGATCGTCGACTACCTGGCGCTGATCGGCGACCAGATCGACAACATCCCCGGCGTCGACAAGGTCGGCCCGAAGACCGCGTGCAAGTGGATCGTTCAGTACGGCTCGCTGGAAGGCGTGATCGCGCACGCCGACGAGATCAGCGGCCTCGCCGGCGAGAACCTGCGCAAGGTGAAGGATTGGCTGCCGAAAGCGCGCGAGCTCCTCACCGTCAAGCGCGATGTGCCGCTGCCAGTGACGCTCGAGCAACTCACCAACGGACAGCGCGACCCCACGCGCCAGCGCGCGCAGTACGAACGCTTCGGCTTCAAGACCTGGCTCAAGGAAGTCGAGGACGCGCCCTTGGCCCCGGCGGGCGTGCCCGCAGCGGCGGTGAAGCAGCGCCGCTACCGGACCATCCTCAGCGAAGACCAGCTGCGCGAGCTCGTGCTGAAGATCGAGGCCGTGCCGCTCGTCGGCCTCGCCTGCCTCGGCACGGCCGAGGACCCACTGAGGTCGCAGCTCATCGGCATGGCGCTCGCGTTCGGCGACGAATCCGTCTATTTGCCGCTCGCGCACCAATATCCCGCGGCGCCCGCGCAAGTCCCATTAGACACGGCGCTCGTGCTGCTGAGGCCGTGGCTCGAGCGCGCCGATTGCCGCAAGGTTACCGAGGACGCCAAGCTCGACTCGCACTTGCTGGCGAACCACGCCATCGAGCTCGCGGGTTGCGTGCACGACACAATCATCGAATCGTACGTGCTCGAAGTGCACGAGCGCCACGAGCTCGCCGCGCTCGCGCAGCGCCACTGCGGCTGGACCACCCTGACGCTGGACGAGGTGACCGGCAAAGGCGTCTCGCGCATCGCCTTTTCCGCGGTCGATGTGTCCCGGGCGACAGAGTTCGCGGCCCAGCAGGCCGATTGCATCCTCGCGCTGCACGACATCCTGCAGCCGCGCATCGCCGCGGATGAAAAGCTGCCGTTCATCTACGACCGCATCGAGCTGCCGCTGGTGCCGGTGCTGTTCGCCATGGAGCGCCACGGCGTGCTGATCGACCGGGAAAAGCTCGAGGCGCAGAGCCAGGAGCTCGGGAAGGACATCCTCGCGCTCGAGCAGAAGGCCTATGACGCTGCAGGACAGCCCTTCAACCTGGGCTCGCCGAAGCAGATCCAGGAGATCCTGTTCGAGCGCCAGAAGCTGCCGGTCAAGAAGAAAACCCCCTCTGGGCAGCCGTCGACCGATGAAGACTCATTGGCGGAGCTGGCGCTCGACCATCCGCTGCCGCGGCTGATCCTCGAGCATCGCGCGCTGTCGAAGCTCAAGTCCACCTACACCGACAAGCTGCCGAAAAGCATCAACCCCGCGACCGGCCGCGTCCATACCACCTATTCGCAGACCACCGCCGTCACGGGCCGGCTCGCGTCCAACGAGCCCAATCTGCAGAACATCCCGATTCGCACTCCGGCGGGACGGCGCATCCGCGCCTGCTTCATCGCGCCGCCGGGCGCGAAGATCATGTCGGCGGATTACTCGCAGATCGAGCTGCGCATCATGGCGCACCTCTCCGGCGACGAGAACCTCCGCCGCGCGTTCGCCGATGGCGAAGACGTGCACCGTGCCACCGCGGCCGAGGTCTTCGGCGTCGCGCTCGCCGACGTCGACGCCGACCAGCGGCGCATCGCGAAGGTGATCAACTTCGGCCTGATCTACGGCATGTCGTCGTTCGGCGTGGCCCAGAACCTGGGCATCGATCGCGGCACGGCACAGACCTATATCGACCGCTACTTCGCACGCTATCCGGGCGCGAGGCGCTACATGGACGAGACGCGGCGGCGCGCGCGCGAGCTCGGCTACGTCGAGACGGTGTTCGGGCGGCGCCTGTGGCTGCCGGAGCTACGCAGCGGCGCGCCGGTGCGCCGCCAGGCGGCGGAACGCGCGGCCATCAATGCGCCGATGCAGGGCACTGCCGCGGACCTCATCAAGCTGGCGATGATCGCGGTCAAGCACTGGCTGGATGAGTCCGGCTCGCGCGCGAAGCTCATCATGCAGGTGCACGACGAGCTGGTGCTCGAGGTGCCGGACGCTGAAGTGGGCACAGTGAAAGAGCGCGTGCGCGAGCTGATGCAGGCCGTTCACAAGCTCGACGTTCCGCTGGTGGTGGAAGTCGGCGTCGCCGACAACTGGGACCAGGCGCACTAGAGCAGCGCGCCGAACACCTTCTTGATGATGCTGGAGCCGGTGCCGATCGGGTCCTTGCGGATCTTCTTCTCTTCTTCCCCGACCATCAGATAAAGCCCGTCCAAGGTTTTCTGCGTCACGTACTCGTCGAGGTCGGCGTCCTCTTTCTTCAGCATGCCGACCGCGACCGCCTTGTCCGCAAACTGCTCGTAGCGCTGCGCAAGCTGAACCCGGGCGGTCGCTTTCTCGACGATCGGCCGGAAGCGCTGGTGCAACTGATCGCGGGTGGTGCGGCGAAAGTAGTCGGTGCCGGCGGTCTCGCCACCGGTGATGATGCCCTTCGCGTCCTGCACGGTCATCTTCTTCACCGACTGGACGAAGAGCGCCTTCGCCTCCGGCACCGCGGACTCGGCGGCGCGATTCATGGCGACGATGAGCTCGTCCGCGTAGCTGCCCATGCCGAAGCGGCGCAGGCTGTGCTCGATGCGTTGCGCCGACTCGGGTAGCGGGATCTTGACCTGCGGGTTGCCGAGAAAACCGTCGACGCGGCCGAGGTTCGCGACGGCGGCGAGGCTGCCTTTCTCCAGCGCGGCCTTCAACGCCGCAGTGGCGTCCTGCCGGGTGATGTGCTCGAGCTGTGCGTGGGCGCCGGCAGACCAGGCGATGATCGCAGCGAGGAGGAGCGCCCTCAGGCGACGCCCGCCTCGTGCGCCTGCTGGTCGGCGTGATACGAGGAGCGCACCAGCGCGCCGATGGCGGCATGCCGGAAGCCGAGCTCGGCGGCGCGCGCCTCGAATAGCTGGAAGGTGGCGGGCTCGACGTAGCGCGCCACCGGCAGATGGTGCGGCGAGGGCTGCAGGTACTGGCCGATGGTGAGCATGTCGACGTCGTGGGCGCGCAGGTCGCGCATCACCGCGATGATTTCCTCGTCGGTCTCGCCGAGACCGACCATCAGCCCCGACTTTGTCGGCACCGCAGGATACGCCCGCTTGAAGCGCCGGAGCAGCGCGAGCGAATGCTCGTAGTGCCCGCCGGGACGCGCCTGCTTGTATAGGCGGGGCACAGTCTCGAGGTTGTGGTTCATGACGTCGGGCGGCGCGGCGGCGAGGATTTCCAAGGCGCGCTCCATACGCCCACGGAAGTCGGGCACGAGCACCTCGATCGTGGTGCGCGGGCTGAGCTCACGCACCGCGCGAATGCAATCGACGAAGTGCTGCGCGCCGCCATCGCGCAGGTCGTCGCGATCCACGCTGGTAATCACCACATAGTTGAGCCGCAGCGCGGCGATGGTCTCGGCCAGGTGCCGCGGCTCGTCCGCATCCGGCGCGAGCGGCCGCCCGTGCGCCACATCGCAGAACGGGCAGCGCCGCGTGCAGATGTCGCCGAGGATCATGAAGGTCGCCGTGCCCTTGCCGAAGCATTCGCCGATGTTCGGGCACGATGCCTCCTCGCACACGGTATGCAGGCGCTGGCGCCGCAGGATGTCTTTTATCTCGTAGAAGCGCGAGCTGGGGCTCGGCGCGCGCACGCGAATCCACGCCGGCTTCGCGAGCGGCGCGCCGCGCGGCACGATGCGAATGGTCTTGGCCTGGCCCTTTTCCTTTACGCCGGCTTCACGCATGGTCGAGCGCGTCGATCACCAGGCCCGCGAGCCGCTCGCCGATTTCGGCAGGCGTGCCGGGCAGGCCGAGGTCACGCGTCTGCGTGACGGCGAGGCCGGGATAGCCGCAGGGGTCGATGGCGAGGAACGGGCTGAGATCCATATCTACGTTGAGCGCCAGTCCATGGTACGCCCTACCCCGCATTACCCGTATGCCGAGTGCCGCAACCTTGGCCCCGTCCACATAGACTCCCGGCGCGCCCGGCCGGCGCGCGGCGCGGCTGCCGATGAGATCGATCACCGCCTGCTCGAGCAGGCGCACGAACTCGCGCACCTTGATGCCGCGGCGCCCGAGATCGACCAGCGCGTAGAGCACGACCTGACCGGGACCGTGGTAGGTGACTTCGCCGCCGCGATCGGCAGCAACGACCGGGATGCCGTTCGTTACCCGCACCGGCGCGGCGCCCTGGCCCAGCGTATAGACGGGCGGGTGCTCGAGCAGCCAGAGCTCGTCGGCGGTGTCGGCGTCGCGCTCGCGCGTGAACCGGCGCATTGCCTCCAAGGTGGGCGGATAGTCGACGCGCCCGAGGCGACGCACGGTGATGTCGGCGACGACGCTCATAGCACCATCACCACGGCGGGATGGTCGCAGAGCTCCTGGTAGAGCGCGTCGAGCTGCTCGCGCGAAGTGGCGCGCACCACGCAGGTCACGCTGAGATAGCGGCCCTGACGGCTTGGGCGCATGCCGACGGACGCCACGTCGAAGTCCGGGACGTGCTTGAGCACGATATCGGTCACCGCCTGCGCGAAGCCGGGCTGCTTGCGCCCCATCACCTTGATCGGAAAGTCGCAGGGAAATGCCAGCGGCGAAGTATCAGGAACCACGGGCATCAGCGGAACACCTACGCGGAAACGCGCTCCCGGCGCCCGGCGCGCATGACCTGCTGCTTGAAATCCTGATACAGGCGGTACATGCGCCGGAAGACGGGTCCGGGCCGAGCGTCGCCGACCGGCCGACCGTCCAGGCGCACCACCGCGAGAATCTCCTTCGACGACGACGTGACCCAGAGCTCGTCGGCCGCGCGCACCTCGGCTTCCGTGATGTCGCGAAATTCGAGCGGCAGGGCGTTGGCGCGCGCGAGCTCGACGACCACGTCGTAGGTGATGCCCGGCAGGATGAGCTCGTTCTTCGGCGGCGACTGGATCACGCCGCCTTTGACGATGAAAACATTGGAGGCGGACGCCTCGGTGAGCTTGCCATCGCGGAAGAGGATGGTCTCCACGGCGTCGGCTTCAGCGGAAAGCTGTCGCAGCAGCACGTTGCCGATCAGCGAGATCGACTTGATGTCGCAACGCAGCCAGCGGTTGTCGTGCGCCGTAATGGCCGCCGCGCCGCTCTCCACCAGCGCTGCCGGCGGCGGCACGAGCGGATTGGACATCATGAACACCGTCGGCTCGGCGTGCTTGGGGAAGGCGTGGTCGCGCTTCGCTACGCCGCGCGTCACCTGGAAATACACCGCCTGATCCTCGAACGGCTGGCGCTCGATCACGCCGCCGACGTAGGCGCGCCACTGCTCGCGCGTATAAGGATTACGAATACCGACCGCGGCGAGGCTGCGCTCGAGGCGCGCGAGGTGCTCTTCCAGGCGGAAGGGCACCTTCGAGTACACCGGTACGACCTCGTAGACACCGTCGCCGAAGATGAAGCCGCGGTCGAGTACCGGGACCTTTGCCTCCGCGAGAGGCATGAATGCCCCGTTCAGGAAAACGGTTGCTACTTGATCCACAACCTGAGTGTATCCCAGGCGCGGCCGATGAGGCCCGCGGGACCGACCGCTTCGAGCGCCACAAGCGGGTACTCTGCAACAGGCTTGCCCTCGAGCGACACGCGCAGCGTGCCGACGCGTTCGCCTTGCGCCACCGGCGCGATCAACGGCTGCTGCGAAACCGTGTCGGCCTTGAGCTTGCCGGCTTCGCCCTGGGGCACCGTCACGTAGATATCCGCGGTGGAGCCCGCCTTCAGCGTGCGCGAAGCCCCCTTCCACACGTCCAGCGTGCGCACCACGTCGCCTCTGCCGAAGAGCTTCACTGCGTCGTAGAACTGATAGCCCCAGTTGAGGAGCTTCAACGACTCCTGCGCGCGTGCCGCCTCGGAGGTCGAGCCGAGCAGCACGGAGAGCAGGCGCCGCGGCCCGCGCTTCGCCGAAGCGATGAGGCAGAAGCCTGCCGCTTCCGTGTGACCAGTCTTGACGCCGTCCACACTGGGATCGAGCCACAGCAGGCGGTTGCGGTTCGGCTGCGTGATGTTGTTGTACCGGTAGTCCTTGATCGCGTAATAGCGCGCGTAGTCGTCCGGAAAATTGCGGATCAGGGCGGCGGCGAGCGTATAGAGATCGCGCGCCGTGCTGTAGTGCTGCGCGTCGGGCAGCCCGGTGGCGTTCATGAAATGCGTGTTAGTCATTCCCAGGCGCTGCGCCTCGCGATTCATCAGCTGCACGAACACTTCCTCGGACCCCGCGACCGCTTCCGCCAGCGCGATGCAGGCATCGTTGCCCGACTGGATTTCCATGCCCTTGATGAGCTCCTCCACCGTGACGGGCCGGCGCGGCTCGATGAACATGCGCGAGCCGGGCGCGCGCCAGGCGCGCACCGACACCGGCACTTGCTGCTCGAGCGTGAGCTTCTTGTCGCGCAGCGCCGAGAATACGAGGTACGCCGTCATCAGCTTGGTGAGCGAGGCCGGCTCGAAGCGCTCGTCGGCGCTCTGCGCAACGAGCACCTGGCTGCTCGTCAGGTCGCCGACGATCCACGCCTTGCCGACGACGGGCGGCGGTGGCGGTGCGGCCGCATGCGCCGCTGCGCCGAAGAAGAGAGCGAACAGGAATACGAAGCGAACCATCACCATCGGTAATCCGAAAAGCGGCGGATTATAAGGGCTAGCGCGGCACGATCGCTTCGATCTCGACTTCGCCGCTGCCCGTGCCGATGAGGCCGAGCCGAGAGGCGGCAGCGTAGGAAAGATCGATTGCGCGATTCGAATGAAACGGGCCGCGATCGTTGATACGCACGACGACCTGTCTTCCGGTGCGCAAGCTCGTGACCCGCGCGTAGCTCGGAATCGGCAGGATGGGATGCGCCGCGGTCATCGCGTACATGTCGTAGGTCTCGCCGCTGGAAGTCTTCTGGCCGTGGAAGCGTTTGCCGTACCAGCTCGCGACGCCACGCTGATGAAACGACTGCACGGATGCGAGCGGCACGTATTTCTTCCCGAAAACCTCGTACGGCCGGTTCGCGAACTTGTTCAGCGGCTCGCTGCGCGGCGTCGCGTCGGGGATGGAGGCGAGATCGGACGGCGGGTTCGCGCCGGGACCGTCGTCCTTGTAATAGCCGCCCTTCTTGGGCGCCGAGCTGCAGGCGGCGAGCGCGAGCACCAGAGCTGCGGCGAGCCACCTCATGCCTGGTAGACGACGTTTCCAGCGACCAGCGTGTAGCGCACGCGGCCGGCAAGCTCGTCGCCGGCAAAGGGGGTGTGCTTGCCCTGGCTCTTCAGCACCTCGGGCACGACGCGCAGCGCTGCCTGCGGATCGAAGATCGCCACGTCCGCCGGCGCACCTACCGCCAGACGACCGGACCCCACGCCGAGCACCTGCGCGGCGTTGCAGGTAATGCGCGCGAGCGACTTTGCGAGCGGCAGCTTGCGCGCTTCACCCCATTTGAGCGTCAGCGGCAATAGCAGCTCGAGCCCTGTCGCGCCCGGCTCGGCTTCGGCGAAGGGCTGATGCTTGCCGTCGTCGTCGACTGGCGTGTGATCCGAGCACACGCAATCGATGGTCTGGTCTTCCAGGCCTCGCGCCAGCGCCTCGCGGTCGCGTGCGCTGCGTAGCGGCGGCTCGAGCCTGCAATTCGAGTCGAAGTAGCCAAGATCCATGTCGCTGAGATGCAAGTGATGTATGGCGACGTCGCAGCTCACGGGCAGGTTCTCGCGCTTGGCGGTACGCATCATGTCCACGGCGCCGGCGCTCGAGAGCCTGCAGACGTGCACGCGTGCGCCGGTGGCGCGCACGAGCTCCAGGATTGTCGCAAGCGCGATGGTTTCGGCAAAGGTCGGAATTCCCGGCAGGCCGAGCCGCGTGGCGAGCTCGCCCTCGTGCGCGACGCCGTCCTTCGCGAGCCAGGCGTCCTCGGCTCGCAGCCACACCGGGAACCCGAACGTCGCGGCGTATTGCAGCGCGCGCCAGAGCACCTGCGTGTTGGCGACAGGCACGTTCGCCTGCGAAAAAGCGACGCAACCCGCTTCGGCGAGCTGCGCCATCTCGGTCAGGCGCTCGCCTTCCAGCTTCACGGTGAGCGCGCCGATTGGATAGACGCGCGCGCGCGCGAGCGCCTTGGCGCGCCGGCGCAGCATGTCGACGAGCCCCGGTTCATCGAGCGGCGGGTCGGTATCCGGTGGACAGGCGAGGCTCGTCACGCCGCCGGCGAGCGCCGCCTCCAGCTCGGACTCGAGCGTCGCCTTGTATTCGAATCCGGGCTCGCGCAGGCGCGCCGAGAGGTCGATGAAGCCTGGCGCGGCCACGAGTCCCTTGGCGTCGATCACGCGATCGGCCTTGGAAAACTCCTCGCTGATCTTGCCGTCGGCGACGTAGAGGTCGCCGGTGCCATCGCGCCCGCTTGCCGGGTCGATGATGCGCGCGTTGCGGATGGCGAGGCGCATGCCCTACCCCGCCACGATGCTCATGACGGCCATGCGCACCGCGATGCCGAAGGTGACCTGCGGCAGGATCACCGAATGCGGGCCGTCGGCCACCGAGGAGTCGATCTCGACACCGCGGTTCATGGGTCCCGGGTGCATGACGATCGCGTCGGGCCGCGCGAGCGCGAGCTTCTCGGCCGTGAGCCCGTAGTTCTTGAAGTATTCCTGCGCGGAAGGCAGCAGCGCACCTTTCATGCGCTCGTTCTGCAGCCTCAGCATCACCACCACGTCACAGTCGCGCAGCCCCGCCTTCATGTCGTGGAACACCTTTACACCGAGCGCCTCGACGCCCGTGGGGACCAGCGTCTGCGGGGCGATGACGCGCACCTCGGCCGCGCCCAGGCTGGTGAGGCCGTGAATCAGCGAGCGCGCGACGCGCGAATGCAGCACGTCGCCGATGATTGCGACCGCCAGGCGGGAAAAATCCTTCTTGTAATGGCGGATGGTGTACAGGTCGAGCAGGCCCTGGGTGGGGTGCGCGTGGCGACCGTCACCGGCGTTCACGACGTGCTCATGCGGCTTGACGTGTCGCGCGATCAGGAACGGTGCGCCCGAGGAGGCGTGGCGCACGACGAAGATGTCGGCCTGCATGGCCGACAGGTTCGCTACGGTGTCGAGCAGCGACTCGCCCTTGGTCTGCGACGAGAGCGCGATGTTCAGATTGATGACGTCGGCCGACAGCCGCTTGGCGGCGATCTCGAAGGTGGTGCGCGTGCGGGTGGAGGGCTCGAAGAACAGGTTGAAGACGCTCTTGCCGCGCAGGAGCGGCACCTTCTTCACTTCGCGCTCGGTGACGCCGACGAACGACTCGGCGGTGTCGAGGATCTGGATGAGGATCTCGCGCGGCAGGCCCTCGATCGAAAGAAGATGCTGCAGCTCGCCTTTGCCGTTGAGCTGCGGATTATGCTGCACGGCTTGGCTCCAGCACGAGCGCGAGCTTGCCGTTCGTCTCGCGCTTCAGGCGCAGCCGCATGCCCGAGGGCACTTCCACGCGTGCCCCGCAGTACTGGGCGCAGATCGGCAGCTCGCGGCCGCCGCGATCGGCGAGCACGACGAGCGCGATGCTCGCCGGCCGGCCATAGTCGAAGAGCTCGTTCATCGCCGCACGTACCGTGCGGCCGGTATAGAGCACGTCGTCGACCAGCAGCAGCTCGCGGCCGTTGACGTCGAATGGAATCTTGGTGCGCTTCGGATCGTGGTGCAGCCCCTGGGCGTGGTAGTCGTCGCGATAGAACGCGATGTCCATCAGCCCGAGCGGCTCCTTCAATCCGAGCAATGCGTGCAGCCGCTCGGCGAGCCAGCCGCCGCCGGTATAGAGCCCGATCATCGCGCTCTTCGGCGTGAGGCGCGGGCGCAGCTCGGCAGCGAGCTGCTCGCAGAGCTTCTCGGCGTCAGGCAGCTTCATGGAAATACTGTTCGAGCAGGAGCTGGGCGGCGACCGAGTCGACGCTTTTTCGCTTCATGCCGCGCACGCGGCTCTCCGCCTCGACCGAGCTGAAGCGCTCGTCGACGCGGGCCACCGGCAGGTGAAAGCGGCCCTCGAGCTGGCGCGCGAAGCGCTCGACGCGCTTCGCGAGCGGATGCTCGCCGTTGGCCGCGACCGGCAGGCCGACGACGAGCTGCGATGGGCGCCACTCGCTGACCAGCCTGCAGATGGAGTCGAACCCCGGCGCGGCGATCGGCGCGAGCGGATGCGCTGTGCCGAGTTCCGGTTCTCCTACCGCTACCCCAATGCGCTTAAGACCGAAATCGAAGGCGAGGACCGTGCGGGAATTCTTGACTCGCGCGTGGCGCTCGAGCGCCTCAGGCATGTCCCGCTTCGTCCTGCAGCCTCGCATAGTCGAGGCCGAGAAGCTCCATCGCCTTGGGCAGCCGTTCTTCCGCCGGGATGTCGAAGAGGATGGCGTCCTTCGCTTCGACGGTGAGCCAGGCGTTCTGCGAAAGCTCCTGCTCCAGTTGCCCGGGCGACCAGCCGGCGTAGCCGAGCGTCACCAGCATGCGCTCGGGACCTTCGCCGCGGCCGACGGCCTCCAGTATGTCTTTGGAAGTCGTGAGGCCGATCAATTCGCGCACGGCCAGCGTCGATTGCCAATTGCCGACCGGCGCGTGCAGCACGAAGCCGCGATCGGTCTGCACCGGGCCGCCGTAGTAGATCGGCGCCCCGGACATCGCGCGATTGGCGAGCTGCAGCGAGAGCCGCTCGAACAGCGCCGAAAGCGTCATGTCGATCGGCCGATTCACGACCAGGCCAAGCGCGCCCTGATCGTTGTGTTCGCAGATGTAGGTGAGCGTCCTTGCGAAGTACGGATCGGCCATGTTCGGCATGGCGATCAAGAAGTGATGCGTGAGGTTGATCGAAGACATGCGCCGTACGGCGCATTTTACCGCATCAGATCTCCACCATTTCGAAGTCTTCCTTGCGCGCGCCGCATTCCGGGCAGGTCCAGTTCATCGGCACGTCCTCCCAGCGCGTGCCCGGCGCGATGCCTTCGTCCGGAAGCCCCGCGGCTTCCTCGTAGACGAAGCCGCAGATGAGGCACATCCACGTCTTGTACGCGACTTGATTTTCAGTCATAGAAGGGGTCGGATATTAACTCATGTCGATGTCCGCGCCGCCGGCGCCGCCCGTGGTTCTTACGTTCGCTGCAACCGACCCGACGTCCGGCGCCGGCTTGCAGGCGGATGTGCTCACGCTCGCCGCGCTCGGCTGCCATCCGCTCTCGGTCGTCACGGCGCTCACCGCGCAGGACACGCGCGGCGTTGCGCGCGTGCTCGCACTGGAGCCCGCCTGGATCGCTGAGCAGGCAAACCGCGTGCTCGACGACATCGCTGTGGCGGCGTTCAAGGCGGGCGTGCTCGGCTCGGCGGCCAACGTGCGTGCGGTAAGCGAGATCGTGGCGGCGCACGCCGACGCTCCGTTCGTGCTCGATCCGGTGCTTGCGAGCGGACGCGGCGACCGCCTCGCCGATGAAGACGCGATCGAAGCGCTGCGCGAATCGATCCTGCCGCGCACGACCGTTCTCACGCCGAACAGCATCGAGGCGCGCCGGCTCGCCGGCGAGCGCGATCTCGCAGCATGCGCTCAGGCGCTCGCCGATCACGGCTGCGAATACGTCCTCATCACCGGCACGCACGAAGCCGGAGCCGAGGTGGTGAACACGCTCTACGATGAAAGCGGCGTGGTGCGCGAGGACCGCTGGCCACGGCTGGCGCAGGGCTACCACGGCTCGGGCTGCACGCTCGCCTCGGCGATCGCGGCGTATCTGGCGCACGGCCTCGAGCCCGCGCAGGCGGTCGGCGAAGCCCAGCGCTTCACCTGGCAGGCGCTCGCGGCGGGCTTCGCGGCAGGCGGCGGGCAGCTCCTGCCCAATCGCTTCTACCGTCGATGAAACTGCGCGGGCTCTACGCCATCACGCCGGAGGTGAGCGATGTCGAGCGCAAGGTCCAGCTTGCGCTGGAAGGCGGCATTGCGCTCCTCCAGTACCGCAGCAAGGCGTGCGATCGTGTACAAGCGGCCGCGATCGTGCGCATGGCGCGAGACTACGGCGTGCCGGTGATCATCAATGACGATGTGGCACTCGCCCTCGAGCTCGGCGCGGCGGGCGCGCACCTCGGGCGCGACGACGGCGACCTGCGCGCGGCGCGCAAGCGGCTTGGCGGCCGCATCCTTGGCGCGTCCTGCTACAACGACCTGCAGCGCGCACGCGATGCCGTGCACACGGGCGCGGATTACATCGCCTTTGGCAGCGTGTTCGCCTCGCCCACCAAGCCCGCGGCGGCGCGCGCGCCGCTTGGCCTGTTCGGGGAAGCAAAGGCGCTCGGCGTACCGCTCGCCGCCATCGGCGGCATCACGCTCGAGAACGCGCCGCGGGTCATCGCCGCGGGGGCCGACCTGCTCGCGGTCATCACCGATCTCTTCGATGCGCCTGACATTCGTGCACGGGCACGCGCTTATGGCAAGCTCTTCGCATGAAAAATGAAAAGCTCTATGAGCGCGCGCAGCGCGTAATCCCCGGCGGCGTCAATTCGCCGGTGCGGGCCTTTCGTGCCGTCGGCGGCACGCCGCGCTTCTTCGAGCGCGCGGCCGGCCCGCACCTCTGGGACGCGGAGGGCCGGCGCTACATCGACTACGTCGGCTCATGGGGGCCGATGCTGCTCGGTCATACGCACGCCACGGTGGTCGCGGCGGTGGAGGCCGCCGCGGCGCGCGCACTCTCCTATGGCGCGCCGACCGCGGAGGAAACGCTGCTCGCAGAGCGCCTCTGCCAGCTCGTGCCTTCGATCGAGCGCGTGCGCCTCGTCTCGTCGGGCACCGAAGCGGCCATGACCGCGATTCGCCTGGCACGCGGTTTCACTGGCCGCAGCATCATCGTGAAGTTCGAAGGCTGCTACCACGGGCATGCGGACGCGCTGCTCGTGAAAGCAGGTTCCGGCGCGCTCACGTTCGGCCATCCGAGCTCCGCGGGCGTGCCGGCGGAGACGGCGGCGCACACGCTGGTCCTCGCCTACAACGACGTCGATGCCGTGCGCGCGGCGTTCGAGCGCCAGGGAAAGCAAATCGCGGCAGTCATCGTCGAGCCGGTGGCCGGCAACATGAATCTCGTGCTGCCCGCGCCGGGTTTCCTGGAGGCGCTGCGCGACGAGTGCGCTCGGCATGGCGCGGTGCTGATCTTCGACGAGGTGATGACCGGCTTTCGCGTCGCGCTCGGCGGTGCGCAGGCGCGCTACGGCATCCGCCCGGATCTCACGACGCTCGGCAAGGTGATCGGCGGCGGCTTGCCGCTCGCCGCCGTGGGCGGAAGGCGCGAGATCATGGAAAAGCTGGCGCCCCTCGGGCCGGTGTATCAGGCCGGGACGCTGTCCGGTAATCCGCTCGCCGTCGCCGCGGGACTTGCCACATTGCAGCTCGCCGCGCAGCCGCGGCTACTGGAGCGCGTCGAAGCGACCACGCGCACGCTGGTCGAAGGACTCACGGCCGAGGCGCGCAAGGCGGGCGTTGTTTTCAGCGCGCAATCCATCGGCAGCATGTTCGGCCTGTATTTCCGCGCGACGCCGCCGCGCAGCTACGCCGAGGTGATGCAGTGCGATCGCAGCCGCTTCAACCGGTTCTTCCACGCGATGCTCGAGCAGGGCGTCTACCTTGCGCCCTCGGCCTACGAAGCGGGCTTCGTCTCTGCTGCGCACGGCGCGGCGGACATCGACGCGACGCTCGCGGCGGCGCGCCGCGCTTTCACACCAGGAACAACGTAGCCAGGCCGAGGAAGATGAAGAAGCCGCCCGAATCGGTGCAGGCGGTGATGAGCACCGAGGAGCCGACGGCCGGGTCGTGGCCGACGCGCGAGCGCAGCCAGGGAATCGCGACGCCCATGATGGCGGCGAGCACCAGCGTGAGCACCATGGCGAGCGCCATGACGCCGCCGAGCGCGACGTTGGCGTAGAGCAGGTAGGCGACCACGCCGAGCAGCGAGCCCCAGATGACGCCGTTCAGCAGCGCGAGGCCGATTTCCTTCCTGAGCAGCGACGCCCAGTAGCCGGATTGCACCTGCCCGAGGGCAAGCGCCCGCACGATCATGGTGATGGTCTGGTTGCCGGAGTTGCCGCCGACGCCCGCCACGATCGGCATCAGCGTCGCGAGCGCGACCAGGCGCTCGATCGAGCCCTCGAACAGCCCGATCACCCGCGAGGCGATGAACGCGGTGACGAGATTGACGGCGAGCCAGGCCCAGCGGTTCTTGAAGCTCTCCAGCACCGGGGCGAAGACATCCTCTTCCTCGCGCAGCCCGGCCTCGGCGAGGCGCGATTCGTCGTTGCGCTGGCCGATGTAGTCCACCACTGCGGTCACGGTAAGCCGGCCGACAAGGGTATCGCTCGAGTCGACCACCGGGGCCGACACGAGGTCGTAGCGCTCGAAGGCGCTCGCCGCATCTTCGGCCGAGTCCTCGGCATAGAACTTCATGCTTTCGCGGACCGTGACACTTGCGACCGCCAGATGCAGATCCGAGACGAGGAGGCGCGCGAGCGGCAGCGTGCCCTTCAGGCGCTGGGCGCGGTCGACGACGAAGAGCTGGTCGGTGTGGTCGGGCAGCTCGTCGAGGCGCCGCAGGAATCGCGTCGCCGCTTCAAGCGTCACGTCATCGCGCACCGCAACGTGGTCAAAATCCATGAGCGCGCCGACCGAGCCTTCCGGATAGGAGAGCGCGGCGCGCAGCCGCTCGCGCTCTTCCGCAGGCAGCGCCTGGACCACGTCCTGCATGACCGCCGGCGGCAAGTCGGCGGCGATATCCGCGAGCTCGTCGGCCTGCAGTGTTTCGGCGGCGGCGACGAGCTCGGCGGAGTCCATGCTGGCGATGAGTGACTCGCGCACCGCTTCCGAGACTTCGAGCAGGATCTCGCCATCGCGGTCGGCCTTGACGAGGTTCCACACGGCGAGCCGCTCCTCGAGCGGCAGCGCCTCGAGGATGTAGGCGATGTCGGCCGGGTGCAGCGCATCGAGCCGCGCGCGCAGTTCGGCATTGCGCTCGGGCTGCGCGAGTAGCGCCTGGATTTCACGCAGGCTTTGCTGCAGGTCGTCGACTTCGAGCCGCGCGAGCGCTTCGGCCATGCGCGAAGCGTATCAGGGGATCTGCACGTCTCCCATACGCGCAAGGATGGTGGAGACACGTCCCGCGAGATACGCTGTCAGGCGGCCCCGCTCATAGCGGTGCGGAGTCGGCAGGATGACGGCGAGCCAGGCGGCCTGCTCGGGATTGAGCGCGGACGCCGGTACGCCGAAGTGGTAGCGGGCCGCCGCCTCCGCACCGAAAATGCCCTCGCCCCATTCCGCGTAGTTCAGATAGAGCTCGAGGATGCGACGCTTGGTCAGCGCGTCTTCCAGCATCCACGTTATGAGCGCCTCCTCGCCTTTGCGCAGCCATGAGCGCTCTGCCGATAGAAACAGGTTCTTCGCGAGCTGCTGGCTGATGGTCGAGGCGCCGGCAACGATGCGCCCCTGCTCCTCGTTGCGCGACATCGCCTTCTGGATCATCTCCCAGTCGAAGCCCTCGTGGTCGAGGAAGCGCGCATCCTCGGCCGCGACCACCGCGCGTTTCAGATTCACCGAGATGCGCTCATACGGCACCCATTGCTGCCGGAGGTGGGCGCGCTGGTCCTTGGCCTGCAGCGCTTCGAGGCTGCGTTCCATGAACGCCGTGGTCATGGGCGGGTGGCGCCTCCAGTACACGATGTGGCCATAGAACCAGAGCTGCGCGACGACGAAAGCGAGGACCAGGCCGCTCAGCGTGTAGCTGAAAGCCTTCCACACGATGAGGAGCGCGCCGAGCGCGCTCCGGCGCCTACCCGACACGCTTGCTCACGCCCCGCCGGTCATTCGGTCCAGAGCTTGTCGCCCTGGCCGAAAAACCAGGTGCGCGTGATGACGAGGAGATCGGTGTCTCGCACGATGTCGGCCGGAAAGGCCGCATAAGGGCCCGCCATGCGCACGATCTTGAATGCGGCGGCATCGAGCACCTTCAGGCCGGAGGAGCGGTCGAGCTCGATCGCGTCGACGCTGCCGTCGGCACGGATCGTAACGGTCAACCGCAGGTTGCCATAGATCTTGCCGCGCGCCTCCGCCGGATAGTTGAGCGTGCCTACGCGCTCCACCTTCGCGCGCCAGTCTTCCTCGTACTGTGCGAAGCGGTATTCCGTGGCGTTCGCGCCGATGAACTTCTTGCGCGGACGTTTCTGATACTCGTCGATTTGCCTGTCGATCTGCGCCTGCAGGCGCATGGCGGCGAGCGCCAGGTCGGCGAGATCGCGCCCGCTCGGTTGCGGCGCGACCTGCTCTGCCGGAGCGGCGTGCGGCGGGAGCTGCGCCATGGCGCTTTCGCGCGCTCGTGCGACCGTCAGCAACTCCTGCTGGCGCGCCTCCAGCTCGCGTACGCGGCGCTCGGCGGCCGCAAGGTCACGGCCGGGCTCGCGTGGATTGGTCACCGGCAGCGGCGAGCGCGCGCGGCGTGGTTCGTCCACCGTGCCGCCGCGATCCAGGTTCGCTTGCGCCAACACTTGCGCGTGCGCCGGTCGTTCACGCGTCTTGGCATTGACCAGGACCACTTCGAGGCGCTGATCGCCCGGCTGTGCACGAAGCGCCTCGGGCAATTTGAAGTGCACGCTGAGGACCAAAGCGTGCAGCACGAGCGAGGTGCCGAGCGCCATGGCGAGCACCCGATCGTTGCCGGCCGGGATCCACAACGAACTCATGTGCGTTGTTATTTCAGTTGGACAAGCCTTTCATAGTTTAGGCTTTTTCGCCTGCATCCGCAGCCGCCTCCGCCACTGCCGCGCCCCCTGGCAATGTTTCACGATAGAGGCAATCGACAGAGCGCTCGAGGAGATCGATGTCACGCACGGCAAGTCGCACGCGCGCGCCGGAGCAAGCAGTCTCTGGGAGCGACGGCACTCTTAGGAAGAGCGGCAGGCCCTCCAGCCGAACCAGATTTTCGCGCAGCACGGTAGCGTCGATGTCCTGCACGTTTTCCTGCAGCAGCCAGCGCAGGCTCCAGTAGGTTTCCATGGCGCGCTGGTGTTCGTCGTAGCGCGCCGATGTGAGCTCGAAAGCGCGCATCGCGGAGAGCAACGCTTCGGAGCTGCGTGTGTACGGCGGCCGCCGTCCCTGCAGCGCGGCGATGAGCTGCCACTGGTTCACCAGGTCGACATAGCGACGCAGCGGTGAGCTCATCCACGCATAGCAGCGCACGCCAAGGCCCTCGTGCGGCTCGGGGTGGACCGACAGCCGCACCTTGCCGGTCGATTGCACGCGGTAAATGGCCGCAATGTCGCGCTCGGCAAGGAGCTCGCCCCAGCTCGAGTTCACGAGGATCATGAGCTCGGAGACGAGCTTATCGAGCGGCGCGCCGCGCTTGCGCGGCACGATGCGCACGCGATCGCCGTCGATGAAGAAACTGAAGTCGAGCGGCGCCAGCCCCGCACTCGGACGCCCGCGCCGCTGCTCCAGTGCCAGCGCCACGCGCCAGAGCGTTCGCAGCTCCTCTTCGAATGCGAGCCCTGTAGTGCGCCCCTCCTCGAACGCATCGTTAAGCCCGTCGTACTCTGCATGACGCAGGTTGGCGGCAATCGGGATGCGCTCGAGCCGGCTGTGCAGCGCTTTCGGCAGCCCCTCCGGCGACACGTCGAAATAGAGCGATACCGCCGGCTGCGCAGCGCCATGGTCGAGCGAGAAGCCCGCGACGACGTCCTCGGGCAGCATGGTGTATTTGCGGCCCGGCATATAAGCCGTCGACAAACGCTCGCGCGCCACTGCATCGAGCAACGAGCCGGGCGCGATGCCGAGCGCGGGCGCAGCGATATGCACGCCGATGCGGACCTCGCCGCCCGGCAGGCCGGTCACCGAGAAGGCGTCGTCGATTTCTGTCGTGCCAAGCTCATCCAGGCTGAAGGCTGCGCCCGGCGCGAGCGGCAGTTTTTCCGACGGCGCTGGCGGCGGGTGCAGTCCGAACGCAGCGCCGCGCGGATAGAACTCGTGCAGGAAACGCTTCAGATGGTAGTCGTGCGTATCGGCAAGGAGCCCGCACCGCGCGAAGAGGCGCGCGCCGCTCAAACCGGTTTCTCTACAGGCCTGCTCGAACGCCTTCGTCTCCGGTTTATTGCGATCCGGGGCGTACAGCAGCTCATCCTTGAGGGCGGCAATTTGCGGTGGGCACTTGAACCCGGCGAGCTCCGTTGCCCATTGCGCAACCTGCGCTTGGATGCGGCGCTTCTTCTCCAGGCCGGCAAGCGCGAGCTTGAGCGTCTCCTCGGGCGCGGCCTGGAAGCTGCCCTTCCCCCGCCGATAGAAGTACATCGGCGCGCCATGGAGCTTGACGAGGATGCCGGTGGCCTCCACGGCGCTGGGCTCGCGGCCGACGTAGTCGCGCGCAAGGCTGCGGAAATCGAACTCGCGTCCGCTCGCGTATTCCCAGAGGAACTGCACGTCCAATGTTTCAGCGAAGCGCTCTGCTTGCAACAGCAAGTCGCCCGCCGCCGGCTGCTCAAAACTGAGCAGCACGTTGCCCGCCTTCACCTTGGTCCGCCGGCCGTGCGGGCTCTCCACCTGGAAGGCGGCGGGCGCCTGGCCGAGCACCGTGCCGACCTTCAACTCGCCCTCCTCTTCGTACAACAGGTGCACGTCAATAACCCGCGAAGCGCAGGATTCTCGGCAAGTGTTCGGGGAAACTGCGCAAGCTGTGATCGCCACCGGTGGTGACGAGCTGCTCGGCACCTGCGTAGCGTTCTACCGCGCGGCGGTAATCCAGCACCTCGTCGCCTGTCTCGACCAGAAGCAGATAACGCTGTGCCGTAATCCCCGGCACGTAGAGCTCGCGCCATGCGGCGAGGTGCGACCGAGTCAGTTCATAGGGCTCGCCGGTGTAGAGATTCCTTTGCTGGCCCACAAAAGCGGCGAGCCCGATATGCGGCTCGATCGCCGGGTTGATCAGCACGGCCTTGCCGCCCTGCGTCTCTACCATGTAGGTCGCATAGAAGCCGCCGAGCGAGGACCCGACGTAGCAGACTGGTTTGTCATCTACCACGCTGCGTATCAAGCGCACGGCATCGCGCGGTGAATGGGGCAGCGTCGGGCAGGCGAATTCCTCGGCGAGGCCCCGCTCAGCCATATATCGCTGCATGAGCTGCGCTTTATGCGATTGCGGCGAGGAGTTGAAGCCGTGGAGGTAGACGATCAAGCGGCCGCGGCGCTTTGCAGGCGCTCCAGGAGCTTCGTGTGAATGCCACCGAAGCCGCCGTTGGACATGATGAGCACATTGTCGCCGGGCCGTGCATCGGCGACGACCGCCCGCACCAACGCATCAAGGTCATCGAGGCAGCGAGCACGGCCCCCAAGCGGCGCAAGCACGCCGGCAGCATCCCAGCCAAGGCCGGCGTTGTAGACGTAGATTCGATCAGCGAGCGCGAGGCTTGCGGGAAGCGCGTCCTTCATAACGCCGCGCTTCATCGTGTTCGAGCGGGGCTCGAGTACCGCGAGAATACGGTCCTGCCCTACTCGTTCACGCAACCCTTCCAGCGTGACTTGGATTGCGGTCGGGTGATGAGCGAAATCATCGTAGACCGTGACCCCACCCGACTGCCCCCGCAGCTGAAGCCGTCGCCGAACTCCCGAAAATCGCCCGAGGGCTTCCATCGCCTGCGCCGGTGGGACGCCGACATGGCGCGCGGCTGCGATTGCAGCAAGCGCGTTCATTCGGTTGTATGCGCCCAGCATTCGCCACTTGAGCCTGCCGAGTGGCTTGCCGCCCACGTGCACTTCGAAGCTGCCGTCCTCAGCAGGCGCTCCGGCTTCCCAGCCGACCGGTACGCCGAACGCCTCGACCGGGCTCCAAGCACCATTAGCAAGTACTCGCTTTAACGCCTCGTCCCGGCCGTTTACGACGAGCAATCCAGTCCTCGGCACGGTTCGCACGAAATGGTGAAATTGCCGCTCGATCGCCGCGAGATCATCGAAGATGTCGGCATGATCGAATTCCAAGTTGTTCAGGATGGCGGTGCGAGCGTGGTAATGCACGAACTTGGAGCGCTTATCGAAGAAGGCGGTGTCGTACTCGTCTGCCTCAATGACGAAGAGCGGGCTGCCGGTATGGCGCGCCGAAACCGGGAAATCGAGCGGAATGCCACCAATAAGGAACCCCGGCGACCGGCCGGCGCATTCGAGGATCCACGCGAGCATGGCCGATACCGTGGTCTTGCCATGCGTCCCGGCCACGGCAAGGACGTGCCGGCCAGCCAGCACATGCTCCGCGAGCCATTGGGGACCCGAAACGTAGCGCTCGCCGCGATCGAGAATCGCTTCCATGAGCGGGTTACCCCGCGTCACCACATTGCCAATCACCCAGAGGTCGGGCTTTAGCCGGACCTGGTCCTCGCCGAAGCCTTCAATGAGGTCGATGCCGAGCGCGGCAAGTTGCTCGCTCATCGGGGGATACACGTTGGCATCGCAGCCGGTGACGCGGTAGCCCGCGGTATTCGCGATGGCGGCTATGCCGCCCATGAAAGTGCCGCAAATACCGAGGATGTGCAGGTGCTTGGCCATGGCGGGGAGGCGCCGATTCTAGTGGATGACCTATGATTGGACGGCAGCCATGGCCCGCAAAGGCAATCGCCAGACTGCCATGCGAACGCGCATTGCCGCCGCTGCCGCGCGCATCATGGCGGAAGACGGCGTCGACGATTTCGCACTCGCAAAGCGCAAAGCGGCGCGCCAACTCGGTGCGCTCGACACCCAAGCGCTACCCCGTAACGACGAGATCGAGGCGGAGTTGCGCGCCTACCGCGCGCTCTACCATGCAGACCAGCACCCAAGCGTGATCGAGGAACTGCGGCGCGTTGCCTTGGCGGCCATGCGCTCGCTCGAGCGCTTCCATCCGTATTTGACGGGACCCGTCTTGAAAGGCACTGCAGGTCCCTATGCGGAGATCGACCTGCAGCTCTTTCCCGATAGCGCGAAGGACGTGGAGATGTTCCTCCTCGATCGCGGGGTCTTCTTCACCACGCACGAAGCCAGACGTTATTCCGGCGACACCGCCCATCCGGTCGGCGTGATTACGCTGGTATGGGACAGCGTGCCGGTGCGCCTTTCTGTCTTCGATCCGCGGCTAGAACGCCTGACCCTGAAGACTTCGGTCGCCGGGCGCGTCCTTGAGCGTGCAGGTATATCCGAAGTGAGCGCTCTCTTAAGCAGCGATCAGGATGACATAAAGCCTTAGATTGCGAGCATCTCCGCCGATCATCGCCTATCGCGCTTTCTTTGCTCTTCCGTACGGTGCGGCCGACGGGTCGCCGCCCGCACCTTATGAGACGCTTCCGGACCGTAAGCTAGAATGCGCGGCTTCTGCCGCGAAATATCGGCTAAAACACACTAACTGCCGGCAACTAACTCGCTGATGGACCTTCGCAAGCTGAAGAAGCTTATCGATCTCGTGCAGGAATCGGGCATCGCCGAGCTGGAGATCACCGAAGGCGAAGAGAAAGTGAAGATCGTAAAGGGAGGTGTTGTCGTTACCGCACCGATCCCCGCTCCGGCGCCAGCGGCCGAGGTCCGGGCCGCGCCAAGCGCACCGCCGGCGCCGAGCGGCGAACCGGTGCCTGCACAGGAAGGCCATGTGGTGAAGGCGCCGATGGTCGGCACTTTCTACCGGTCGCCATCGCCGGATGCGAAGCCGTTCGTCGAGGTCGGCCAGGCGGTGAAGGAAGGCGACACGATCTGCATCATCGAGGCGATGAAGCTGATGAATGAGATCGAAGCCGACGCCTCCGGTACGGTGAAGGCGATCCTCGTCGAGAATGGCCAGCCGGTCGAATACGGCCAGCCGCTTTTCATCCTCGCCTAGTGTTCGAAAAGATCCTGATCGCCAACCGGGGCGAGATTGCGCTTCGCATACAGCGCGCCTGCCGGGAGATGGGGATTCGCACGGTGGTGGTGCATTCGGAAGCCGATACCGAGGCAAAGTACGTGAAACTCGCCGACGAGTCGGTATGCATTGGGCCGCCGCCGGCCGCGTCGAGCTACCTGAATATCCCCGCCATCATCAGCGCCGCCGAGGTTACCGATGCCGAGGCCATCCACCCCGGCTACGGGTTTCTCGCCGAGAACGCAGACTTTGCCGAGAAGGTGGAACGCTCGGGCTTCGTCTTTATCGGGCCACGGCCGGAGAACATCCGCCTGATGGGCGACAAAGTGAGCGCGAAGCAGGCGATGGTGAAGGCTGGCGTGCCGACGGTGCCCGGATCGGAGGGCGCGCTCCCCGAAGACCAGAAGGAGATCGTGCGCGTCGCCCGCAAGGTGGGCTACCCGGTGATTATCAAGGCCGCCGGCGGCGGCGGCGGTCGCGGCATGCGCGTCGTTCATACAGAGGCCGCGTTGCTCAACGCTGTCAACATGACCCGCACCGAAGCCCAGGCTGCCTTCGCCAATCCGGTCATCTACCTGGAAAAGTACCTCGAGCGCCCGCGGCACATCGAAATCCAGATCTTGGCCGATGCGTATAAGAACGCCATCCATTTGGGCGAGCGCGACTGCTCGCTCCAGCGGCGCCATCAGAAGGTCATGGAAGAAGCGCCGGCACCGGAGTTGCCCGCGAAGCTCCGCGACCGCATCGGCGAGCGCTGTGTCGATGCCTGCCGCAGGATTGGCTATCGCGGCGCGGGGACCTTCGAGTTCCTGTTCGAAGACGGCGAGTTCTATTTCATCGAGATGAACACTCGCATCCAGGTAGAGCATCCCGTCACCGAGATGATCAGTGGGCTAGATCTGGTGCAGGAGCAGATCCGCGTGGCGGCGGGCGAAAAGCTACGCTTTCGACAGAAGGACATTGCGTTGCGCGGCCATGCCATCGAATGCCGCATCAACGCCGAGGATCCGTACCGCTTCACTCCCTCGCCGGGAAAGATCACCTCCTACCACCCGCCCGGCGGGCCCGGTATCCGCGTTGATTCGCACGTCTATCAGGGCTACAGCGTGCCGCCCTACTACGACTCGATGGTCGGCAAGGTGATCGCCTACGGTACGAACCGGGAGCAGGCGATTGCTCGGATGCGCATCGCGCTCTCGGAAATGGTCGTCGAGGGCATCCAGACAAATATCGCGCTGCATCGCGAGCTCCTGAGCGACACCCGCGTGCTGCGCGGCGGTGTGTCCATTCACTACCTCGAGCAGAAGCTCGCCCAGGAACAGACCAAGAAGAAGTGACGCCCTTGCTCGCGCTGCGGGTCGAGGTGCCACGAGAAGTGGCCGAGGCGTTGAGTGAAGCGCTGCTCGAGCAGGGCGCCCAATCCGTCAGCATCGAAGCGCTTGATGATCCCGAGGTGGTGCTAAGCGCCGTCTTCGGCGGCAATGCGGATCCGCAGCGCGCGCTTGAAAGGGCGCTCGCGCGCTGCGACGCGCGCGCCGCTGGCTGCTCGGTACGCGCCATCGAAGACGACGACTGGGTGCGGCGCAGCCAGGCGCATTTCTCGCCAGTGCGCATTGGCAGGCTCTGGGTGGGCGCGAGCTGGCACGCGGCACCGGCCGACTGCGCCTGTGTGCGCCTCGATCCCGGGCTCGCCTTCGGTACCGGAAGCCATGCCAGCACGCGGCTCGTGCTGGGCTATCTGGACCGCGTCGTGCGCGGCGGGGAACGAGTGCTTGATTACGGATGTGGTTCCGGAATTCTCGCCATCGCCGCCGCAAAGCTTGGCGCTGCACAGGTCGACGCGGTAGACAACGATCCGATCGCGCTCGATGTGACACGCGACAATGCGCGCGCCAACCACATCGAGCTGCGTGCCTTTGTACCGGAGGCGCTGCCCCGGGGCCGCTATGATCTCGTCGTGGCGAACATTCTTGCGCGGCCGTTGATCGAGCTCGCGCCGCGGCTTGCCGGGCACGCTGAGCAGGGCGCGGCCATCGCGTTGAGCGGCCTGCTCGGGACGCAGGCCGAGGAGCTACTGCGCGCCTACAGCGCGATGTTCGACATGGGCGTGACGGGCCGTGAAGAGGATTGGGTATTGCTGTCTGGGGTGCGACGATGAGTCTCATCACACGCTGCCCGATCTGCGGCACCGCATTTCGCGTGCAGAGTTCGCAGCTTGCCGCGCATGCGGGAGCCGTGCGCTGCGGCAAGTGCGGCGGCGTGTTCAACGGCGTAGCGGGGCTCGTGGAGGAGGGCGGCGATCGGTTCGCGCTCGAGCCCTCGCCGCAGCTCGGGCTGTTCGATCCCAGCCGCCAGGCGCCGGTTTCCGCCGCGCCGCCGGGCGCGCAGCCCTTACCGGACTTCCTCGTACCAGAGCAGCGCTCGCGGCGCGCGAGCTCGCTCTGGGCGCTCGCCGTACTGCTCGGCGTACTCGTCCTCGCGGCGCAGATCGCCTACCGGTTTCGCGCGGAGCTCGCGGCGTCGAACGCAACGGCGCGCGTCGCATTGGTCGCGTTCTGCCAATCGTTCGGCTGCGACGTGCCGCTGCCGCGACACCCGGAGCTCATGAGCATCGACGCCTCGGAACTGCAGGCCGATACGCGGCGCGATGGGCTCATTGTCCTCACGGCATCGATCCGCAACCGCGCGCGCTTCGCCCAGGATTATCCTGCGCTCGAGCTCACGCTGACCGATGAGAACGATCAGCCGTTGCTACGGCGCGTGCTCGCGCCGCGCGACTACCTCGATGCGCCGCGCAGCGCCGAGCTCATGCGCCAGGGCATTTCGGGCGGCAGCGAAGCCGCGCTGCGTATCTATATCGATACCAGCCGCACCCGCGCCATCGGCTACCGTCTCTACCTTTTCTATCCGCTATGAGTACGCTCGTCACCGGCTCGATCGCCTACGACACGATCATGGTTTTTCCAGATCGTTTCCGCAATCACCTGCTCGCCGATCAGCTACACATCCTCAATGTGTGCTTTCTCACCCCGCAGATGCGTCGCGAGTTCGGCGGCACCGCGGGCAACATTGCCTACAACCTGAAGCTGCTGGGCGAGACACCGCTCGTGATGGCCACCGTGGGAGAGGACAGCGCTCCGTACGTCGAGCGGCTGCAGCGCCTCGGAATCCGCACCAGCCTGCTGAAGCAGATCCCCGGGCAGTTCACTGCGCAGGCTTTCATCACCACGGATCTCGACGACAACCAGATCACCGCCTTCCATCCGGGCGCGATGAATTTCGCGCATGAAAATCACATCAGCACTGCCCTTGGCGCGCGCCTCGCGATCATTGCGCCCGACGGAAAGGAAGGCATGCTGCAGCACGCGCGCGAGTGCGCCGAGCACCGCATCGACATGATGTTCGACCCAGGACAGGGGCTGCCCATGTTCTCGCCGCAGGAACTCGAGGCATTCCTGCGCCTCGCGCGCTTTGTTGCCGTCAATGACTACGAGGGCAAATTGCTCGAGGAACGCACCGGCCGCAAACTCGAGGAAATCGCCCGCGGCGTGCAGGCGCTTATTTATACGCAGGGGGCGCAAGGCTCGGTGATCCTCGCGGCCGGGCAACGCCACGAGATTCCTACCGTCCAAGCTGAAGCGGTGGTCGACCCAACGGGTTGCGGCGACGCCTACCGTGCCGGCCTGCTCTACGGCATCGCGCGCGGCTGGGACTGGCCGAGCGCAGGCAGGCTTGCCTCGCTGATGGGGTCGATCAAGGTGGCGCAGCGCGGGGCGCAGAACCATGCGCCTTCGGGCGACGAGATTGAGGCGCGGTTCCGCCGCGCCTTCGGCTACTCCCCCTGGAAGACCTAACTGAACTCGCGCCGGATGGCGGCCGCGTATTCGGCGAGCGTGTCGCGCGGCGGATTCTTTGCGGGCCAGCTGAGCATCATGCCGTCGTCTTCGTGGCGCGGCAAAAGATGCATGTGGTAGTGGAACACTGTCTGCCACGCCGCTTTGCCGTTCGCCTGATAGACCGATAGCCCCTGCGGCCGGAAGGCCGCGCGGATGGCACGCGCTACGCGCGCGGCCGTGCATAGCAGGGCACCCGCCTGGGCGTCGTCAAGCTCATACAGGTTTTCGACATGCGCCTTGGCCGCGACCAGCACGTGACCGGGATTGACCTGGCCGGCGTCCATGAAGGCGATGGTGCGCTCGTCCTCGTAGACCACGGCAGCCGGAATCTCCTTCGCGACGATGCGGCAGAACACGCAGTTGCTCATCATTCGCCTCCGCTTGCGCGAGGTGGGCAGGCGACTTGATGGATGATCCGATCCTCGAGCCGCAGCGCAGTCAGGCTTCCACCCCACACGCAGCCACTATCGAGCGCGGCAAGCCGCGATGTCAACTTCAGCCCGAGCGCCGACCAGTGCCCGCAAAGCATGGTCGGCTCACGCGGGGGTCGCAATTCGAACCAGGGCCGGTAGCCGCGCGGCGGCTTGGTGCCTTTCGCGCGAAAGTCCATCTTGCCTTTGCGTGTGCAAAAGCGCATGCGCGTCATCGCGTTGACGATGACGCGCAGCCGGTCCCACCCAGTGAGGCCGTCACTCCATTGCGCGGGCTTACTGCCATACATGTTGGCCAGGAAGTCACAGTAGTCGGTCCGTCCGAGCGCATGCTCCACCTCGCGCGCGAGTTCCAGTGCCCGCGCGGCGCTCCATTGCGGCAGCAAGCCGGCGTGCACCATCGCGTAGCCGTCAGCCGCATGCATCAGCGGTCGCGTGCGTAGCCAATCGACAAGCTCGCGCCGGTCAGGCGCCGCGAGCACGTCCTGGAAGGTATCGTCAACGCGCGGGCGCTCAAAACCTTCGTGCTGAGTTACCAGATGCAGGTCGTGGTTGCCGAGCACGACTACGGCTCGCTCGCCGAGCTTGCGCGCGAAGCGCAGCACGTCCGCCGACCTGGGCCCGCGGTTGACAAGATCACCGACGAACCACAGACGGTCGCGCTCGCCAAAGTGGACTTGCTCGAGCAACTCCTGTAGCTCGTCGAAGCAGCCCTGTACATCCCCGATTGCATAGGTCGCCATCGCAGCTAGAAGCTAGCATCGAGCCGCCGGTACTGTATCGCCTCGGCGACGTGCTCGGCGCCCACCGTGCCCGCGCCCGCGAGATCGGCGATCGACCGGGCGACCCGGAGCACGCGGTGATAGGCGCGGGGCGAAAGCAGCAGCCGCGCGAGGGCATGACGCAGCAGTTCACCACCCTCGCGTCCGGTCGCGCAATGGCGGTCGATGTCGCGCGTGCCAAGCAGCGCGTTGGGCTTGCCCTGCCGCGCTAGTTGTCCTTCCCGGGCGCGCGCCACCCGGCTCGCGATGTGCGCCGAGGGCTCGCTGGGCCCCGGCGCCGTGAGCTCAGCTTCGCGCGGCGCGGGTACTTCGAGCTTGATGTCGATGCGGTCGGCGAGCGGGCCCGATACGCGCCCGCGGTAGCGCGCGATGCGTTCAGGCGTGCAGCGGCAGCGGCCGCTGCGATCGCCGCAATGGCCGCAGGGGCAGGGATTCATCGCCGCAATGAGCTGAAAGCGTGCGGGGAACTGCACCTGCCGCGCGGCCCGCGAGATCGCCACGCGCCCGGTCTCGAGCGGCTCGCGCAGCGCCTCGAGCACGTCGCGATCGAACTCCGGCAGCTCGTCGAGGAAGAGTACCCCGTGATGCGCGAGCGAAATCTCGCCCGGTCGCGGCAGATTGCCACCGCCGACCATGGCGGCCGCCGAGGCGCTGTGGTGCGGCGACCGGAACGGGCGCTCGCCCCAGCGGGCCGCTTCGAAGCCGCTCGTCGATACCGAATGGACCGCCGCCACCTCGAGCGAGTCCGCCTCCGAGAGCGGCGGCAGGATGCCGGGAAAGCGCGCGGCGAGCATGGACTTGCCGGTGCCCGGCGGCCCGATCATGAGCATGCTATGGCCGCCGGCCGCCGCCACTTCGAGCGCGCGCTTTGCGTGCTGCTGGCCCTTCACATCGCTGAAGTCCGGATACGCCGGCCGCACGACCGGCGTCGCCGGGCAATACTGCGCGAGGCGAGCCTCATCGGCGAGATGGCCGACGACTTCGAGCAGCGACTTCGCCGGCAGGATGCGCGCGCCCTGAGCGAGCGCAGCTTGTGGCGCATTGCCTTCCGGCAGTACAAACGCACGACCCGCAGCGCGCGCTGACAGCGCCATGGCGAGCGCGCCGCGCACCGGCCTTAGCTCGCCGGTGAGCGAGAGCTCGCCCGCGAACTCCTGGCCTTGCAGCGCCTCGGGCGCGAGCTGGCCGTTCGCGGCAAGGATGCCGAGCGCGATCGGCAGATCGAAACGGCTGGAGTCCTTCGGCAACTCCGCCGGAGCCAGGTTCACCGTAATGCGGCGCGCTGGAAATTCAAAGTGCGTGTGATTCAGCGCCGCGCGCACGCGATCGCGCGCTTCGCGCACTTCGGCGTCCGGAAGCCCCACGATGTGGAACGACGGCAGCCCTGGCCCGAGGTGCACCTCGACAGTGACCTCGGGCGCCTCCACACCGGCGAGCGCGCGGCTAGCTACCGTTGCAACTGTCATCGCTGTCCCGTTTCCCCAACGGGAGCAACGCATCGGACGAGTTCGGGTTTACCGCGCGGCGTTGCCGCCGGAGCGGCGCTCCAATTCCGCGAGGCGCGCCTCGAGTGCTGCTACCCGCGCAAGTGCAGCTTCGAGCAGCTTTTTCTGCACTTCGAAGTCCTCGCGCATGACGAGATCCATGCGGTCGAACCAGCTCGCGAGCAGCGCGCGCAGGTTTTTCTCGATATCCGGCGCCGGGGAGTTGCGTAGCGCTTCGTTGATGCGCTCGCTCAAGTCGTCAAAGAACCGGCGTTCGTTCATCCTGCCAACCTTAGCACCGCGCACGCACCATCGCCGAGCAGCGCCGGGTGCATCTGCACCGGCACGGAGCGCCGCCTTCTGTGCACCGCTGGAAGTTCTTGATCGTGCGGAAGAAAGGCGATGGCATGGGAGATGCTAACGCTGAGGCGGCATTTCCTATCCACCTTCAGGGAGAGCATCAATGCGCAAGTTCGTCCTTCCACTGGCACTCGCCGCCTCGGCATCCGCTTCGGGCATTGCCAGTGCTCAGCAGGCCGCCGCGCCGGCGCCTTCGCCAGTGGCCGGAAACATGACCTTGGTGTCGGAGTACAGGTTCCGTGGCATCGACCAGACCTTCGGCAAGCCCGCGATCCAGGGCGGCTTCGACTACAGCCACGCGAGCGGTATCTATCTCGGCAACTGGAACTCGAACGTCAGTGGGGGCGCGGGGTATCCCGGCGGCAATATCGAGATGGACTTCTACGGCGGCTGGAAGAAGGCCTTCGGCGATTTCGGTCTCGATGTCGGGGCAATCTACTACTACTACCCGGGTAGTGATGCCGGTACGCCAGGGCTTGCTCTCTTCAATCCACATTCGCCGACCACGACCAATTCGGGCACCGTGCACAACGTCGAGGGCTACGTCGGCGGTAGCTGGAAGTGGATTTCGTTGAAGGGCTTCTATGCGTTCAGTGATTACTTTCAGGTTCCCGATACCAAGCACACGTACTACCTGGACCTTTCGGGTAACTACGACCTCGGCAGTGGTTGGGGCGTAAACGGTCATGTCGGCCGTCTGAAAGTCAAAAACTACTCGGAAGCCGACTACACCGACTACAAGCTCGGCATCACGAAGGATCTGACCGGCTGGGTGCTCGGCGCTTCGTATATCGGCACCAACGCCAAGGGCAGCTGCCCCTTTACCCCGACGGGCTCGCCGTACTGCTTTTTCGACTCAACGCTGGGCGTGGATGGAAAGAGCAAGGACGCGGGCCGCAGCACGGTCGTGATTTCCGTCGGCAAAACATTCTGAGGCCAACCGGGCGGCGGCCATCGCCGCCCAAAGGAGACCCGCATGAAACTCGTAACGGCAATCATTAAGCCCTTCAAGCTCGACGAAGTGCGCGAAGCGCTCTCGGCGATCGGCGTACAGGGCATCACGGTGACCGAAGTGAAGGGCTTCGGCAGGCAAAAAGGGCACACCGAACTCTATCGCGGCGCGGAATACGTGGTCGACTTCCTGCCGAAGGTAAAGATCGAGGCAGCCATCAAATCCGAGATGCTCGAGCAGGCGATCGAAGCGATCGAGAAATCGGCGAACACCGGCAAGATCGGCGACGGCAAGATCTTCGTGTTCGATCTTGAGAAGGTAATCCGCATCCGCACCGGCGAGACCGATGCGGCCGCGCTCTGAGGAGAACACGATGAAGAGACTATGTGCATTCCTGGCGCTCGTACTGTCGCTCGCCTTCGCGGGGGTGACGCTTGCGCAAGACAAGCCTGCAGCCGAAGCGAAGGACGAAGCGAAGCCCGCTGCGGCTGCACCGGCTGCTGCCGCTCCGGCCGCACCCACCAAACCGGAGCTGGTCGACGCCGCAAAAATCAATTCCGGGGACACGGCGTGGATGCTCACATCGACGGCGCTCGTGCTGCTGATGACGATTCCCGGACTCGCGCTCTTCTATGGCGGAATGGTGCGCAAGAAAAATGTGCTTGCCACCGTCATGCAAAGTTTCGCCATCACCTGTCTGGTGACGGTGCTCTGGGTGATCCTCGGCTACAGCCTGGCGTTCACGCCCGGCAACGCTTACTTCGGCGGCTTCGACCGATTGTTCCTCTCCGGCATGACCTTCATGAAGGAGGCGAACAAGGTCACCGTCAGCCATCTCGGCGTGACCATTCCCGAATCGGTCTACATGACCTTCCAGATGACCTTCGCCATCATCACTCCCGCGCTCATCGCCGGTGCCTTTGCCGACCGCATGAAGTTCTCGGCAATGCTCTGGTTCATGGGGCTGTGGTCGGTGCTCATCTATTCGCCGATCGCGCACATGATGTGGGAGAGCACCAGCGGCAAATGGGCGACGGCCGGGATCCTCGACTTCGCCGGCGGTACCGTGGTGCATATCAACGCGGGCATCGCTGCGCTGGTCTGCGCGCTGGTGCTCGGAAAGCGCGTTGGCTACGGCAAGGAGGCAATGCCACCGCACAATCTGGTGCTGACAGTCACCGGCGCCGCGCTGCTCTGGGTGGGCTGGTTCGGCTTCAACGCGGGCTCCGCGGTCGCCGCCGACGGGCGCGCTGGCATGGCGATGGTCGTAACGCAGCTCGCTACCGCAGTCGCCGCCCTCTCCTGGATGTTCGCGGAGTGGATCGCCAAAGGTAAGCCCTCGGTGCTGGGTATTGCATCAGGGGCGGTTGCGGGTCTGGTGGCGATCACGCCGGCTTCGGGCTTCGTCGGGATTACCGGCGCGTTTGTCATCGGCATCGCCGCCGGCGTCCTGTGCTTCTGGGCATCGACGGCACTCAAGAGGGCGCTTGGCTATGACGATTCGCTGGACGCCTTCGGCGTGCACTGCATCGGCGGCATCGTCGGCGCGCTCCTCACCGGCGTGTTCAACGTCAAAGAGATCAGCGGCGCCGATGCAAGCCTCGTGACCCAGCTGTACGGCGTGCTCACTACGCTGGTCGTCAGCGGCGTCGGCAGCTACATCCTGCTGAAGGTGATCGACATGGTGATCGGCCTGCGGGTGACGGAAGAGGAAGAGCGTGAAGGCCTCGACGTCAGTCTGCACGGCGAGCAGGTCGCATAACGCAGCAGTCAGCCGTCAGGAAAGGGCGCCTCGTGCGCCCTTTTTTATTGCGCGAGCTTCGCGAGAAGCGCAAGCAGCTGGGCACGCTCCGCATCGCTCAGACGCGCTGCCACACGACGCTCGTGCCGCGCGATGCGCTGGCGCAGCCGAAGCGCGAGCAGCCGGCCGGGCCGCGTCAGCCACAGGCCGTTGGTGCGCCGGTCGCTGCCGCGACGACGCTCGACAAGCCCGCGTTCTTCCAGCGAGTCGATCACGCCCACCATGGTCGAGCGATCGAGGCGCACCGCCTCGGCGAGCCTGCCCTGCGTAACCCCGGGGTTGGCTTCGATCAGGAGAACGATGCCCGCGCGTCCCGGCGAAACCTGGCCGACGCTCGCGGCGAAATCGCGAAACACCGCCTGCTGCGCGAGGCGCAGCCGGTAGCCAAGGAGCTGCGGGAGGATGCCGTGCGCGAGCTCTGCTCGCGGGCGCTTTGCGTGTCGGGCTGCCAAGCGGTTCGCCGGCATCGTACACGGAATAGAATTGCAGGTTTTCGAGGAACCAGATGGCCTACGCTATTCCCCTGTGGACACCGCCCGCCCTTCCGATCGCGGGCTCGAGCGACCAGTTTCCCGTGCGGCGCATCTTCTGCGTCGGGCGCAACTACGCCGAGCACCAGAAGGAGATGGGCGGCGACGGCCGCGAGACGCCGTTTTTCTTCCTGAAGAGCGAGTTTTCCCTCGTCGTACGCGGCGGTACCGTGCATTACCCCGCCAAGACGTCCAACTACCACTACGAGACGGAGCTCGTCGTCGCGCTGCATAAAGGCGGCCGCCGCATCGACGTGAAGCGCGCGAACGATCACATCTTCGGCTATGCCGTCGGCCTCGACATGACGCGCCGCGACCTGCAGCAATGGGGCAAGGACCATGGGCGTCCCTGGGATTTCGGCAAGAACTTCGATGAATCCGCGCCGTGCAGCGAGCTCGTCCCGGCGGCGAAGATCGGTCATCCCTCCAAGGGCGCCATCTGGCTGCAAGTGAACGGCAAGCAGCGCCAGAAAGCGGACCTTTCGGACATGATCTGGTCGGTGCCCGAGCAGATCGCGTTCCTCTCCGAGCACTACACGCTCGAGCCGGGCGACGTCATCTTTACCGGCACGCCGGCGGGCGTCGGCCCGGTGAAGCCGGGCGACGAGCTCATCGCCGGCATCGATGGCGTGAGCGAGCTCAAGGTGATGATCGCGCCGGCGTTGTGAAGCTGTATACGTACTTTCGCAGCTCCGCGTCGTTCCGCGTTCGCATCGCGCTCAACCTGAAGGGGCTCGCCTATGAGCCGGTGTTCGTGCACCTGGCGAAAGGCGAGCACCGGCAGCCGCAGTACACGAAGGTGAATGCCCAAGCGCTCGTGCCGACGCTTGAGCTCGACGACGGTACGCGCCTCACGCAATCGCTCGCGATCATGGAGTGGCTTGAGGAGGAGCAGCCGACACCGGCATTGCTGCCGAAGGATGCGTTAGGTCGCTCGCGCGTGCGGGCGATTTCGGATCTGATTGCCTGCGAAATCCATCCGCTCAACAACCTGCGGGTGCTACAGCACCTGAAACGCGCGCTGGGGCAGACGCAGGATCAGATCGACACCTGGTACCGGTACTGGATTGCCGATGGCCTGCAGAAGCTCGAAGCCGAGCTCTCGGGTCCGGGTACTGGCAAGTTCTGCCATGGCGAATCGCCAACCATGGCCGACTGCTGCGTCGTGCCGCAGATCTTCAACGCGAAGCGTTACAACAGCGACCTCGCACCCTATTCCAGAACGATGCGCATATTCGAGAGCTGCATGAAGCTCGAAGCCTTCGACCGCGCCCAACCTTCGAAGCAACCCGACGCAGAATGAAGACCGTGCGCAAGCCACCCGCCTACGACGACATCCCGGGCACGACCGTCTTCGACGCGCAGCGCGCGCGGCAGGGCTATCACCTCAACATGTTCTGCATGTCGCTGATGAAGGCCGAGAACCGTGAAGATTTCAAGGCGAACGAGCGCACGTATCTGGACCGCTGGCCGATGAGCGAGGAGCAGAAGCAGGCCGTTCTCTCGCGCGACTGGAACCGCATGATCTACCTTGGCGGCAACATCTACTTCCTCGCCAAGCTGTTCTTCACAGACCAGAAGTCGTTCCAGTACGTGGCCGCGATCATGACGGGCAGCAGCCAGGAAGAATATGCGCAGATGATGCTGGCCGGCGGTCGTGCGATCAAGGGCAACCGCTCCCGGAAAGAATGGAAAAAGAAGCGTGGCTAAGATCATCGGCGGCGTTACGACTTCTCACGTGCCTGCGATCGGCGCGGCGCTCGACAACGGCAAGAGCGGCGAGCCCTACTGGAAGAAGGTGTTCGACGGCTACGAGTTCTCCAAGCAATGGATCCGCAAGGCGAAGCCCGACGTCATCCTGCTCGTTTACAACGATCACGCTTCCGCGTTCTCGCTAGACATCATTCCCACCTTCGCGCTCGGCTGCGCGGCGGAATTCCCGATCGCTGACGAGGGCTGGGGGCCGCGGCCAGTGCCGAAGGTCGTCGGCCATCCCGAGCTCGCGGCGCACATCGCGCAGTCGGTGATCCTCGACGAGTTCGACCTCACCGTCGTCAACAAGATGGACGTCGATCACGGTCTGACGGTGCCGCTCTCCCTGATGTACGGCCAGCCCAAGGAATGGCCCTGCCGCGTAATCCCGCTGCCGGTGAACGTCGTGGTCTACCCGCCGCCGACCGCGCACCGCTGCTACCAATTCGGTAAAGCGCTCGGTAAGGCGATTCGGTCCTACCCGGAGGATCTGCGTGTGGTCGTGTTCGGCACCGGCGGCATGTCGCACCAGCTGCAAGGGCCCCGCGCCGGGCTGATCAACAGCGCGTACGACCGCAAGTTCCTCGACCTGATGACCAAGAACCCGAAGAAGCTCGCGGCTATCAAGCATCTCGAGTTGGTGCGCGAGACCGGCTCCGAGGGCATCGAGCTGGTGATGTGGCTCATCATGCGCGGCGCGCTCGACGACAAGGTCAGGGAAGTGCACCGTTTCTATCACGTGCCGGCCTCGAACACGGCGGTTGGCCATCTCATCCTGGAAAACGTCAAATGAAAGTCTGCGTGGCAGGTCAGGGCGCCTTCGGGCA
>DASSLQ010000214.1:0-2078 GCA_035689325.1 Burkholderiales bacterium | reverse complement strand
GCCCGTTGTGCGCGGCGAGCATGACGTCGTGCCAGATATCAGCCGGCAGACTGCCGCCGACCACGCGGTTCATGGCCGTGCCGTCGTCGTTGCCGACCCACACGCCCGTCGTCACGTCCGCCGAGTAGCCGACGAACCAGGCATCGCGGAAGCCCTGCGAGGTTCCCGTCTTGGCCGCGGCCGCGTAGGGCAGCGCCGCGCGGCGGCCGGTGCCGGAGGTGAGCGTGGCGTTGAGCATGTCGGTCATGGCGGCGACCTGCGCCGGCGCAACCGCCTGCACTGGCGGCTGCGGCTGGTGCGCGTAGAGCACCATGCCTGAGCGCGTCACGACGCGGCGCAGCACATAGGGCTCGACCGCGCGGCCGCCGTTGGCGAACGCGTCGTAGGCTCCGGCGAGCTCCAAGAGCGTCACCTCGGAGGTGCCGAGCGCCAGGGACGCGTCTGTACGCAATGGAGACTGAATGCCGAGCCGCCGTGCCGCCGCAGCGACGCGCGCGGGCCCGAGCTTCAACGCGAGCCGCACGGCGACCGCATTGACCGAGCGCGACAGCGCCGCGCGCATGGTCATGGTGCCCTGGTACTCGCCGTTGTCGTTGCGCGGCGCCCAGCCGGAGACGCTCACGGGCAGGTCCTCGACCATGCTGTCGGGCGTGTAGCCGGCCTCAAGCGCGGCAAGATAGACGAACGGCTTGAAGGCAGAGCCCGGCTGCCGCCGCGCCCTGACCGCGCGGTCGAACTGGCTCTCCTGATAGGAGCGGCCGCCGACGAGGGCGCGAATGGCCCCGTCGGTGCCGAGCACGATGAGCGCCGCCTGGCTCGCCTGCAGCTCGGCCCCGCGCGCCGCGATGTTGCGTGACGGAATCTCGGAGGCGCGCACCTGCAGAGGCTTGTCGAGGGTCGTCTCCACGACGACGTCCTCGCCGCCCGAGCGCGCTTCCGGCGGCAAAGCGTCGAGCACGTAGTCGATGGCGTACTCCGCGCCGGCGTCCGGCGTCCGGCTCGCCTGCGGCATGCCGGCCATCTGGGCGCCGGCCTCGCGCTCCTCCTCCGCCGTGATGAAGCCGGCTGAGCGCATTTGCGCCAGCACGATACGCCCGCGCGAGCGCGCGTACTCGGCGTTGGAGACGGGAGAATACTTCGACGGCGCCTTCAATAGGCCCGCGACGAGCGCCGACTCGGCGAGCGTCAGATTGCGCGCGGGCTTGCCGAAATAGCGCCGCGCCGCCGCGTCGACGCCGTAGGCGCCGCCGCCGAGGTACATGCGGTTGAGATAGAGCTCGAGGATGTCCGATTTGGAGAGCCGCGACTCGAGCCAAAGCGCGAGCGAGACCTCCTGCAGCTTGCGCGCGAACGTGCGGTCGGAGGAGAGGTAGAGGTTCTTGGCGAGCTGCTGCGTCAGCGTCGAGCCGCCCTGCACGAAGTGCCCGGCGCGCGCGTTCGCGATGGCGGCGCGCAGCAAGCCCAGCGGGTCGAGGCCGTGGTGCTCGTAGAAGCGCCGGTCCTCGGTCGCGATGACCGCGTTCACCATCGTCCGCGGCATGAGATCGAGCGGAACGTAGTCGTCGACGCCGCCGCGCTCGCCGATGAGGGAGCCGTCGCGGGCCAGCACCCGGATCGACGGCTCGCGCGCGTGCGTGCGCATGGTCAGAGGGTCGGAATAGAGGACCTGGTTGCGCACCTGCATGGTGCCGAGCGCGGCCCCGCCGCCGACCGCGATATAGAGCGGCCACACCAGAAACAGCTTCCTCGCAAGCGAGGAGCGCTTCTTTGCGCGCCCCTTGGGCGCAACCGGTATCGGAGCCGGCTTCTTGTCCGAAAACAATCCCACGTGTCCCCCGAGCCCTGATTCGCGTCGCGATGGCCGCGAGCGAACGCACACTCGGGGCGCAAGGCGACCCTAGCGGCGCCCTGCTAAGAGCCGGTTAACCATGCGCTAGCTGAGGCGGCGGTGAAGCGCGAAGAACGGCCACGCGATGAGCGCGAGCAGAACGCGCGCGAGCACGATGAAGAACATGAACACCAGCTGGCGGTCGTCGAGCAAAAACTCGATCCACACGTTGTACTTGGGGTTGAGCGGC
>DASSLQ010000213.1:0-11052 GCA_035689325.1 Burkholderiales bacterium | reverse complement strand
TCGCCCTCGCCCATCTGCTCGAACACGTTCTCGAGCTTCGCCGCCTGCTGCTTGGCGAGCTTGACGTCGCGGAACTTGCCCTGGCGGAAGAGCGCGATCTCGCGCGCCTTGCGCTCGTCGGTGAGCACCATCATGTCTTCGCCCGCGTTCGGCACTTCCGAGAGGCCCTGGATCTCGACCGGGATGGACGGACCGGCCGACTGCACCGGTTTTGCGCTCTCGTCGAGCATCGCGCGCACGCGCCCAAAGACGGCGCCCGTGAGGACGATATCGCCGCGGTTGAGCGTCCCGCCCTGGACGAGCACGGTTGCGACCGGACCGCGGCCCTTGTCCAGGCGCGCCTCGATCACCACGCCCTTGGCGGGCGCATCGACGGGTGCCTTCAGCTCCAGCACTTCCGCTTGCAGGAGCAGTTGCTCCAGCAGGTCATCGACGCCGGCGCCGGTCTTCGCCGAGACCGCCACCACCGGCGAGTCGCCGCCGAATTCCTCCGGCACGACGCCGTGGCTCAGCAGATCCTGCTTCACTTTCTGCGGGTTGGCCTCGTGCTTGTCGATCTTGTTGAGCGCCACCACCAGCGGCACCTTGGCCGCCTTGGCGTGGTTGATCGCCTCGATGGTCTGCGGCATGACGCCGTCGTCGGCGGCGACCACCAGCACCACGATGTCGGTGACCTTCGCGCCGCGCGCACGCATCGCCGTAAAAGCTTCATGGCCGGGCGTGTCGAGGAACGTGATGACGCCGCGCGGCGTCTCGACGTGGTATGCGCCGATGTGCTGCGTGATGCCGCCGGCCTCCCCCGCCGCCACCTTGGTGCGGCGAATGTAGTCGAGGAGCGAGGTCTTGCCGTGGTCGACGTGGCCCATGACGGTGACCACCGGCGGACGCGGCTGCAGCTCGGCAGCCGCGGGCTCCGCGGTCTCGGCGAGGAAGGCTTCCGGATCGTCGAGCTTTGCGGCCTTCGCCTTGTGCCCCATCTCCTCGACCACGATCATCGCTGTTTCCTGGTCGAGCGCCTGGTTGATGGTCGCCATGGTGCCGAGCTTCATCAGCGCCTTGATGACTTCGGCGGCCTTGACCGACATGCGGTGCGCGAGCTCACCGACGGTGATCGTCTCCGGCACCGCGATCTCGCGCACCACCGGTTCGGTGGGCGCCGCAAACGTGCTCGCCTCGACCGCGCCGGCGGGGCGATGGCGCGTGCCGCCGCGCGCATGCCAGCCGGCGACGCCGCCGCCGGCATCGCCGCGCGTCTTGATGGTGCGACGGCGGGCCGAATCGTCGCGCAACACGGTGGTGGGCTTCGCCTTCTTCGGCTTCTTCTCGACCTTGGCGTCGGCCGCGGGCTTGGGCGCATGCAGCGTCGTCGCCGGCGCGGGCGCCGCCGCGCTGGCAGCGGCTGCCGCGGCTTCGGCCGCTTTCTGCTCGGCTTCCTTGCGCTCGCGCTCCTGCTTCTCGCGCAGCTCCGCCGCCTGGATCTCGGCGAGCTGCTGCTGGCGCCGCGCTTCCTCCTCGCGGATCTCGATTTCCTTGGTATCGACCGCGGGCGGCGGCGGGGGCGGCGCCTCCGCGGCGACCGCCGCGGCCGCCACCTCGGCCGGGTCGCGCTTCACGAACACGCGCTTCTTGCGCACCTCGACCTGCACGGTGCGGTACTTGCCGCTCGCGTCGGTCTTGCGGATCTCGCTCGTCTGCTTGCGCGTGAGCGTGATCTTGTTCTTGCTCTCCGCCGAGCCGTGCGTCCTGCGCAGGTACTCGAGCAGGCGCGACTTGTCGCTGTCGGTCAGCGAATCCTCGGGCACGCGCTTGTCGACGCCCGCCGCGCGCAGCTGCTCGAGCAGCACCGAAGGCGGAACCTTCAGCTCGCTCGCGAACTGGGCAACGCTGGTCTGGGCCACTTACGCAGCCTCCTTCTTTTCGCCAGCGGCGAACCAGGGGGCGCGCGCACCCATGATGAGCTTCTTCGCCCTCTCGGCATCCATGCCGGTCATCTCGGAGAGCTCGTCCACCGCCAGGTCGGCGAGATCGTCGCGCGTGCGCACGCCACGCTCGACGAGCTTCGCCGCGAGCTGCGTGTCCATGCCCTCGAGCTTGAGCAGCTCGGGGTCGACGCCTTCCATCTTCTCCTCGTTGGCGATCGCCGCCACCAGCAGGGCGTTGCGCGCGCGATTGCGCAGCTCGTTCACCGTGTCTTCATCGAGCGACTGGATCTCGAGGAGCTCGTTGATCGGCACGTAGGCGATCTCTTCCAGCGTGGAGAAGCCTTCCTCGATGAGGATGTTCGCCACCTCCTCGTCGACGTCGAGCTTCTCCATGAAATGCTGCTTGATGCGGCCCGACTCCTCCTGCTGCTTCTTGTTCGATTCTTCTTCGGTCATCAGGTTGATCTGCCAGCCGGTGAGCTCCGAGGCGAGGCGCACGTTCTGGCCGCTGCGGCCGATCGCCACCGCGAGGTTCTCCTCGTCGACGACCACATCCATCGCATGTTTCTCCTCGTCCACCACGATGGACGAGACTTCCGCGGGCGCGAGCGCGCCGATCACGAACTGCGCCGGATCGGCCGACCAGAGCACGATGTCGACGCGCTCGCCCGCGAGCTCCTGGGTGACGGCCTGCACGCGCGAGCCGCGCATGCCGACGCAGGTGCCGATCGGGTCGATGCGCTTGTCGTTGGTATGCACCGCGATCTTGGTGCGGATGCCGGGGTCGCGCGCCGCCGACTTGATCTCGAGCAAGCCTTCCTCGATCTCGGGGACCTCCAGCTCGAACAGCTTCATGATGAACTGCGGCGCAGTGCGCGAGAGGATCAGCTGCGGGCCACGTGCCTGCCGATCGATCTTCATCACCCAGGCGCGAACGCGATCACCCACCCGCAGGTTCTCCTTCGGGATCATGTGCTCGCGCGGCAGCAGTGCCTCCAGGCGGCCGGATTCGATGATGGCGTTGCCGCGCTCCATGCGCTTCACCGTGCCGGTGACCAGCTCGTCGCCGCGCGCGAGGAAGTCGTTCAGGATCTGCTCGCGCTCGGCGTCGCGGATGCGCTGCAGGATCACCTGCTTCGCGGTCTGCGCGCCGATGCGGCCGAACTCGACGTTGGGCAGCTGCTCCTCGATGACGTCTTCGACCTTGGCGTCCTGCTTGCCGCGGTCCTGCGCCTCCTCGACGGACAGCATCTGGGCCGTGTTCCATTCCGGCGTGTCGTCGGGCAGCACTTTCCAGCGCCGGAACGTCTCGTAAGCGCCGGTATTGCGATCGACGTGCACGCGCACGTCGATGTCTTCGGTGTACTTCTTCTTGGTGGCGGAGGCGAGCGCCATCTCGAGCGCGCCGAACACGATGTCGCGCGGCACGTTCTTCTCGCGCGCCAGCACGTCGACCAGCATCACCAGTTCCCGATTTCCCGCCTGCACCGCTGCCTTAGCGACCACTTTCCCTCACAGTTCGGGCACGAGGCGCGCGCGCTCGACATCGCCGAGCTCGAGCTCCACCGTCCTGCCCTCCAGTTCAATATTGACGCGGCTGCCTTCGGCGCCGCGCAGCACGCCGACGAACCGGCGCCGGCCGGTCGCATCGGGCGTGCGCATCCTCACGTCCGCCTTGTGGCCCGCGAAGCGCGCGAAGTCCGCACGATGCCGCAGCGGCCGGTCGAGCCCCGGAGAGGAAACCTCGAGCCGCTCGTAGTCAACGCCTTCGACCTCCAGCACGCGCGAGAGCTGGCGGCTTACCGCCGCACAGTCCTCCACACCGATGCCGCCCGGCTTGTCGATGAAGAGGCGCAGCATGCGCCCTCCATTCGCCGCCTGCAGGTCGACGAGCTCGTACCCCATGCCGGCTACGACCGGCTCTACCACCGCTGCCAATGCCGCCATAATTCACCGCGCCGCCGCTGAAACAAAAAATGGGCCGAAGCCCATCGTGTTCCAGCGCCATCAAAGCTTTTGAAGTTTAACAGAATTTGGTATCTCGCGCCACTGTCCCGGGCGAAGATCGCGCGGCAGTTCCACGGGTCCGTAGCGTACGCGCAGCAGCCGGCTGACACGCGCGCCGACCGCCTCGAACATGCGCCTCACCTCGCGCTTGCGGCCCTCCTTCAGCGTCACGCGGTACCAGCGATTGGCGCCGGCCCCTGGCCGCGGATCCGTCGCCTCGATGTGCTCGAACGCCGCGCGCCCGTCCTCGAGCTGGACGCCGCGCCTGAGCTCGCCCAGCTGCGTGGGACCAAGCGCGCCCCGCACACGCACGGCGTACTCGCGCTCGACGCCGTAGCGGGGGTGCATCAACCGGTTGGCGAGCTCGCCATCGTCCGTGAACAGCAGCAGCCCGGCACTGTTGATGTCGAGCCGGCCTACCGCAATCCAGCGGCCCGGGGGCAGGCGGCTGAACACGTTCGGCCGCCCTTCGGGGTCGTGCCGGGTCACGAGCTCCCCTTCGGGCTTGTGGTATATCAGGACGCGGCCCACCGATTTCGGGGCGATCTCGACCCGGCGTCCGTCGAGCGCGATCTCGTCACTCGGCGCGGCGCGGTCGCCAAGCTGCGCTACCCGGTCGCCGATGGTGACGCGGCCGGCTTCAATCCAGGATTCGATTTCCCGCCGCGAGCCGAGACCGGCCGCGGCGAGCAGCTTCTGAAGGCGCGCAGGCTGCTCTTTACCCTTCTGTGCCGGTGGCGGCAGGGGGCTCGGCTTCGGCCGCAGATTCGGAGTTCGCGGGGCGCACGCCCGCCTCGGCGGTCGGCCCGGGTTCAAGTGCGAGCGTCTGCGCGATCTCCTCGAGCGGCGGCAGCTCTTCGAGCGAGCGCAGCCCGAGGTCGTCGAGGAACTTGCGCGCGGTGGCGTAGAGGGCCGGGCGGCCGGGCGTCTCGCGGTGGCCGACGACGTCGATCCAGCCGCGCGCCTCGAGCGTTTGGATGATTTGGGTCGAGACCGTGACCCCGCGGACGTCTTCGATGTCGCCGCGCGTCACGGGCTGCCGGTAAGCGATGATGGCGAGCGTTTCCATTACGGCGCGCGAGTAGCGTGGGGGCTTCTCCGGCGCGAGACGCTCGATATAGGGATGGAACTCGGCCGCGGTCTGGAAGCGCCAGCCGCTCGCCACGTGCACCAGCTCCACCGCCCGCCCCTTCCACTCTTCGGCGAGCTCGGTGAGGAGATTGCGCAGCGTATCGGTGGCGATTTCGTCCTCGAAGAGCCTCTTCAGCTCAGGCAGGCCGAGAGGCTCCGGCGAGGCGAGGAGCGCAGCTTCGAGGATTCTTTTGACTTCAGCTGGACTGCGCATACGCTAATTTAACGTAAATCGGCGCGAAGCACTCGGACTGGGTGATCTCGACCAGCATCTCGCGCGCGAGCTCGAGCAGCGCGAGGAACGTCACCACCAGCACCGCGACACCGCGCCCGGGGTCGAATAGCTCCGCGAACTCAAGGACCCGGCGCTGGCGCAAGTGGCGCAGGATGCCGCTCATATGCTCGCGCACGGAAAGCTCCTCGCGCGAGATGTGGTGGTGGCGGGACATGCGCGCGCGATGCAGGAGCCCGCGCCAGGCTTCGGCGAGGTCGCGGGCGTGCACCTGGGGCAGCCGCTCCGAGATCGTGCGCTCGATCCACACCGAGATGGCGATGACGTCGCGCCCGGCCTGCGGCAGCTCGTCGAGCGCGCTCGCGGCCTTCTTGATCTGCTCGTATTCCAGCAGCCGCCGCACGAGCTCGGCACGCGGATCCTCTTCCGTCGGCTCGGCCGAGGGCAGCCGCGGCAGGAGCAGCCGCGACTTGATCTCCATCAGCATCGCGGCCATCACCAGGTACTCGGCGGCGAGCTCCAGGTTTTTGGCGCGCATGACGTCGACATACTCCAGGTACTGACGCGTGAGCGGCGCCATCGGGATGTCGAGGATGTTCAGATTTTCCTTGCGGATCAGGTACAAGAGCAGATCGAGCGGACCCTCGAAGGCCTCCAGCACCACTTCCAGCGCATCGGGGGGGATGTACAGGTCGCTCGGCAGCTCGATGACCGGTTCGCCGTAGAGCCGCGCCATCATGCGTATGCAATCCCCATCGCTTCGCGCACCTCGCGCATCGTCTCGACGGCGAGCCGTCGAGCCTTCTCGCAGCCGTCCGCAATGATGTTCTTCACCAGCGTCGGATCATCCAGATAGACCTGCGCGCGCTCGCGGATCGGCGCGAGCTCGGCCTGGATCGCTTCAATCACCGGCTGCTTGCACTCCAGGCATCCGATTCCGGCCGTGGTGCACCCCTTCTGGACCCATTGTTTTCGTTCTGCATCGGAATATACGAGATGCAGCGCCCAAACGGGACATCTTTCCGGCGTGCCCGGGTCGCTGCGCTTCACGCGCGCCGGGTCCGTCGGCATGGTGCGGATCTTCTTTGCCACCGATTCCGGGTCCTCACGCAACGCAATGGTATTCCCGTATGACTTGGACATCTTCTGGCCATCGAGTCCGGGCAGGCGCGGCGCCTCGGTGAGCAGCACCTCGGGCTCGACCAGGATTTTCTTGCCGCCGCCTTCCAGCCAGCCGTAGAGCCGCTCGCGGTCGCCGCGCGAGAGGTTCTGCTGCTCATCGAGCAGCGCCTGCGCGCGCGCGAGCGACTCGGCGTCGCCGTGCTCGAGGAACTTGGTGCGCAGCTCGTTCAAGAGGCGCGACTTCTTCGTTCCCATCTTGCGCACCGCCGCCTTCGCCTTGTCCTCGTAGCCGGGCTCCCGGCCATACAAATGGTTGAAGCGCCGCGCCAGCTCGCGCGTGAACTCGACGTGCGGCACCTGGTCCTCGCCCACGGGCACGTACTTCGACCGATAGATCAGAATGTCCGCGGATTGCAGCAGCGGATAGCCGAGGAAGCCGTAGGTCGCGAGATCGCGGTCGGCGAGCTTCTCGATCTGGTCCTTGTAGGTCGGCACGCGCTCGAGCCAGCCAAGCGGCGCCATCATCGAAAGCAGCAGGTGCAGCTCGGCGTGCTCGGGCACGTGCGACTGGATGAAAAGGATCGCCTGGCTCGGATCGACGCCTGCGGCGAGCCAGTCGATCACCATCTCCCAGCCGTTCTGCTCGAGGTTTGCGGGCCGCTCGTAGTCGGTGGTGAGCGCGTGCCAGTCGGCGACGAAGAAGAGGCAGGTGTATTCGGCCTGCAGGCGGATCCAGTTCCTGAGCACCCCGTGGTAGTGCCCGAGATGCAGGCTCCCCGTCGGCCGCATGCCGGAGAGCACTCGCGTTTCGTACATCTACAGGAACACCATGGCGCGCACCAGCGCCTCCGATTCGAAAAGCAACGGGCTCAGCACGAGGCTCAGCGCATTCGAGCCGTACACCGGCAGGAAGAGCAGCACCAGCAGCAGCGGCACGCCCCATGGCTCGAGCTTGGCGAAGCGCCACGCCGCGCGCGTCGGTAGCAGGCTCGTCAGGATGCGGCCGCCGTCGAGTGGCGGGATCGGCAGCAGGTTGAGCAGCATGAACACCAGATTGACGAGCACGCCGGCGGCCGCTACGCCGATCACGAACTCTACCGAGCCGTTGCCGTAATCCTTCACCGCATCGATCAGGCCGGTCGTGCCGCCGAGCTGCGTCACTTCGCGCCATGCATCCGCGCGAGTGCTCAGGCTGATGCTCGCGCGCAGGATGAGCACCCAGGCGAGCGCCATGGCGAGGTTTGCGAGCGGCCCCGCCGCTGCGACCCACGCCATGTGCTGGCGCGGCTTCCTCAGTGCCGAATAATTGACCGGCACGGGTTTCGCCCAGCCGAAGAGCAATTTGCCTGCGGAGGCGACGAGGATGATAAGTGGCACGACCACGGTGCCCAGGACGTCGATGTGGCGGATGGGATTCAGGCTGATGCGCCCTTGAGCGTGCGCCGTCATGTCGCCGAAGTGGCGCGCGACATAGCCGTGAGCGGCTTCGTGGAGCGTGATTGCTAGCAGGACCGGGAGGGCATAGAGGGCGAAGGTTTGCGCGATCGCCTGAAGATTCAGATCCATCTTTCTTTGCCGCTGGATTCTATCAGACGGCCTCTACCGCGAAGGGCTCGAGCGAGCCTCTGCCCTTGCGCAGCACGAGCGGCGTGTCGCCGGTGAGATCGATGACGGTGCTCGGCTCGGTGCCGCAGGAGCCGGAATCGATCACGAGCTCCAGCTCGCGCTCCAAGCGCTCGCGGATCGCGGCGGCGTCGGAGAGCGGCTGCTCGTCGCCCGGCAGGATCAGCGTCGAGGAGAGCATCGGCTCGTCGAGCTCCGCGAGCAGCGCCTGCGCCACCGCATGCTCCGGCACGCGCACGCCGATCGTCTTGCGCTTCGGATGCACGAGTCGCCGCGGCAGCGAGCGCGTCGCGCGCAGGATGAACGTGTAGCTCCCGGGCGTGACGCGCTTGATGAGGCGAAAGCGCGCGTTATCGACGATCGCGTACGCGCCGATCTCCGAGAGGTCGCGGCACATGAGCGTCAGGTGGTGGCGCTCGTCGACGTCGCGGATGCGCCGCAGCCGCTCGATCGCCTTGGTCGCCGCTTGCATGCAGCCGAGCGCGTAGCACGAGTCGGTGGGATAGGCGATGAGCCCGCCGCCGCGCAGGATGTGGCCCGCGCGGCGCACGAGCCGCAGCTGCGGATTCGCGGGATGTATGGAAAAGAGCTGCGCCATCAGGTCCGGAGGAATTCTTCGATCAGCCGGGCCAGTGCTTCGGGCTGATCATGGTGCAGCATGTGCCCCGCCTGCGCTACCGTGGCATGGCGCAGATCGGCGAACTGGGCGCGCCGTTCGGCGTACTGGGCCGCATCCAACCCAAGGCGCTTGAGCGCCGCGGTCTCGGCGCCGTCCACCCAGAGCACCGGCGCCCTCACCCGCTGCCAGCAGGCGCGCACCTCCTCGTAGCGGTACAGCACGGGGTTCACGATCTTGTGCGCCGGGTCGCCGCGCAGCACCACGCTGCCGTTCGCGTCGCGTCCCCAGTGCCGCGCCAGAAAATCGGCCCGCTCGGCCGTCAGCCGCGGGTTGCTCTCGCGCAGCCGCTTGGCAAGCTCGGCGTAGCTCGCGTACGGCCTGAAGCCCGGCCGGTCGTGCAGCTCCGCAAGCCAGCGCGCGTAGCGACGCGGTGCATCTTCGGGTTTGGTCGCCGCGAGGCCGAACCCCTCGAGGTTCACGAGCTTTGCCACGCCGTCCGTGCGTATGCCTGCATACATGCACGCCACGTTGCCGCCGAGGCTGTGCCCGATGAGATGCACCGCTTCGCCGGGCGCGAATGCGCGCAACAGGAAGTCGAGATCGGCGATGTAATCGGGAAACCAATAGCAATCGGACTTGCCCCAGCCGGTCAGGCCATAGCCGCGCCAATCGGGCGCGTATACGTCCCAGCGCTCGGCGAACGCGTCGACCAGGAACTGGAACGACGCCGACACATCCATCCAGCCGTGGAGCAGCAAGAGCTTCGGCGCGCCCGGCGCGGCCCAGTGCCGCACGTGGTAGCGCAAGCCGCGGATGTCGAAATAGTGGGATTCGGCGGCACGCACCGACTTATGATAGCCGCATGCCGCCGCTCTACTCCCTGGGCGAGCGCCGCATCGAGCTCGTCGGCAAGAACCACTACATCGCGTACGACGCGACGCTTGTCGGCTCGATTACGCTGCACGCGGACGCCAACATCTGGTTCAAGGTCGTGGTGCGCGCGGAGAACGATCGCATCACCATCGGCGAGGGCACCAACGTGCAGGACGCCTCGGTGCTGCACGTCGATCCGGGCTATCCGATGACGCTCGGCCGCATGGTGAGCATTGGCCACAAGGTGATGCTGCACGGCTGCACCATCGGTGAGGGCACGCTCGTCGGCATCAACAGCGTGGTGCTGAACGGCGCGAGAATCGGCAAAGGTGTGCTGATCGGCGCGAACACGCTCGTCACCGAGGGCAAGGAGATCCCGGACGGCGTGCTGGTGCTCGGCTCGCCGGGCAAGGTGGTGCGCGAGCTCAAGCCAGAGGAGCGCGAGAACCTGCTTGGCATCGCGCGCGGCTACGTCGAGCGCGCCGCGCTTTATCGCCGGGAACTGAAGCCGGCTACTTAGGCGCCATGCGGATTGCGCCGTCGAGGCGGATGGTCTCGGCGTTCAGCATCTCGATCTCGACGATCGCCTTGACGAGCTGCGCATATTCGGTCGGCCGGCCGAGGCGCGACGGAAACGGCACCTGTCTTCCGAGGGACTCCTGCGCCTCCTTCGGCAGGCCCATCAGCATCGGCGTCTCGAAGATGCCCGGCGCGATCGTGCACACGCGGATGCCGTTGCGTGACAGGTCGCGCGCGATCGGCAGCGTCATGCCCACCACGCCGCCTTTCGACGCCGAATAGGCGGCCTGCCCGATCTGGCCGTCGAACGCCGCGACCGATGCGGTATTGACGATCACGCCGCGCTCGCCGGACGCATTGGGCACCGCCTTTGCCATCGCCTCGGCCGCGAGGCGGATCATGTTGAAGCTGCCGATGACGTTCACCTTCAGCACGCGCTCGAAGCGCCCGAGGTCATGCGGCGCTTCCTTGCCGAGCGTGCGCTCGGCGATCGCGATGCCCGCGCAGTTCACAAGCACGTGCAGGCCGGCGTACTCCTTCAGCGCGAGCGCCACCGCCGCTTTGCCGTCTGCCTCCGAAGCCACGTCGGTCTTCGCGAAGCGCCCGCCGAGCTCGCGCGCGAGCTTCTCGCCCGCTTCGGCCTGCATATCCGCGATCACCACCTTGGCGCCGTTCTCGGCCGCCATGCGCGCCGTGGCCGCGCCGAGTCCCGATGCGCCGCCCGTGACGAGGAACACGCTGTTCTTGATCTGCATCGGCTACTCCCCGGGGAATAAGTAAATGCCGGAAAAAATTCGCCGATAATTCTAACCTCATGCAGCTTGGCTTCGGCATCAGCTTCGCCGATCTCTATGAACGCGACGGCCTCATCAAGCTCGACGCGGCGTTCCTCGCGTTCCTCGGCGAAGGCGACCGCGCGGCTGCGGATCGGCTGAGCGCCGCTCGCGCCAATCCGCCGGCGGGACTCGCCGAGTCGCAGCTGCTGATCGCGCGCGCGCCCCACG
>DASSLQ010000212.1:0-2553 GCA_035689325.1 Burkholderiales bacterium | reverse complement strand
GCCTACATTGCGTTGCTGGAGAAGTGGAACCGCGTCTACAACCTCACGGCGATCCGTGAACCCGCGCGAATGGTGAGCCATCATCTGCTCGACTCGCTCGCGGTACTGCCGCACCTCGACGAGGCGACGCCATTGCGCCTGGCGGATATCGGGAGCGGCGGCGGGGCGCCGGGCATCCCGCTCGCCATCGCGCAGCCGCAATGGCAGGTAGCTCTCGTGGAGCGCAGCCGCAAGAAGGCTTCATTCCTGCGCCAGGCGCTGGCCGAGTTGCCACTGCCCAATGTCGCGGTAGTCGAAGCCCGGGTGGAGAACTACGATCCGCCCGTGCGGTTCGATGCGGCAATCAGCCGCGCCTACGCCGACCTCGCGGCTTTCGCGGCGGCTGCGCAGAGGCTCACCCGCACCGGAGCGCGCTGGTTCGCGATGAAAGGTACGCGCCCCGTCGAGGAGATTGCTGCTCTTCCGGCCGGCGTCCGGCTGATCGGCGTGCCGCGGCTTTCGGTGCCCGGTCTGACCGCGGAGCGCCACCTCGTCATCATGGAGGCGGCGTGACGCGCATCATCGCGGTGGCCAATCAAAAAGGGGGCGTCGGCAAGACGACGACCGCCGTAAACTTGGCCGCGAGCCTTGCCGCGATGAAGCGGCGTGTGCTGCTCGTCGACCTCGATCCGCAGGGCAATGCCACCATGGGAGCAGGTGTCGACAAGCGTGCACTTACTCACACGATATATCAGGTCCTGCTTGGCGAGAGAAAGATCGCCGACGTGCGTCTCGCGTCCCCCTCCGGGGGCTTCGACCTAGTGCCTTCGAACCGCGACCTCGCCGGCGCGGAGGTCGAGCTGGTCGAGTTGCCGGAGCGCGAGATGCGCCTGAAGGATGCGCTTGCCGAAGCGCTGTCGCAGATGCGAAGCGCGATTTCGCAAGTAATCGCCGACTACGACTTCATCCTGCTCGATTGCCCGCCGTCGCTGTCCTTGCTTACGCTCAACGGCCTGTGCGCCGCCGACAGCGTGCTGATTCCCATGCAGTGCGAGTATTACGCCCTGGAAGGCCTCTCCGATCTGGTGCAGACGATCCGACGCGTGCGCGCCCATCTCAATTCTCATCTCGAGATCGAGGGCTTGCTGCGCACGATGTACGATCCGCGCAATACGCTGGCGCTCAACGTCTCGGCGGATCTGCAAAAACATTTCGGCGAGAAGCTCTATCGCACCGTGATCCCGCGCAATATCCGGCTCGCCGAGGCGCCGAGCTACGGCATTCCGGCGCTGCATCTGGATAAGACCTCCAAAGGTGCGCAGGCGTACCTCGCGCTCGCCGGCGAGATGCTGCGTCGCGAGGAATCGGCGCGGGCCGAAGAACCGCTCGCGGCGACGGGGACCACAGATGGCTAGGCTGAAGGGACTCGGACGCGGACTCGACGCACTGCTCTCGACTCCCGAAGAGCCGCGTTCCGACGCGCTGCGCTCGCTCGCGCTGGACCAGATCCGTTCGGGGCGCTATCAGCCACGAACGCGGATGGATGAGGCGTCACTCGATGAGCTCGCGGAATCGATCAGGAGCCAGGGCGTCGTGCAACCGATCCTGGTGCGGCCGATCGACGGCGGGCGCTACGAGATCATCGCCGGTGAGCGACGCTGGCTTGCCGCCCGGCGCGCCGGGCTCTCCGAGATACCGGCGCTCGTCCGCGACGTTGCCGACCAAGCCACGCTCGCGCTGGCGCTCATCGAGAACATTCAGCGCGAAGATCTCAATCCGCTCGAGGAAGCGCAGGGCATCAAGCGGCTGGTCGAGGAGTTCGGGCTCACGCACGAGGCCGCGGCACAGGCGATCGGCCGGTCACGCAGCGCCGTGACCAATTTGCTGCGGCTCACCCAGCTCGCGCCTCCGGTCCAGTCGATGCTGCTCGCGGGCAAGCTCGACATGGGCCACGCGCGCGCTCTGCTCGCCTTGCCGCTCGCGCAGCAGGGAGCGGCGGCGGCGAAAGTCGTCGATGGCGGCCTTTCGGTGCGAGGCGCCGAGCGGCTGGTGCAGGCTGCGCTGCATCCGAAGGCGCGCTCGAAACGCGCCGCGAGGCGCGGCGACGCCGACGTGGCACGCCTCGAAAGCGAAATCGCCGAGGCGCTCGGAGCAGTGGTGCGCATCGAGCCGATGCGCAAAGGCGCCGGGCGCATCGTGATCCGCTATTCGAGCCTCGAGCAGCTCGACGGCATGCTGGCGCGACTGCGGCAGCGGAACTAGCGCTTCTCGGCGCGCACCGTAGCGCTCGCCCGAACCGCCGACCGACGCGATATTCCGCCGCGCCGGGACACGACGCGCGTCAGCCGAGCTGCTGCAGCAGCGTTTCGGCTCCGGAGACTTCGTATTTGCCCGGCGCCTCGACGTTGAGCGTCTTCACTACGCCGTGGTCGATCAGCGCCGAAAAGCGCTGGCAGCGCATGCCCAGGCCGCGCGCCGTGAGATCGAGCTCGAGGCCCAGCGCTTTGGTGTACGTGCCGCTGCCGTCGGCCATCATGCGCACCTTGCCGGCAGTTTTCTGGTCCTTAGCCCATG
>DASSLQ010000211.1:0-5540 GCA_035689325.1 Burkholderiales bacterium | reverse complement strand
CTGCGCGACCCGAAAAAGGTCCCGGACGACCAGAACTTCCGGCGCAAGAAATAAATCGGGGTCAGGCACCGATTTCGTCGCTAATCGGTGCCTGACACCGACTTTTAGTGTTTTCTCAGCGCGCCCCAGAGGCTGTCGAGCCGCTGATAGCGGCCGCAACCGGTGACGTAGAACTTGTACTGCAACGGATTTTTCTTGGCGTAATCCTGGTGGTAATCCTCGGCCGGATAGAACGGTCCGGCCTTGGTGATTTCGGTCAGGATCGGCTGCTTGAAGGGTTTCATCTTCTCCCACTTCGCCTTCGACGCTTCGGCGAGGCGCTTCTGCTCGTCGTTCAGGTAGAAGATCGCGGGCCGGTACTGGGTGCCCGAGTCGCAGAACTGGCGGTTGGTTACAGTCGGGTCGTGATTGACCCAGAAGACGTCGAGCAGCTGCTCATAGGTGACCTTCGCCGGGTCGAACGTCACCTCGACTGATTCGGCATGGCCGGTGCGCCCGCTCGAGACCTGCTCGTAGCTGGGGTTCTTGACCGTGCCGCCGGTGTACCCGGAGACGGCCGAGATCACGCCCTCCACATGCTCGAATGCATCCTCGGTGCACCAGAAGCAGCCGGCGGCGAAGATCGCCTTGTCGGTCTTCTGCGCGTGCGCCGGCGCCAGGACGAGCGCGGCGGCAAGCATGAGCCATTTCATCGTTCGAGCTCCTTAAGCACGGCGTCAATGACCGGTTGGTCGCGCAAGCATAGCCGCACATTACGCAAGCCAGAAGCACGCGCCGCCTTCAGATAAGCGCGCGCGCAGATCTCGAGCGGCACGGCGAAGATGCCCGCCGAGACGGCGGGGAAGGCGACGCTCTGCCAGCCGCGCTCGCGCGCGCATTGGAATGCGGCGCCGAGCGCGCCCACGAGCTTCGCCTCCTCGTCACCTTCGCCGCAGCGCGGGCCGACCGCGTGGATCACGCCCTTGAAGGGCAGCTTGCCGGCGGTGGTGACGACCGCGCTGCCGGTCGGGAACGGACCGCGCTTGGCCAATAGCTGATCGGACTCGGCCCGCAGTTCGGGCCCCCGCGGCGCGCGCGATGATCCCGGCCACGCCGCCGCCGTGCGCGAGATGGCCATTCGCCGCGTTGACGATCGCGTCGACCGGCTCTGCGAGCAGGTCGCCGCGTACCACCTGGAAGGTGGCGCCGGGCGCTACTTCTTCCTGCGCGAGGACTTGCGCCGCCGCCGTTTTGGCACCTTGCCGCCGGCGCGCCGGGCTTCCGAGAGGCCGATCGCGATCGCCTGCTTGCGGCTCTTCACGCGCCTGCCGGAGCGGCCGCTCTTCAGCGTGCCGCGCTTGCGCTTGTGCATCGCGCGTTTGACCTTCGAGCGGGCCTTGCGTCCGTACCTGGCCATGGCGTTACTCCTCTACTTTTGCCTTCGCCCTAAGCCCCCGCACCAGCTCCTCGATCTTGTGTTGGGTGATTTGCTGCTGGATTCGCGGCTTCACCTCTGCGAGCGCGGGAAAGTGCGTCTGCCGCACGTCGTCGAGCTGGATGATGTGGTAGCCGAAGCGCGTGTGCACCGGCGCCTCGGTGAACTTGCCCTTGTCGAGGCCGACCATGGCGTCGGAGAAGGTCTTGTCGAAGGCGGCCGGCACGTTCCAGTCGAGGTCGCCGCCGCGCTCCTTCGAGCCCGGGTCCTTGGAGTTCTTCTGCGCGAGCTCCGAGAAGCTCGCGCCTTTCTTCAGCTGGCCGATCAGGCTCTTCGCCTCGTCCTCGCTGTCGACCAGGATGTGGCGCGCGCGGTACTCCTTGTCGCCGGTCTGCGCCTTGGCGCGATCGTATTCCGCCTGCACCTCGTCGTCGCTCACCGGGTGCTTCTGCACCCAGTCGCGCAGATACGCGCTCACCATGATCTCCTGGCGCGCCATGTCGAGCTGCGTTTGCACCTCGGGCTTCTTGGCGAACCCTGCGCGCTGCGCCTCCTGCACCACGACCTCGCGGTTGACGAGCTCCTCTTTGAGCATCTGGCGCGTCTGGGCGTTGTCCGGCGCGCCGCGGCCCCGCTGCTGCTGCATGAGCAGGTCCAGGCGCGTGGCGGGCACCGCCACGCCGTTCACCTTGGCGAGCGGCGGCTCTTTCGGCGCGGCGCCGCCTTTGGCCGCCGGCGCCGCAGGCTTGTCCTGCGCCACGGCGAGACCGGGGAGCGCTGCGGGGAGCAGCGCAAGCGCCGCTGCTAATACTGCGCGTTTCATTCGCTTCCTTTCGTTTCTTCGGGTGCGCGCGCGCTGATGGCGAGCGCGTGGATCGGATTGTGCATGAGATTGCCGAGCGCCTGATACACCATCCGGTGGCGCGCGATAACCGGTTGTCCGGCAAAGCGCGGCGAGACGATGGCGAGGCGCCAGTGGGTACCGCCGCCCTGTCGATAGCCGGCGTGGCCGCGATGCGCTTCGCTCTCGTCCACCAGCTCGAGCTCGAGCGGCTCGAGCGCCGCGAGGCGCTGCCTGATTTCGGTGGCGACGTTCACTGCTCGTCTTGTAAGTATTTTGCAAGCACCAGCGACTGCGCCACGACGAACGCGATCATCAGCCCGATGCCGCCGAACAGCTTGAAGTTGACCCACAGGTCGGTCGAATAGTTGTACGCCACGTAGAGGTTGGCCGCGCCCATGAAGGCGAAGAACGCCACCCAGCTCCAGTTGAGCCGTGCCCATATCGGGTCCGGGAGGCGCATCTGCTCGCCGAGCAGCGTGCGGATCAGGTTCTTGCGAAAACCGAGCATCCCGACCGCGAGCACCGCGCCGAACAGCCAGTAGAGCACGGTCGGCTTCCACTTGATGAAGGTCTCGTCCTGCAGGAGCAGCGTCGCGCCGCCGAACAGCACGATGATGGCGAGGCTCGCCCAGAGCATGAGGTCGACCCGGCGGCCGCTCAGCTTCAGCCACGACACCTGCACCACGGTGGCCGCGATCGCCACCGCGGTCGCGACGTAGATGTCGGAGAGCTTGAAAGCGACGAAAAACAGGACGACCGGGAAAACGTCGAACAGAAACTTCATTCAGGGCCGGCATTCTACTAGCCTTTCGCCCTTGTCCCTTACGGAGGAGCCATGGCCCTGGTGAAGCTCATCGAATACGCCCAGGCGTCGCCCGAGGTGCGGTCGGTGTTCGACGACATCATGAAGACGCGCGGCGTCGACTGGATCAACAACTTCTGGAAGGCGCTCGCCAATGACCCGCGGGAGCTCAAGCGCGTCTGGGCGAACGTGAAGCAGGTGATGGCCCCCGGCGCGCTCGATCCCCTGGTCAAGGAGATGATCTACGTCGCGGTGAGCGCGACCAACGGCTGCGAGTACTGCACCCATTCGCACACCGCCGGCGCGCGCAAGAAGGGCATGACCGACGCGATGTTCTCGGAGCTCCTGGCGGTGGTCGGGCTTGCCAACGAGACCAACCGCCTTGCCAACGGCCTGCGCGTCGACGTGGACCCGCAGTTCAAGTGAGCGGCCTCGCCGCCCTCGTCGGCGTGGTGCAGTTTCTCTTCACGATGACCTGGACGGCCTATGTCGTTTATTTGCCGGCGCTCGCCAAGGAGGCCGGCATCGCGGCGTGGGTGCCGTGGCTGCTGGTCGCCGACCAGCTCATCTTCGCCGCCATGGACGTCGTCACCGGCTACTGGGTCGATCGCGTGCGCGCGGCGCTCGGCCGCCTCGGCGGCTGGATCGTCGCCGTCAGCGCGATTTCATGCCTCGGCTTCGTCATGCTGCCCTACGCGCGGGCGAGCTCGGCTCTGCTCCTCGCGGCGATCGCGCTCTGGGCCGTCACCTCGTCCGCGCTGCGCTCGCCGCCCTGGGCGCTGCTTGCGCGCCATGCGCCGTCGCCGGCGATCCCATGGCTCGCGACGCTGGTGCTGACGGGCACGGCCATCGCCTCGGCGCTCGCTCCTTACCTTGGCGTTGCGCTGCGCGGCGCCGATCCGCGCGTGCCGTTCATCGCATCGACGGTGGTGCTGTTCGCCACCGTCGTTGTGCTGGTGTTCGCCGAGCGGCGGCTCGGCGCGCCGGGCGCCGTGGAGCCGCGGCCGCCGGCAACGCTGCCGGGCGGCACGCTGTTCGTGGCGCTCCTCATCCTTGCGCTCGGCTTCCAGCTGCATTTCGCGCTTAACGCGGCGCCGCGCTACGCGCAGTTCGCCGCGCGCGACAAGCTGCCTTACCTGCTGCCGCTGTTCTGGGTCGGATTCAACCTGTGCATGTTCCCCGCCGAGCGCCTCGTGCGGCGCTGGGGCGCCGCCGATGTAATGGCGATTGCCGCGGCGCTCGGTGCCCTGGCGGTGCTCGCGGCGGCGCTGGCGCCGAACCTTGCCTTGCTTGCGCTCGCGGAATTCATCGCCGGCGGCAGCTGGGGCGCGGCGAGCGTCGCGGCTTACACGGCCGCGGTGTCGCTCGGCCGCGGCGGGCGCGAGGGCCGCTATCTCGGCACGCTCTTCGCGATGCTCGCGCTTGCCGTGGCGCTGCGCCTCGCCGCGACCGGCAGCGGCCTCGCGCAGACGTCTGCGTTCCTTGTGCTTGCGCCTTGGCTGCCGCAATCGCTGTGGCTCTGCGCGGCACTGCTGTTACTTGCTCCATGGAAACGAAAATCTCTCCGCAGCTAGCCGTACTCATCCTGCTCGGCGTGGCGAGCAGCTTCGCCTCCAACCACCTTTGCGCGCGCATCGCCTTCGATCACGGCGCGAGCGTGGTCACCGGCGTGAGCGTGCGCGCCACGTTCACCACGCTCGTGCTCTTCATCATGATGCGGCTGCAGGGTGTATCGCTCGCCATTCCGCGCGAGTTGCGCGGCCGCACGCTGCTCGCCGGGCTCCTGATCGCTTCGCAGAGTTACTGCCTCTATTCGGCGGTTGCGCTCATCCCGCCGGCGCTCGCGCTGCTGGTGTTCCAGACCTCGCCCATGCTCTATGTGCTCTTGACCTGGGCGCTCGGGCGCGAAGCCCCGCGCTGGAGGGCGCTGCTGCCGATGGCGCTCGCGCTCGCGGGGCTCGCGCTTGCCTTGAACCTGCGGCCGGCGCATCTCGCTGCCGACTGGGCGGTGGTGCGTGCCGGCGTCGGCTGGGCCTTCGCGAGCGGCGCGAGCATGGTGATCGTCTACTACCTGAACGCGAACGCGCTGAAGCCGCTCGACGGGCGGCTGCGCACCTTCGCCATGACCGCCGTGACCGCGCTGCTCGTCATCGTCGCCGGCACCGCGAGCGGCGCGCAGGCGCTGCCGCAGGCGCCGAGCGGCTGGGCCGGGCTCGCGCTCCTCGCGGTGTTCTACTGCGTCGCGATGGCGTCGCTCTTCTTCGTCCTGCCGCGCATCCCGACGACGACCACGGCGGCGCTCAACTTCGAGCCGATCGCGCTCCTCGTGCTCGGCTGGGTGTTCCTCGGCTTCAGCGTGACGCCGTTGCAGATCGCCGGCGCGCTCGTCACGGTGAGCGCGATCGTCTGGCTCGGCCTGCTTAAGCGGTGATGACCTCCGGACCGCCGGCGTAAAGCTGCTCGACCATCGCGGCGCGCCG
>DASSLQ010000210.1:0-3892 GCA_035689325.1 Burkholderiales bacterium | reverse complement strand
CGTGCTGGTCGCCGGCTACTTGGTCTATGTCCAGCTCGCGGGACCGAAGGTCGATGGAGCGCGCGTCATGCGACGCGATATCGTGCAGACGGTGGTGGCGAGCGGCCGCGTCGCCAAGCCGCATCGCGTGGACATCGGCGCGCAGGTGGTGGCCACGGTCATCGAGGTGCCGGTTGCGGAGGGCGCGACCGTAAAGGCCGGGCAGACGCTGATCGTGCTCGAGTCGAACGAGGCGCGCGCCGCCGAGCGCCAGGCGCAGGTGACGCTCGACAATGCGCGCGCGCAGTACGAGCGCAACCGCTCGCTGCACCAGAAGGGATTTATCGGGGCCGCGGCGCTCGACGACTTGCAGCGCAACGTTGACGTCAGCCGTACCCAGCTCGATGCGGCGCGCGCGAAGCTCGGCTATCTCCTGATCCGCGCGCCGGTCGCCGGTACGCTGATTGCGCGCGATGTCGAGCGCGGCGAACTGGTGCAGCCCGGCAAGGCGCTGATGGTGCTCTCGCCCGCGGGCGCGACGCAGCTCGTGCTGCAGATCGACGAGCGCAACCTCGGCCGGCTCGCGCTCGGCCAGCACGCGCTCGCCTCCGCGGATGCCTACGCCACGCAGCGCTTCGACGCAGTCGTCGCTTATATCAATCCCGGCGTGGACGCCCAGCGCGGCACGGTCGAGGTGAAGCTCGACGTGCCGCAGCCGCCCGATTACCTGCGTGACGACATGACCGTGTCGGTTGACATCGAAACCGAGCGTCATCACGGCGCGCTCGTGCTGCCGGCGAGCGCCGTGTACGACGTCGGTGCCGCGCCGTACGTGCTTTCAGTGCGCGGCGACCGTGCCGTGCGCCAGGGCGTGAAGCTCGGCTTGCGCGGTGAGGGTGACGTGGAAGTGTTGGACGGCGTCGCGGAAGGCGAGATCGTTGTGCTCGGCGCCAGTGCGGCGTTCAAGCCCGGCCGGCGCGTGCGGATCACGCTGCGGTGAACAGCATGCTGCCGTTCGAGTGGATCGCGGCGAGCCGCTTCCTGCGCGAGGGCCGCATGCAGACGATCGCCATTGTTCTCGGCATCGGCATCGGCGTGGGCGTCATCATCTTCATGTCGGCGGCGCTTGCCGGCCAGATGACGAACATCACGCGCCGCGTGCTCTCGGCGCAGGCGCATATCGTCCTCATGCCGCCACAGGAGATCGCGCGGCCGCTGCGCGGCGATGGCGACATCGCCGAGGCAGCGCTGATCCAGAAGCCCTTCCAGCGCGTGCGCTCGATCGACCAGTGGCAGACGATCATCAAGCAGGTCTCGGCAATGCCCGCGGTAACCGCCGTATCGCCCATGGCCTCCGGCGCGGTGCTGGCGGTGCGCGGCGAGGCGACGCGCTCGGTCACGATCCAGGGGGTGGACGCGGCGCAGTACTTCAAGATCGTGCCGCTGCCCGAGAAGATCGTTGCCGGCACGCCGCGCCTCGGCGCCGAAGACATTGTCGTCGGCGTCGACCTCGCCACCGATCTGGGCGTGCGCGTCGGCGACAAGCTGCGCGTGGCGGCGGCCTCGGGCCAGGGGCCGACGCTCACCGTCACCGGCATCGTCGACCTGGGCAGCAAGGGCGCGAACCAGCGCCTGACCTACTGCGCGCTGCATACGGCGCAGGCGCTCCTCGGCCTGATCGGCGGCGTCTCCAGCATCGACATCACGGTGCGCGACATCTATGCGGCAGAAGAGGTGGCGCAGAACATCGGTGCGCTCACCGGCGTCGAGGCCGACAGCTGGATCAGGACCAACAACCAGCTCTATCTCGCGATCAACGCGCAGCGCATCGCCAACACCACGATCCGCTTCTTCGTCGGCCTCGCCATCGCGTTCGGCATCGCCGCGGTGCTCATCGTCTCGGTGGTGCAGAAATCGAAGGAGATCGGCATCCTGCGCGCGATGGGCACCTCGCGCGGGCAGATCCTGCGCGTGTTCCTGCTCGAAGGCGCGGTGCTCGGGCTGGTCGGCTCGCTCATCGGCTCCTCGCTCGGCGCGAGCGCCATCATTCTCTGGAGCAGGCTGGTGAAGAACCCGGACGGCACGCCGCTCTTCCCGCTCGATCTCGATCCGAAGCTGTTCATCGCCGCCGCCGTGCTTGCGACGCTCAGCGGCTTGATCGCGGCCTATCTGCCGGCGCTGCGCGGCGCACGCCTGGACCCGGTGGTGGCGATCCGTGGCTGAGTCCGTCGTCCTCCTCGAGGGCGTGCGCAAGTCCTACAACATCGGCACGCCGGTCGAGACCGAGGTGCTGCACGGCATCGATCTGCGCCTCGAGCGCGGCGAGTTCTGCGCGCTCATGGGACCTTCGGGCTCCGGCAAGAGCACGCTGCTCAACATCATCGGCCTGCTCAACCGTCCCACCAGCGGCCGCCTGACCATCGACGGCCATGCGGCGGGCGGCCTGCGCGACCGCGACCTCACGCGGCTGCGCGGCCACACCATCGGCTTCGTCTTCCAGTACCACTACCTGCTGCCGGCGTTCACCGCACTCGAGAACGTCATGATGCCGCTGCTCGTCGAGAGCGGGCGGCCCGATGGGGCGATGCGCAGCCGCGCGGAGGAACTCCTCGCCAACGTCGGCCTGACGCAATGGCGCGACAACCTCGCGACCAACATGTCCGGCGGCCAGCAGCAGCGCGTCGCCGTGGCGCGCGCGCTGGCGATGAAGCCGGCGGTGCTGCTCGCCGACGAGCCCACCGGCAACCTCGACACGGTTTCGGCGCAGGGCGTCTTCGATCTCATGAAGCGCGTCAACGCCGAGCAGGGCACAACGATCCTCATCGTCACTCACAACCGCATGCTCGCCGACCAGTGCGGCCGCATCGTCGAGATCGTCGACGGCCGCATCACCACCGATCGGCGCATCCGATGAGGCGCATCCCGCGACCGCCGCATCCCGAGCGCCGCCGGCGGCCGCTGCCGTGGCACTGGCCGAAGCCCGCGCGCGAGGACAAGGCTGCGCCGCGGCGCCTCAAGGCGATCCTCGCGAGCCCGAGCTACCGAGAAGCGGAGCACGACGTCGAGTTCCTGCACCGTGACGACATGCGCGGCGTGCGACTGCTGCTCGAATACCTCAAGGTCGAATCGATCCTCGAGCGCCATCGCATCGCGCATACAGTGCTCGTGCTCGGCAGCACGCGCCTCGGCGAGAAGAGCCTCTATTACCCGATCGCGCGCGAGTTCGGCCGCATCGTCGGCCGCGAAGGCAAGCGCAAGAGAGGCGGCCGCGGGGTCATCGTCACCGGTGGCGGGCCGGGCATCATGGAAGCGGCGAATCGCGGCGCGCACGACCTCGGCGCGCCGTCGCTCGGCCTCAATATCAGCCTGCCGCAGACGCAGTATCCCAATCCCTACGTCACGCCCGAGCTCTGCTTCCAGTTCCGCTACTTCGCGCTCAGGAAGCTCCACTTCCTGCTGCGCGCGCGGGCGCTGGTCGCCTTTCCCGGCGGCTATGGAACCTTCGACGAGCTGTTCGAAACGCTGACGCTCGTGCAGACCCGCAAGATCAAGCCGATGCCGATCGTTCTCGTCGGCGAGGCGTACTGGCGCCGCGCCTTCGACGTCGATTTCCTGCTCGCCGAAGGCGCGATCGACCCGGAGGACCGCGACCTCTACTGGTACGCGGAAAGCGCGCCGGAAATCTGGAACGGCATCAGGCGCTGGTACCGGCTCGCGGGCGAGCCTGTTTTTCCTACCGTCTAGCTGGAGAACCACATGTCTACTCACGTCCTCGCCGAATACGACGCGCTGCATACGATCTATTCGCGCCGCGCTGTGCGCGCGTACAAGCCGGAGCAGTTGCCCGACAAAATTATTCGCGAGCTGCTCGATGCCGCGGTGCAGGCGCCAACCGCCATGCACCTCGAGCCCT
>DASSLQ010000209.1:0-9633 GCA_035689325.1 Burkholderiales bacterium | reverse complement strand
CGAGCTCGAAGAGGCGCGCGGCGAGCTGCAGATGCGGGTGAACGAGCTCGAAGCGACGCGCAAGGCGCTCCTCGAGGCGCGCGCCGAGCTCGAGCGAGCACGTGCGCAGCCGGCTGCGGACGCGGCGCCGCCCGTCGAGCTCGAAGCGCTGAATAGCAGGGTCGCCACGCTCGTCAGCGAGCGCGCGGCCGCCGACGCTGCGCTCGCCCAGGAGCGCGCCGAGCTTGCGCGTGTTCAGGGCGAGCTCACCGAGCTGCGTAGCAAGCCGCCCGCGCCCGACCTGCAATCGCAGGCGGAGATTGCCAGCTTGCGCGCGCGGGTCAACCAGCTCGAATCCGAACTCCAGCAAGCGGCCGCGGAGGTGATGCGCGCCGACAAGGCGCGCTCGGACGCGCAGGCGCTGGTCGAAAGTGTCCGCGTATCTCAAACGGAGGTCGAAGGCCTGCGCAGCCGCGTCAACCAGCTCGAATCGTCGGCAAAGCAACTCGAAAGCGAGCTGGTGCGCGCCAACAAGGCGTTGTCGGACGCGCACACCCAGCTAGAGGGCACCCGCGCATCGCAAGCCGAGATCGAGGGCCTGCGCAACCGCGTCCACCAGCTCGAATCCGAACGCGCGGCGGCTGGGGCCGTACTATCGGGGGCGCGTGCCGAGCTCGTCCAGGATCGCGCTGAGATTGCAAACTTGCGCGCCTCGGCAAAGCAGCTCGAAAGCGAGGTAGTCCGTGCCGACAAAGCACGCGCGGATGCGCATCAGCAGCTGGAGCGCGCCCAGGCCTCGCAGGCGGAAATCGAAGGCCTGCGTAAGCGGATCGATGAACTCGAATCCGAGCGCGCGGCCGTCGCCGCGGTGCTGGCGGAGGCGCGCGCCGAGCGCGAGGGCTCGCGTGCCGAGGTGGAAGGCTTGCGCACCCGGATGAACGAGCTGCAGGCGGAACGCGCCGCGGTCGACGTCGCGCAGAAACCGCGCGCTGCCGAAGCCGCGGACGCAGAGGCGCGGCTCGCGGAGATCCAGACGGCGCTCGCCGACCTCCAGCGGCGGCGTGAAGACGCCGAGGCCACGCTCACGGCGCTGCAGGCGAGGGTAGAAGATGCGCAGGCGAGGCTCGAAGCGGAGACCGAGCGCGTGCGCAGTGCCGCCGAGCACGCGCCGGTCGCGGCCGAGGCCGCGCCACCGGTCGCTACGCCGCGGCTGCTCGCGACGCTACTCGTCGTCGCGTTTCTCTTCGGCGCGCTCGCCATGGGCGTCACCTACCTCCTGTTCCACCCATGAAGGTCGCGATCCTCGACGATTACCACGATACGGTGCGCACGCTCGCCGTGTTCAAGAAGCTGGCGCAGCACGACGTGCGCGTCTTCAACGACCATGTGCAGGACACCGACGCGCTGGCGGCGCGGCTGCGCGAGGTCGAGGCGCTGGTGCTGATCCGCGAGCGCACCGAGATCCGCGCGCCGCTGCTCGAGCGGCTGCCGCAGCTCAAGCTCATCAGCCAGCGCAGCGTCTATCCGCACATCGACATCGACGCCTGCACGCGACTGGGCATAATGGTTTGTTCCAGTATGCATGCGGGCACGCCGTCCTATTCGACCGCGGAGCTCACCTGGGCGCTGATCCTTGGCGCCGCGCGCGACATCCCGCAGAACGACGCGGGCTTGCGGGCCGGCAAATGGCAGGTCGCTATCGGCTCGACGCTGCGCGGCAAGACGCTCGGCATCTACGGCTATGGCCGCATCGCGCGCGAGGTGGCGAAGGTGGGCGATGCCATGGGCCTGCGTATCCTGGTGTGGGCGCGCGAGGCATCGCGCGACAAAGCGCGCGTCGACGGCTACGGCGTGGCGGCGAGCAAAGAGGCGTTCTTCTCCGAGAGCGACGTCATCACGCTGCACATGCGGCTGGTCGACGCAACGCGCGGCATCGTCACGCGCGCCGATCTTGCGCGCATGAAGCCGGGCGCGATCTTCGTCAATACGAGCCGCGCCGGCCTGGTCGAGCCGGGGGCGCTCGAGGCGGCGCTAAAGGCCGGGCGGCCGGGGAAGGCGGCGGTCGACGTCTACGAGCACGAACCCGTGCTCAACGCCGCTCATCCGCTGCTCGCCATGGAAAACGTCGTCTGCACGCCGCATCTCGGCTACGTTACGCGCGAAGAGTGGGAACTGCAGTTCGCCGATATCTTCGATCAGATCCTCGCCTTTGCGGCGGGGAAACCGATCAACGCTGTAAATCCAGCCGTACTGCCGCGCGCTGGCGCGGGGCGGGCCTGACCACCGGCGGGTGAACGAGCCTCGGCGGGCGGTGCGCCACTGCCGGAAGAATGTAAGGCGCGTAGTAGCTTCCCATGCGGTAGTCGTCGTAAACCGGCGGCTGTGGCGCGGCCGCGGCGTACGCCATCAGCTGCTGGCGCTGCAGCCACTCGGCTTCGAGCGCCGCGAGGCGCCGATCCACCGCGGCGATTTGCGCGGCCGTGGTGTCGGTGGCGTAGACCGAGATGCGGTCTTCCACCGGCTGTGCTTTCGCGCCCTTCGGCGGCGGCGTGTTCGAGTAGTTCACCACGCCGCGCTCGTCGACCCATTTGTACGTCTGGGCTTCGGCGACGAACGCGACCGCCGCGATGAGCAGGAAGGCGAAGCGCACCATAGCCAATAGCTTAACCCGCAGGACTTGACTTGGGGCTTGCGTCAGCGCTTGCGCCGCGTATTCCGCGCGACTGCGGCATCGAGCAGCACCTCTGCCGCCGCCCGGGCGGCGTGCGCCGCGCCCGGATCGCCGCGCACGAGCGCGGTGGCGAGCACGCCTTCGACGAGGAGCTGGAGCTGCGTCGCGAGCGTATCGGGGTCCTTTACCTGCAGCCGCTCCAGGAGCGCCCGGTACCACTGGCGCCGCTGCTCCTTGAACTGCACCGCGAGCGCGACCGCCGCATGCTTGCGGTCGCCGATCTCGGTCACCGCGTTGACGTACGGGCAGCCGCGGAAGCTGCCGTCGGCCACCATCGCCGCGATGCGGTCGAAGTAGGCGAGGATCTGCTCGCGCGCCGGCGCGTCCGAGGGCGCGATCTGCTTGAAGCGCCCCGTCAGGTATGCGGCGATCAGATCGTCCTTGGTTGGATAGTAGTTGTAGAGCGTCCGCTTGCTGACCCGCGCCTCCTCGGCGATGGCGTCGACGCCGACCGCGCGGATGCCCTGCTCGTAGAAGAGCTTGTCGGCGGCGGCGAGGATGCGCTCGCCCGGTCGGGCAGACTTATACACAGATCGGTTTACTTGTCGGTTGACAGAAGTATAGGAGATCGAAGATCATGGGTAAACAGATCTGTTTACCTTAGGTTCCGCCGATGACCGCCCAGCGCCGCGCCACGCTCCTCCTCGTGCTGCTCTCCGGCCTGATCATCTCGCTTTGCATGGGCCTGCGCCAGAGCCTCGGGCTCTACATGCGGCCGATGACGCTCGAGCTCGGCATCTCGGCAGCGACCTTCGCATTTGCCATCGCGCTGCAGAACATCGTCTGGGGATTGTCGCAGCCTTTCGTCGGCGCACTCGCGGACCGCTACGGCCCGCGGCCGGTGCTGATGGTGACCGCGCTTACCTACGCGCTCGGCCTGACGCTCATGGTGTACGCCGCCGCGTTTCCCGGCGCGTTGCATATCGCAGGATTCCTCGCCGGCATCGGCACCGCGGGCACCGGCTTCGGCGTGCTGATCGGCACGGTGTCGCGCGCCACGCCGCCCGAGAAGCGCAGCCAGACGGTCGGCCTGGTCGCCGCGGCCGGCTCGCTCGGCACGCTGTTTCTCGCGCCGCTCGGCCAGTCGCTCATCAACGGCTACGGCTGGAAAGCCGCGATGCTCACGTTCGCCGCGATCGCGGCATCGATGGCGCTGCTTTCCCTGCCGATCCGCGAGCAGGCGCATGCGCTCGTTCCCGCGGCGAAGCAGAGGCTCGGCGACGCGTTGCGCGAGGCGATGGCGCACCGCGGCTACCTCTTCATGACGCTCGCGTTCTTCGCGTGCGGCTTCCAGCTGGTTTTCATCACCACGCATCTCCCCGCGTATCTGCAGCTCTGCGGCGTGGCCCCGGGCGTCGGCGCGAGCGCGCTCGCGCTGATCGGGCTCTTCAATACCATCGGAACGTACGGCTTCGGTCTGCTCGGTGCGCGCTACAGCCAGAAGCACCTGCTCGCGCTCATCTATCTGCTGCGCACGCTCTTCATCGTCGTCTTCCTGCTGGTGCCGGTGAGCGCGACTTCCACGCTGATCTTCGCCGCGGCGATGGGATTGCTCTGGCTCGGCGTCGCGCCGCTCGTCACCGGCATCATCGGGCGCGTGTTCGGCCTCGCGCACTTCAATACGCTCTACGGCATTGTGTTCCTCTCGCACCAGGTCGGCTCGTTCTTCGGCGCCTGGATGGGCGGCATCGTCTACGACCGCACGGGGAACTACAACGTCGCCTGGGGCGCGCTGATCGTGATCGGCATCACCGCGTTCACCCTGCAGTGGCTGATGGACGAGCGCCCGCCGCGCGAGCGCGCGGGCTTCGCAGCGGCCACCGCTTAGAAAGTATTACGTACTAAGTACAGAATTTCGGTTAGCCGACGCCTTCGACCACACGCATGTCGCGCTCGGCGCCGTTGCCGAGCGCTTTCAATGCCTGCTGGTAGTCGGGGCTGTCGTGCGCGGCGATCACCTTCTGCACGCTGTCGAACTCGACGATCACCACGCGCTCCTTCACGCCCTTCTCGTAGACCTGCGTCGGCGAGCCGCGCACGATGAAGCGCCCGCCGGCTTTCTCGATCGCCGGTCCGGCGAGCTTGGCGTACGCCGCCCACTTCTGCTGGTCGTTGATCTTGCGGTAGGTGGTGACGAGATAGCCCTTGGCCATGCGCTCCTCCCGGGGTGGAAAGCTCCGATTCTGTCACTGCTCCTTGTCTTTGTTGGCGACGTTCTTGAGGTCGCCCACGCCTTTCTGCACTTTGCCTTCCGCCTGGTTGGCGAGGCCCTTCGCCTGCTCGCTGCGATTGCCGGTCATGGAGCCGATCTTCTGGCGCAGCTTCCCGGCGAAATCCTTAATGTGGCCCTTGGCCTGGTCCTTGTTCATAAGCGCTCCTGTCACGGACGAAAGTGTCCGCGGGGTGCAGAGCAGGGCGCGTGCCTACGCCGCGGGCTTGGGCGGGCCCTCGGGCTGGCCGGGTACCTGCTTCGCCGCCGGGTCGATGTAGGACCAGGGCGGCGCGCTCTTCGTCCAGATATGCCCGGTGATCCGCAGCTGGGACGAATCGTCGAGCGTGCCCGCGCGCACGCCGATCACCTCCGGCATCGCCTCCCGGTGGCTGTAGAGCGACGACCCGCAGTCGCCGCAGAAATAGCGGATCAGCGTGCGGCCGCTGTCCGCCTTCCTGGCGTAGCGCTTCGGCGCGCCTCGGACCAGCTTGAAGTCGTCGCTGCGCACGAACGCCACCACGGCACCGTGCGCGCCGGAAGCGCGCTGGCAATCGAGGCAATGACAGGCGCGCAGCTCCGTGAGCGGCGCATCGATGGCGTAGCGTATGGCGCCGCAAAGGCAGCCGCCGGTATGGAGCATCGCGCTACGATACGGCAATGCGCCTCCTGGTGCTCGCGCTTGCGCTCGTCACTTCCGCCGGTTGGTCGCAACCGTACCCGGCGAAGCCGGTGCGCATCGTGGTCGGCTTTGCGCCCGGCGGCGGCACCGACATCATCGCGCGGCTGCTCGCGCAGAAGCTCGGCGAGCGCTGGAACCAGGCGATCGTGGTGGAGAACAAGCTGGGCGCGTCGGGCAACATCGCGGCCGAGCTGGTCGCGAAGAGCGCGCCGGACGGCTACACGCTGCTGATGGCGTTCTCGTCGCACGCGAGCAACGCCGCGGTCTCGAAGCTGCCCTTCGACATCAACAAGGACTTCAGCGCCATCACGCTGGTCGGCTCGGGCCCGGCGCTGGTCCTCGCGAATCCCGCGCTGCCCGCGAAATCGCTGCGCGAGCTGATCGCGTACGCAAAAGCACACCCGGGCGAGATCAAGTACGGCTCCTCCGGCGTCGGCGGCACGGTTCATCTCGCCGGCGAGCTGATGCAGCAGCTTGCCGGGATCGAGATGGTGCACGTGCCTTACAAGGGCATCGCGCTCGCGATGACGGCGGTCCTCGCCGGCGACATCCAGATCACCTATGCGACGCCGATCTCCGCCTATCAGCACCTGAAGAACGGCCGGCTGCTCGCGCTGGCCGCGGCCGGACCCAGCCGCTTCCCGACACTGCCCGATGTGCCGACGAGCGCGGAAGCCGGGCTGCCCGGCTTCGAGATCGAGTTCTGGTACGCGCTCCTCGGGCCCGCGGGCGTGCCGGCGCCGCTGGTCGATCGCATCCAGCGCGAGGTCGCGGCGATCGTGCTCGCGCCCGACATGAAGGCGCAGCTGCTCGCGCAGGGCTGCATCGCCGTCGGCAGCCGGCCGGCGCAGCTCGACGCGCTCATCGCGCGCGAGTACGCGCAATGGGTGAAGGTCGTGCAGGCGCGCGGCGTCAAGCTCGAGTAGGCGGAGCGTCGGGCTGCCCGGGGTGCTGTTTCACCGCCGGGTCGATGTAAGACCACGGCCGCGCGCTCCTGGTCCAGATATGCAGCCCGATCTTCATCGGCGGCGGGTCGTCGAACGACCCGGCGCGCACCGAGAGGAACTCCGGGTTCTGCTCGCGCTGGCTGTAAATGTGCGCGCCGCAGTCGGCGCAGAAGTAGCGATGCAGCGTGCGCCCGCTGTCGGCGATCGCGGTATGGCGCTTGAGCGTGCCCTTGGTGAGCCTGAACGCCTCGCTCGGCAGCATGGCGTTGACGGTGCCGCCCGCGCCGGAGATCTTCTGGCAGCTCCTGCAATGGCAGGCGCGCAGCTCGCGGATTTCGGCGTCGATTCGGTAGCGAATGGCGCCGCAGAGGCAACTTCCGGTGAGCGCTCGCATGTGCTCATTCCTTTGCGTCGTTCGAATGAACGGTATGGTGCCCCAATATTCGGTAAATTGCGGCCGGGATGAATCTCGAGCCGATCCTCGCGCTCGCCGGCAAGCTCGCGGCGCCGTTCGATCTACCCACCATGCTGAGCGAGGTGGTGGACGCAGCGACGCAGGTGCTCGGCGCCGAGCGCGCATCGGTCTGGCTCTACGAGCCCGAAAGCGATGAGCTGGTGTTGCGCGTCGCCTCCGACATCGCGCCGGTGCGCCTCGCGGCCGGCGTCGGCATCGTCGGCACCTGCGCGCGCACGCGGCGCTTGATCAACGTGCCGGATTGCTATGCGGATGCGCGCTTCGATCGCAGCGTCGACAAGAAGAGCGGATACCGCACGCGCTGCCTGCTGGCGCTGCCGCTGATCGATCACAAGGGCGCGCTGGTGGGCGTCATGCAGGTGCTGAACAAGAAGCGGGGTGCCTTCGACGGCGGCGACGAAGCCCTCGGCGGCGTGCTGGCCGCGCAGTGTGCGATCGCGCTGCAGCGCACGCTGATGATGCAGCAGGTGATCGAGGGCGAGAAGCTGCGGCGCGAGATGGAGACCGCGCGCGCGGTGCAGATGAGCACGCTGCCGGCGGTGATGCCGCAGGTGCCGGGCTACGATCTCTACGGCACGTTCCGGCCCGCCGATCTCACGGGCGGCGACACCTTCGATCTGGCGCTGACGGAGCAGGGGCTGCTCATCGTGCTCGCCGATGCCGCCGGCCACGGCATCGGGCCGGCGCTTTCGGTGACGCAGATGCACGCGATGCTGCGCATGGCGCTGCGGCTGGGCGCCGATCTCGAGCGCGCCTACCGCCATCTGAACGACCAGCTCGCCGAGCGGCTGCCCGCCGACCGCTACATCACCGCCTTCATCGGCCTGCTCGATCCGGCGACGCATGTGCTTCGCTTCCACAGCGGCGGCCAGGCGCCGATCCTGTGCTACCGCGCGGCGGATTTCAGTTGGCAGGAGCACAAGCCCACCATTTTCCCGCTCGCCGCGATGCCGCTCGAGCGGTTGCAGCCCGCGACGACCCTCGCGCTCGAGCCGGGCGACGTGCTGGCGCTCGTTTCCGATGGCATCTTCGAATGCGAGAACGCACGCGGCGAGCAATTCGGCGCCGAGCGCGTGCGCCGCCTGATCGCCGAGCGGCACGATGCGCCGATGGCGGAGCTCGCTGCCGAGCTCCTGCGCGCGGCGCAGGACTTCGCCGCTGGCGTGGCGCAGGCCGACGATATGACGCTGGTGCTCGTCAAGCGCGAGCCGCCCGGCGCGCGGCGCGAGTTCCGGCGCAGCGTAGAGTCGCTGGCGCAGATTTTCGCCTTCACCGCCGGGACGTTGAGCGAGCCCGGGCTGCGGCGCACGGTCGATCTCGCGCTGGAAGAGCTCTTCACCAACATCGTCAAGTACGGTCGCGCGAGCGACACCCTGGTCGACATCGACATCCGTCGCGCTGGGCGCGGCGTACGCGTGACGCTGACCGATCCGGACGCGGAGTACTTCGATCCGCAAAGCGCGCCGCAGCCGGATGTGCGCGCGCCGCTCGAGCGTCGCGCACCCGGCGGCCTCGGCCTGCACCTCGTGCGCAAGCTCGTCGACACGCTGGACTACCGCTACTCGCCCGAGCAGCGCGCCGGGCGCATCACTTTCACATTGGGGGAGCGCGATGCTGTCGATTGAGCCGGGCGCGGCTGGAGCGGTGCTAATCGCGGGACGCTTTGATGCGGCGCAATGCGCTACCGTGCAGGCCTATCTAGATAAGCTCGAGGGCATCGTCACGCTCGAATGCAGCCGGCTGGAGTACATCTCGAGCGCTGGGCTCGGCGTGCTGCTCAAGACGCAGAAAAGGCTAATGGCGGCGGGCGGCAAGCTGCGCCTCACGGCGGTGAACCGCCACCTGCGCGACATCTTCGTGTACTCGGGCTTCGATCAGATCTTCGATATCGAGTGACAAGTTACCCTGCCGGCGAGTGGCAGAAGCACCCCCGTTGATCGGACAAATAGGCTAATCTGCCGCCACACCTTCACAGGGGAGGAAACAAATGAACCAGCCAGCCAGCCCGGCCGCGCGCAAAGGCGCGACGTGGATCGGTATCGCAGTCGTCGGCGCGGCGCTCGTCGGAACCGCGAGCTACTACTTCGACATCCCGCCGCGAGGCGACAACCTCACCGGCACTGTCACGCCGGCGCAGCGCTATCGCGGCCAGGACCAGATCAAATCGACCGATGTGAAGCTCGGCGACCAGACCGTTGCCCAGCTCCTGCAGAGCGACGCGGTCGTGAAGATGGTCAAGGACCCGGACTTCCAGGCGCTCGCCCAGCACGCCGAAGTACTGGCGGCGATGTCGAGCAGCCCGAAGGCGCTCGAGGTGATGGCGACCAACGCGCAGGCGTTCAAGGCGATCGCGAGCCAGCCGGCAGTGTTCAAGGCGATCGCGTCGCAGCCCGAGGCGTTCAAGGTGCTCGCCGCGCACCCGAGCGTGTTTCTGGCCATCGCTTCCAACCCGGACGCCTTTGCTGCCTACGCCTCGAATCCTGCGGCATTCCAGGCGGCCGCGGCGAGCGCAAGTGCCGAGGCGATGAAGTCGCAGGCCCAAGCCTTCAAGGCGCTCGCGGCTAATTCGTCGGCGATGCAGCAGCTCGTAGCCAACAGCGCGGTGTTCAG
>DASSLQ010000208.1:0-9327 GCA_035689325.1 Burkholderiales bacterium | reverse complement strand
AGATCACGGTGGACGTGAAGGGCGAAATCCTCGAGCTGAAGAACACCATCAACACGATGGTCGACCAGCTGCGCGCGTTCGCCGCGGAAGTCACGCGTGTGGCGCGCGAGGTCGGCACCGAAGGAAAACTCGGTGGTCAGGCGGACGTGCAGGGCGTCGCGGGCACGTGGAAGGATCTCACCGAGTCGGTGAACTTCATGGCCGGCAACCTCACCTCCCAGGTGCGCAACATCGCCGACGTGACCAAGGCGGTGCAGGCGGGCGACCTCTCGCGCAAGATCACGGTGGACGTGAAGGGCGAGGTGCTCGAGCTGAAGAGCACCATCAACACGATGGTGGACCAGCTCAACTCGTTCGCCGCCGAGGTGACGCGCGTCGCGCGCGAAGTGGGAACCGAAGGCCGCCTCGGCGGCCAGGCGCTGGTGCGCGGCGTGTCGGGCGTGTGGAAGGACCTCACCGACAACGTGAACTTCATGGCCGGCAACCTCACCTCGCAGGTGCGCGGTATCGCGAAGGTGGTGACCGCGGTCGCGAACGGCGACCTCAAGCAGAAGCTGACGGTGGAGGCGAAGGGCGAGATCGCCGCGCTTGCCGAGACCATCAACAACATGACGGACACGCTCGCGACGTTCGCCGAGCAGGTGACGACAGTGGCGCGCGAGGTGGGCGTCGAAGGCAAGCTCGGCGGGCAGGCCAAGGTGCCGGGCGCGGCGGGCACGTGGAAGGACCTGACGGAAAACGTCAACGAGCTCGCGGCCAACCTCACCACGCAGGTACGCGCGATTGCCGAGGTGGCGACCGCGGTGACGCAGGGCGACCTCACGCGGTCGATCTCGGTGGAATCGCAGGGCGAGGTGGCGGCGCTGCGCGACACGATCAACGAGATGATCCGCAACCTGCGCGATACGACGCACAAGAACACCGAGCAGGACTGGCTCAAGACGAACCTGGCCAAGTTCAGCCGGATGCTGCAGGGCCAGCGCGACCTGATGGCGGTAGGCCAGATGATTCTCTCCGAGCTCGCGCCGGTGGTCGGTGCGCAGCAGGCCGAGTTCTACGTGCTCGCGGGCGAGGAGGGCGAGCGGCAGAAGCTGCGGCTGCTCGCGAGCTTCGCTTCGCGCGGCCAGGGCGCGCACGGCAAGGAAGTCGATCTGGGCGAAGGGCTGGTGGGCCAGTGCGCGATCGAGAAGCGCAAGCTCACGATTGCGGGCGTGCCGGCGGCGAGCTTCCGCGTCGCGACCGGCCTCGCCGAGCAGGCCGCGGCCGACGTGCTGGTGCTGCCGGTGGTGTTCGAAGGCCAGGTGCGCGGCGTGATCGAGCTCGCCTCGCTCGAGCGGTTCAACCCGGCTCACCAGGCGTTCCTCGATCAGCTCACCGAGTCGATCGGTATCGTGATCAATACGATCGAGGCGAACACGCGGACGGAGAACCTGCTCAAGCAGTCGCAGTCGCTGGCGGTCGAGCTGCAGCAGACCAACGAGGAGCTGCAGGAGAAGGCGCGGCTCCTGGCGCACCAGAACGAGGAAGTGGAGCGCAAGAACCGCGAGGTGGAGCTCGCCCGGCAGGCGCTGGAAGAGAAGGCGGCGCAGCTTGCGCTCACCTCGAAGTACAAGTCCGAGTTCCTGGCGAACATGTCGCACGAGCTGCGCACGCCGCTCAACAATTTGCTGATCCTCTCGGATCAGCTGTCGCGCAACCCCGATGGCAACCTCAATCCGAAGCAGGTGGAGTTCTCGAAGACGATCCATTCGTCAGGCAACGAGCTGCTGGCGCTGATCTCGGACATCCTGGACCTGTCGAAGATCGAGTCGGGCACCGTGGCGGTCGAGCCGAGCGAGCTGCGCTTCGACGACCTGCAGCGCTATGTCGAGCGCACCTTCCGGCACGTGGCGGAAACCAAGAAGGTGGACTTCCGCGTGCAGCTCGACGCGGCGCTGCCGCGCACCATGGTCACCGACCTCAAGCGGCTGCAGCAGATCATCAAGAACCTGCTGTCGAACGCCTTCAAGTTCACGCACGTGGGCCACGTGTCGCTGTCGATGGCGCCTGCGGTCTCGGGCTGGTCGGCAGGCGCGGATGCGCTCGAGGCGGCCGACCATGTCATCGCCTTCAAGGTGAGCGACACCGGCATCGGCATCTCGGCGGAGAAGCAGCAGATCATCTTCGAGGCGTTCCAGCAGGCCGACGGCTCGACCTCGCGCAAGTACGGCGGCACGGGCCTGGGCCTCGCGATTTCCCGCGAGCTCTCGAAGCTGCTCGGCGGCGAGATCCGCCTGGTGAGCGCGCCGGGGGCGGGCAGCGTGTTCACGCTGTACCTGCCGGTCAACTACACGCCGGTGCGCGCGCCGCGCCCGCGTCCGGCCGCGGAGCCGGAGAAGCTCGAGGCGCCGGCCGCGCCGCTGGAAGTGGAGGCGCTGCAGGTGGAGGAGGAGCCCGGCGTGCAGTTCGCCAACGAGGCGGACGACGACCGCGAGGATATCCAGCCGGGCGACCGGGTGGTGCTGATCGTGGAGAACGACCTCGGCTTCGCCAAGATCCTGCTCGAGGCGGCGCGGCAGAAGGGCTTCAAGGGCGTGGTGAGCACGACGGGCGCCGCCGCGCTCGCCATGCTGCGCGAATATCAGCCGGCGATCATGACGCTCGACATCTACCTGCCGGACATGCAGGGCTGGCGGGTGCTCGAGCGGCTGAAGGCCGATCTCGCCTCGCGCCACGTACCGGTGTGCGTGGTGTCGACGGATGATTCGCGCGACCGGGCGCTCAATTCCGGCGCCATTGCCTTCATCGCCAAGCCGCTCACCTCGCGCGACCTGGTCGACGTGGCGTTCGAACAGCTGAAGGAGTTCATCGCCCGGCCGACGCGCCAGGTGCTGCTGGTGATGCCGGAGGGCGAGGCGCGCAGCGAGGTGATCGAGCGGCTGGGCGCGGCCGACATCGGCATGATCGTCGCCTGGTCGCGCGACGAGGCGATGCGCATCCTGCGCAGCTCCATCGTCGACTGCCTGGTGGTGGACGAGAGCCTGGCCGAGCTCGGTCCGCAGGACGTGCTCGACGCGCTCGGCGAGAAGCCGGTGATGCGCATGCTGCCGGTGGTGTTCTACGGCGCGCACGGCGAGCAGTGGCTGACCCGCTGGAAAGGCAGCTTTGCGCTGCGCGAGGCGCGCACCACCGAGCGGCTGCTCGACTACATCTATTTCTTCGTGCACCGGAGCACGGCGTCGATGTCCGCAGACGAGCGGCGCGCGCTCGAAGGGCTGCACAGCTCGCATCGCGTGCTCGAGAAGAAGCGCGCGCTGCTGGTCGACGACGACATGCGCAACATCTTCGCGCTCGCCACCGTGCTCGACGAGGAGGGCATGGACGTCGTATCCGCGAACAACGGCCGCGAGGCGATCAAGATCGTCGAGCGCGACGCCAACATCGACATCGTGCTGATGGACATCATGATGCCGGAGATGGACGGCATCACCACCATCAAGGAGATCAGGAAGCTGCCGCGCGGCGGCGATCTGCCGATCATCGCGGTGACGGCGAAGGCGATGAAGGGCGACCGCGAGAAGTGCATCGACGCCGGCGCCTGGGACTACCTGTCCAAGCCGGTCGATAGATTGCATTTGCTGTCCGTGCTTCGCGGATGGCTGCACCGCTAACCCTTTAGGGGCGCCGGATGAACGAAGAAAAAGCCGACATCCTGGTCGTCGACGACCTGCCGGAGAAGCTGCTCGTCTTCCAGACGATCCTGGAGGAGCTCGGCGAGAACCTGGTGATGGTGCGCTCGGGCTCGGACGCGCTGCGCGAGGTGCTGGCGCGCGAGTTCGCGGTGATCCTGCTCGACGTCAACATGCCCGACATCGACGGCCTGGAGACGGCGAAGCTCATCCGGCAGTACAAGAAGTCGGCGCACACGCCCATCATTTTCGTAACGGCGTACGCCGACGAGATGCAGACCGCGCAGGGCTATTCGCTCGGCGCCGTGGACTACATCCTGTCGCCCGTGCGGCCGGACGTCCTGCGCAGCAAGGTCAAGGTGTTCGTCGATCTCTGGCACATGCAGCAGCGCACGCGCGCCATGGCGGAAGCGGAAGCGGCGCGCCACGCGGCCGAGGAGGCGCGGCGCCGCGCGAACTTCCTCTCCCACGCGAGCCGCGAGCTCGGCGCCTCGCTCGAGCTCGAGAGCGGCATGCGCCGGCTGCTGGAGCTCGTCGTGCCGCATGTCTGCGACGTGGCGGCCGTCAGCGTCGAGAAGGAGCCGGGCAAGTACGACACGCTCGGCGCGCCGGCCCCGGACTTCGTGCCGCCACCGCTCGCTTCCGCGCTGCGCACGGTGCTCGCCGACAGGAAGGCGCTCGAGCTTGGCGCGGACGCCGGCCTGGCGGCGATCCTCTGCCAGCCGCTGCAGGTCGGCGAGCGCGTGGTCGGCGCGCTTGCGCTCGGCTACGCCGGCCGCGAGCCGCGCGACCGCGACCTGCTGGAGGAGCTCGCCGGCCGCGCCGCGATCGCGCTCGACAATGCGCAGCTCTACCGGTCCCTCGAGCGCGAGATCGCCCGCTCGCGCGAAGCGGAGGAGGAGCTGCAGGACGCGAACCGCCGCAAGGACGAGTTCCTGGCGATGCTCTCGCACGAGCTGCGCAATCCGCTGGCGCCGATCCGCAATGCGGTGGAGCTCATGCGCCGCGTCGGCACCCAGGAACCCCGCGTCACCATGGCGCGCGACGTGATCGACCGCCAGGTGACGCAGCTCGCGCGGCTGGTGGACGAGCTGCTCGACGTCTCGCGCATCAGCCAGGGCAAGATCGTGCTGAAGAAGGAGCCGGTGGAGCTCGCCAAGGTCATCGGCCACAGCGTGGAGACGGTGCGGCCGATGATCGACGTGCGCGAGCAGCGCCTCACGGTCGAAGTGAGCGCCGGCCCGGTATGGGTGATGGGAGACTTCGCGCGGCTCTCGCAGGTCGTGGCTAACCTGCTCAATAACGCCTGCAAGTACACGCCCGAAGGCGGCCGCATCCGCCTTGCGGCGAGCGCCGAGCGCGGCGTTGCCACGATCACCGTGGAAGACAACGGCACCGGCATCGAGCGCGACCTGCTGCCGCGGGTGTTCGAGCTCTTCGTGCAGGGCGAGCGCGGGCTCGACCGCAGCCAGGGCGGGCTCGGCATCGGGCTCACGCTGGTCAAGCGCCTGATCGAGCTGCACCAGGGCGAGGTGGCGGCCGACAGCGCGGGCCCCGGCAAGGGCGCTACGTTCAGCGTGACGCTGCCCTGCATCAGCGCCGTGCAGCCGCAGGCCACGGCGCAACCGCAGGCCGCGCCGACGCACGACGTCTACGGCCGGCGCGTACTCGTGGTCGACGACAACCTCGACGCCGCCGAGAGCACCGCAGCCTTCCTGCGCCTGGAAGGGCACGAGGTAAAGACCGTCGCCGACGGCAACGAGGCGCTCGCTTCAGTGCGCGTGTTCGCGCCGCACGTGATCGTGCTCGACATCGGCCTGCCGGGACTCGACGGCTACGCGGTGGCGCGGCAGCTGCGCGAGCGGGGCGATACCAGCCACACGCTGCTCGTCGCCATGACCGGCTACGGCCAGCGCGAGGATCGCGAGCGCGCCATCGCCGCGGGTTTCGATTACCACTTTGTCAAGCCGACCGACCCGCGCGTCATCCAGCGCGCGATCGAGCAGGGACGCAAGACCTCCGATGCGGCCGACGCATCGGCGCCGCACGCAAAGTCCTGACCTTCAGTGCAGCGTGCGCGCGAAGGTGCGCCCGCGCAATTCATCGGCGGCGCTGGGCTGCTCGGAGACCACTTCCGCGAGCGCGGTCACTACCGCTTCGAAAATTTCCGCGTACTGGGCGGCGCTGACGGCGGGCGAGACGCCGACGTCACCGACGAAGAGATCTTGGCCGTCGGCCTCGCGCGGGCAGTTGTCGGGCACGTCGCTGCCGCCGCGCACCGAGAAGCCGTAAAGCGCGGCATGCCGCTCGAAGAGCGAGCTGATCTGTGATGGCACGGTTTTCATCGGCTGTTACCTCGTGCACATCGTCTGCCGAACGCGCCGCGGCCGATGTCGCGGGCGCCAGTTACCGCGCGTCGCGTTCGCCGCCTTTTATCCGCCGCCCGATCCGACGCACGTCGCCGCCGCACGACAGCGACGCACTGACGGGCGCCGACTCCGCGTCGCTGGTGAGCTCGATGACGAGATCGACCACCTTGAGAAAGACGGCACGCGGCATCGGCTCTTGCCCGGCCATCCAGCGCGCCAGGTTTTGCGCCGGCGCCTGCAGCTCGTAGCCGAGCTGCGCGCACCCGCCAAGCAGCTCGGCCGCGGTGCTCAGCAGCCGGTGGTTTACGGCTGCAGAGCCCGTTAGAGCGTCGGGACGCGCCTTACACTATTTGGAGTACGCTCCCCCCATGGCCTCGAAGCGAGCGCCGCTGCGCGTGCTGGTGGCGGACGACGATCGCGATACCGCGAACGTGCTCGCCGCGATCCTGCGCGACCAGGGCCATGACGTGCATGTCGCGCTGCGCGGCGACGAGGTGGCGGACGTCGACCGGCTGATCCGGCCCGACGTCGTCATCCTCGACATCAACATGCCCGGCATGAGCGGCTACGCGGTGGCGCGCGAGATCCGCGAGCGGCGCGGCGCGCTCGCGCCGCTGCTGATCGCGTTGTCAGGCAGCTGGAAGGACATGTCGGACCGGCGCGTCGCCGAGCAGGTGGGCTTCGACCATTATCTGGTGAAGCCGTGCGAACCGGCGGACCTGATCGCGTTGGTGAATGCTTTCGGGCGACGCGCACGCGGCGAAGCGAGCGGCGGCTAGTAAGAAAGTAGTGCGCATCGCGACGCTCTCGGTCACCGAACTTGGCAGGGCCGGTCGCAATTCCTCGGTTTTTGCAGCCGCAGAGCACGCAAGCCGAGCACCGGCGGCTATGCTGGGCAGATCGCGTCGTGACTCTCCACGGCGCGCTGAAAGCGAGGGGAACCCGACATGATGCAGAACCAGACCTATTTGCTGGAACTCTATCGCGCCGGCCTGCGCACCGCCTCCGACATCGCGAAAGCGTCGCTCGAGAATGCGCAGCGCCTGCACGCGCAGCAGCTCGACGCGCTGCGCGAGGCGCTCGACGCCAACACGCGCTCGGCGCAACGGCTGTCGGAAGCGAACAGCATCACCGATCTGATGGCGTTGCAGGTGAAGCTCGCAGGCCACCAGGCCGAGCAGGCCGCGGACTTCTGGACGCGCGCCTGGCGCACCGCGAGCGAGACACAGGTCGCGATGCTCGGCCAGGTGCAGAACCAGGTCGGCCAGCTGAGCGAGCGCGTGCGCGAGACCTACAACGCCGCGACGCGCGCGGCCGAGGGCGCGATGAACGACGCAGTGGAAAGCGCGCGCGAGGTCGAGCGCAAGGCGCAGCGCCGCAGCGCCTAGCGTCCTGTCGCTGCGCCGCCGCCCGGCCGGTGCAGCGACGCGAGGATCGCGAGCAGCAGCGCCGGGTCGGCTGGCTTCTCCAGGTAATGATCGAAGCCGACTTGCTGGCCGACCTGACGGTCGGCGAGCTGCTTCCACACGCCCGAGATCGCAATCAGCAGCGGGCGGCGCAGGTCGGTGAAGGAGTGGCGGATCGCCTGGGCTACCGCGTAGCCGCTCATCTCCGGCATGGCGACATCGAGCACGATCGCGTCGGGCCGCAAAAGCCGCGCGGCGGGCAGCACATCCTTGCCGTTGTAGACGCTGTGCACCACATGACCTTCGGCCTGCAGCAGGGCGCCAAGCGCCGCGACCGTATCGCGATCGTCGTCGGCCACCAATACGCGCAGCGGACGTCGCAAGTCGCGGCGTTCGGGTGAATCGAAGGCGTGAACCCACTCGTGCGCCATGCGCGAGAGCCTACTACCGCGCGCGGCGAATGCCACGCGGCGGCGCCGCATGGACTATGCCGCGGCGCTAGAGTCGGCGTGCTTCGTGATCCGCCTTGCGCCGCCCGCGCGCCGACGCGCTCGAGTAGCGCTCCGTCTGCCGCCGCGACGGTGTGCGGCGCCGGTCGAGGAGCTCGGGATAGCCGAACACCGAGCCTTCGTCGTCGAGCTTGCAGAGCTTTGCCGGATCGAGCTCGACGAACACGCCTTTCGCGTGCACCACGTCAGGATCGAGCTCGACCGCGATACGGCCTTCGCGCACGACGAGCGCAGAGGCAGTGCTCACCTGTTTACGCCCGGCGCTGATGATGTGGTAGACGACCGGCGGGCGATTCACGCGCGATCCTCGAGGGCGGCGAGCAGCTGGTGGATCTCGAAGGGCTTGCGCAGCGTGTGCCTTACGCCGAGCTCGCGCGCCACCGTCAGGTAGTCCACGCCCGAGCGTCCGGACATCGCAATTACACGGACGTCGGGGAAGAGCTTACGCACGGCTGCCACTGTTTCTATGCCGTCCATCTCCGGCATGAACAGATCGGTGACGATCGCGTCCACGCGATGCCCGTCGAGGTACGAAAGCGCTTCCTGTCCGTGCGCGGCGGTAAGCACTTCATACTCATGTGCTTCGAGCGCCACCCGCAGGTATTCCCGCAGGTCCGGGTTGTCCTCGATGACCAGCACCCTCATGGGTGGCTTCCCGCAAAGCGCGTTCCGGGGTCGTGTCGGTGGACAACGACATCGGGCCAATGTGACACGACTGTTAAATAAGGGGGCGGCGATATGCCGCTTTCGGGGGACGCCCTACGATGGCCCGGCCTAACAACAGCCGGGAGTTCGACATGGGCGGTTCCATACTGGTAGTCGAAGACGAAGCGGCAATTCGCGATCTGCTGGCAGCGAACCTGCAGCGCGCCGGGTACCGCGTGATGACGGCGGGCGACGTGCCGCAGGCCGAAGCGCTGGTGCGCGAATCGCGGCCCGACCTGGTACTGCTCGACTGGGTGCTCCCCGGCATCCCCGGCCTGACCTTCGCGCGGCGCCTGCGCGGCGACCAGCGCACCAAGGACATTTCCATCGTGCTGCTTTCCGCCAGGGCGGAAGAGCAGGACAAGGTGACCGCGCTCGAGAGCGGCGCCGACGACTACGTCACCAAGCCGTTCTCGGCGCGCGAGCTGCTCGCGCGCATCAAGGCGGTCATGCGCCGGCGCGCACCGCAGCTTGCAGACGACGTGGTCGAAATTGCCGGCCTCAGGATCGATCCTGCGGCCCACCAGGTGACCGCGGGCGACAAGCCCATCGACCTCTGGACCACCGAGCTGCGCCTCCTGCACTTCTTCATGACGCATCCTGGGCGCGTTTTCTCGCGCGCCAGACTTCTGGATGAAGTGTGGGGCGAGCATGTCTTCGTTGAAGAGCG
>DASSLQ010000207.1:0-17487 GCA_035689325.1 Burkholderiales bacterium | reverse complement strand
CCGCCCTGCACCGCTTCTAGCAAGCGCTCACGCTCGGCCATGACGCGGCTCGCATACTGCGCGGTCGAATCGGAGAGCGCGCCGTTGTAGTACTGCAGCCCCGCCTCCAGCGTGCCGGCACGGTAGACGTACTCCTGGAGGATGCGCGTGCCGACCGCGATGTTCGCGTCCGGGTCCCAGAGCGCCGCCTCGCCGCCATGGGCGACGAGCAGCCGCTCGTGGTATTTCGGAATGATCTGCATCAGGCCCCTCGCGCCCACGACGCTTTCGGCGATCGGGTTGAAGCCCGACTCGATGGCGATCACGGCGAGCACGAGATAGGGGTCGAGCCCCGCGTCGCGGGAAGTGCGGTAGGCGGCGTCCACGATCAGCTCGGCGGCCGCGCCGGCGATGAAGAAGCGGCGCGACAGGTACTTGGCGAGGACCGCCTGCGCCGGATCCGCCGGCGCGAAGCGCTCGGCCGGCACGCAAGCGCTGAACGGTTGCGGCGCCCGCGGCGCCTGCGCCTCGTCCGAGCAGAGCGCGAGCAGCGTCGCCGCGCCGACGACGGCGCAAGCGGTGGAGAGTGAGCGCTGAGGAAGGGTCACGGCGACCGCCGAATGGTGAACGCAGTGTAGGGCGCACGATGAACAGGGACTATCGCCGCGACTTGAATCGGCTGTCGCGATCGCACTACGCGAGGTGCGGTCGCTATTACAGCGGGAACGTCATCCGGTCGATAGTACGGACTGCTACCGGTCCATATGATCCACCGGCCATGTGGCTCCAAAGAATCAGATAAAGGTACATCGCCAATGAAAATCGTCGCGCTCGTCCTCGCCGGTGGTGAAGGCACGAGGCTCTATCCGCTCACTGCCGAGCATGCGAAGCCGGCACTTCCTTTCGCGAACGGCTATCGCATCTGCGATTTCGTGCTGTCGAATCTGGTGAACTCGGGGATTTCAACGCTCTACGTGCTCGCGCAGTACAAACCCGAGTCGCTGATGAAGCACATCCAGGGGGCGTGGGCGCCGTGGTTCGCGCACGCCGAAGGAACCATTAAGGTGCTGTTGCCGCGCACCAACACGTTTGAAGACCAGTTCAAGGGCACCGCCGACGCGGTGTACCAATATCTGGACGTCGTGCAGGCGCATGCGCCCGACCTCGTGGCGGTGTTCGCCGCCGACCATGTCTATCGCATGGACGTGCGGCAGATGATCGACTTCCACCGCACGCGCGCTGCCGGCGTCACGGTCTCGGCCGTGGCGGTGCCGCTCGACGCGGGGCGCAACTTCGGCGTGCTGAAGACTGCAGTGGACGGCCGCGTGCTCGACTTCTGCGAGAAGCCGAAGCAGCCTTGCGCGATCCCGGGCGATCCGCGCCACGCCTACGCCTCGATGGGCAACTATCTCTTCCAGCCGCAAGTGCTCGAGCGCGTGCTGCACGAGGCGCGCGAACGCGGCGAGGTGGATTTCGGGCGCGATGTGCTGCCACGGGCGTGCCGGAGCGAGCGCGTCTACGCCTACGACTTCGGCGAGAACAGCGTGCCGGGCGTGCAGGAGTTCGAGGAGCGCTGCTACTGGCGCGACGTCGGCACGCTGTCGGCGCTCGCCGCCGCGCAGCAGGACGCGATGGGCGCGCGCCCGCGCTTCAACCTATGGAACAGCCGCTGGCCGATCCACGGCGAGCACGAGGCGGCGGTGCTCTCGCGTGCGCGCGTCTGGGAGAGCGAAGAGGCGCTCAAGGCTCAGGGTGCCTGGCGTGCGCCGCGTAGAGATCGGCATACTGACGAGCGGGTCCAACCCAGCTGAAGTCGCGCGTCATGCCGCGGCGCTGCAGCTCGCGCCAGCGGCGAGCGTCGCTGTAGATCCCTAGCGCGCGCTTCACCGCCGCGACGAGCGCCGCGCTCTCGGGCAGCTCGAACAAGAACCCCGTCTCGCCGTCCATGATGGTGTCGATGAGGCCGCCGGTGGCGCGCGCCACCGGCGGCGTGCCGTAGCGCTGGCTGTACATCTGGTTCAGGCCGCAAGGCTCGTAGCGCGAGGGCATCAGGAAAAGGTCGGCGCCCGCTTCGATGAGATGCGCCAGCTCCTCGTCGAAGCCGATGACCACGGCCACGCGCCCGGCGTGCTGCGCGGCCGCCGTGGCGAGCGCCGCTTCGTACTCGCGCTCGCCGCGGCCGAGCACGCAGAGCTGCGCGCCGAGCCGCACCAGATCGTCGAGCGCGCCGGCGAGCACGTCGATTCCCTTCTGGTGCGCGAAGCGGCTGACGACGCCAAGCAGCGGCGTGAGCGGCTGCTCGGCGAGGTTCAAGCGGCGCTGCAGCGCCGCCTTGTTCACGGCTTTGCGCTCCAGGCTGTTCCAGGAATAGCGCTCGGCGAGGTGCACGTCGGTCATCGGATTCCACAGCTCGCCGTCGATGCCGTTCAGGATCCCGCGCACCACGCCGCGGCGCGCGCGCAACACGCCGTCGAGGCCGCAGCCGAGCTCCGCGCTCTGGATCTCGCGCGCGTAAGTCGGGCTCACGGTGCTGATCGCGTCGGAATAGACGAGGCCGCCCTTCAGGAAGGAGAGTTTCCCGTAAAACTCGATGCCCTCGATCGCGAAGGTGGCGCGCGGCAGCTCCAGGCGCTCGAGCAGCCCGGCGTCGAAGATCCCCTGGTACGCGAGGTTGTGCACCGTCATCACGCTGCCGGCGCGCGCGCGCTCGAAATGCAGATAGACCGGCGCGAGCGCCGTGGGCCAGTCGTTGCAATGCAGGATCTCCGGCCGCCAGGCGAGCGGCGAGGCGCTAGATGAGAGGAGGGCCGCCGCGCGCGAGAGCACGCCGAAGCGCAGTGCGTTGTCCGGCCAGTCGGCGCCGGCGGCGTCCTGGTAGGGGCCGCCGTCGCGGTCGTAGAGCTCGGGCAGATCGACGAGCAGGCAATCGCCCTGCTCCAGCACGCGCGCCTCCATGCCGAGGAGCCGCACGCGTGCTCGCTCCTCGGCGCCGGATGCATCGATCTCGCGGTAGCGCGGCAGCAGCACACGCACGTCGTTGCCCTGCGCGCGCAGCGCCGAAGGCAGCGCCGCGGCCACGTCGCCGAGCCCGCCGGTCTTCGTGAGCGGTGCGCACTCCGGTGTCACGAAAAGTACGCGCATAAAAAAAAAGACCCCGGTAGGGGAGCCGGGGTCTGATGCCTACATACGCACGAAGGGAGGGAGGTGCGTATGCAAGGGGGGGAACTTGCGCTAGTTGCTAGCCTGTGCGGCGGTCTCGCGCCGCAGCTGCTCCATTTGCCGCGAGGCAAGCTTGTCCGCCTCGCCGAATTCGTCGCCCACCGGGATGTCGAGGCAGGCCGAGCCGTTGATCACCTTCGCGCCGAGCGCGCGCACCAGCGCCGGCTGCGCTTTCGGCGACTCGAGCTCGATGAAGCACACCACGCGCGCGGCGCCGCGGTTATGCACGAGCTTGAAGCTGTGCACCGGGCCGTAGGGCTCGCAAAGCTCGAGCACGCCCCGCGTCAGCGAATAAATATCGTGCGCCTCGCGCAACTGCTCCATCACCTCGGGTCTCATTCAAAATCATGCTAGGACCGGCCCCCCCGGCTCGATATCCTCAAAAGCATGAACATGCTGTAGTCGGGCAACTACAGGCTGCGTGACACGAAGATTAACCGCTACATAATCAAAGCGACACTAGCTGCAGTGAAACAGGTGGCGAGCGTTCCGGCGACGATCGACTTGAGGCCGAGCGCGACGACCTCGGCGCGCCGCCCGGGGCACATGGTGCCGAGTCCGCCGATCATGATGCCGAGGCTGCCGAAGTTGGCGAAGCCGCAGAGTGCGTATGTCATGAGGACACGGCTACGCTCCGAGAGCTCGGCGCCCTTGGACAGATCGATATAGGCCACGAGCTCGTTCAGCACCGTCTTGGTCCCGAGCAGCGCTCCGGCCGCCTGCGCCTCGCTCCAGGGCACGCCGCAGAGCCAGGCGAGCGGCGCGAGCGCCACGCCGAGCAGGCCCTGCAGGCTATAGGGCGCAATGATCAGATTGACCAGCGCGACGAGCGCCACGAAGACGATCAGCATTGCCACGATGTTGATGAGCAGCTGGGCGCCGTCGAGCGTGCCGCGTGTGATCGCATCCATCGCGCCGCTTGCCTCCGAGCGCAGCTCGAGCTCGCCGCCGGCCGGCTCGCCGCGCGGCGGTACCATGACAAATGACACCGCGAGCGCCGCCGGCGCCGACAGCACCGACGCGATCAGGAGATGCGCCACCGCGTCGGGCAGCACCGGGCGCAGGATGCTGGCGTAGAGAAAGAGCACCGTGCCCGCGATCGATGCCATGCCGGGCACCATCAGCGCGAACAGCTCGCCGCGCGAGACGCGCGAGAGATACGGCCGCACGAAGAGCGGCGCCTCCACCATGCCGACGAACACGTTCGCCGCGGTAGCGAGTCCGACCACGCCGCCGACGCCCATCGTGCGCCGGAGCAGCCACGAGATGGCGCGCACCACCGCGGGCAGCACGCGCCAGTAGAAGAGCAGCCCCGAGAGCGCGCTGATCACGAGCACCAGCGGCAGCGCGCGGAATGCGAGGATGAAGCTCGCCTGCGGCGCGCTCACCGTGAACGGCGCCGGCCCGCCGCCGAGATAGCCGAAGACCAGGCTCGTGCCCGCCTGCGTCGCCCGCTCGAGCACGCCGAGCGCATCGTTCAGCGCCATGAAGGCGTCCTTGATCGCCTGCACCTTCAGGAAGATGATCGCGAGCGCGAGCTCCAGCACGATGCCCGCCGCCACCGCGCGCCACGGCACCGCGCGCCGTGCCTCGCTCGCGAGCCACGCGAGCGCGACGAGCCCGGCCATGCCGGCGAGCGCGTGCATAGAATCAGCCATGGGTGGCGTTGTTGCTTGCTTCCACGGCGTGCAGCTCCCGGTCCACTCGCATCGCGGGCGGCTGCTGCAGGAGCTGCTCGCTACGCCGCGAAAATAGAGGCAATCGTCTTTTGGATCGCGTCGGCGGCCGCGCGCGGGTCGGCGGCCTGGCGGATCGGGCGGCCGACCACGATGTAATCGGCGCCATTGGCGAACGCCTGCGCGACATCGACGGTGCGCTTCTGGTCGTCCGCCGGCTTGTTGTCCACGGGGCGGATGCCGGGCGTCACCACGAGCAGGCGGTCGTGGAACTCGCTCTTCAGCCGCTGCGCTTCGAGCCCCGAAGAGATCACGCCGTCGCAGCCTGCCTCCATCGCGCGGCGCGCGCGCGACAGCACCAGTCTTTCCACGTCGCACGAGAAGCCGAGGTCATCGAGATCGCCGCGGTCGAGGCTGGTGAGCACCGTCACGGCGAGCACCTTCAGGTCGCCCTTCTCCTTCGCCGCCGCCTGCATGATCCCCTGGTTGCCGTGTACGGTGACGAAGCTGATGCCGCGCCCGCGCAGGTTCGCCACCGCCCGGCCCACCGTCTCCGGGATGTCGTACATCTTGAGATCGGCGAACACCTTGTTGCCGCGCTTCACGAGCCAGTCGACGAGCTCGAAATAGCCGGCCGAGACGACGAGCTCGAGCCCGACCTTGTAGAAGCACGCCGCCGGCCCGAGCCGCTCGACCAGCGCGCGCGCCTCGGCGGCGCTTGGCACGTCGAGCGCCACGATCAGCCGTTCCTGCCTAGGAATGGAGCTCATACGTCCGTGGACGACAGCACACCGGGTTCTTGATGCTTTTCCTCATCGCGGTCCCGCTCCACGAAATCGCGCAACGATAAACCAAGATGGTCCGGCGGCACGCCGACCGCGTCGGCGTCGTAGACGAAGGCGCGGTAGACGTCCGCCACCTTGATCTGCGTGACGTCGCGCGCGAGCACCCAGCCGTCGCGCTCGGTACGCGCGACCCAGCCGCGCGCTGCGGCGCGCACCAGGATCTCCTCGCAGCGGTCGGGCGGCAGCCGCTGGGCGCGGGCGAGCGCATTCAGCGTCAGCACGTCGCCCTGCTCGTGCGCGCGCGCCAGCGCGCCGAGCACGCCGAGCGCATCGGCGAGCTCCTCGCCCGGCACGCGCAAGCGCTCGGCCTTGCGGCCGAACACCGGCAGCACCGCGGTGAAGACGGCACCGGTCAGCACGACCACCCAGGAGAGGTAGAGCCAGATGAGGAAGATCGGAATCGTGGCGAACGCACCGTAGATCAGCGTATAGGTCGGCACGCGGGTGAGATAGATGGCGAAGCCGCGCTTCGCGATCTCGAAGCCGATGCCGGCGAGCAAGCCGCCGAGCACCGCATGGCGCCATTCGACACGCCGCGCCGGCACCACGCCATAGAGCAGCATCAGCGCAATGCAGGTGAGGACGAAGGGCACGACGCCGACCAGCGCGTCGGCAAGGAAGCTGAAGGTCGACACGCCCGCCGCCTGGCGCAGCGCGAAATAGGTGCTCGAGATGCTGCCGCCGATGAAGAGCGGGCCGAGCGTGATCACGCCCCAGTAGATGAAGACGTTCTGCACGATCGAGCGGCGCCGCTGCACGCGGAAGATGCGATTCAGCGCGTTGTCGATCGTCAGCATGAGCATCACCGAGGTGACGACGAAGCCGGCGATGCCGATCGCGGTGAGGCGCGCGGCGTTTTCGGAGAACGAGTTGATCTGCTCGATCAGCGAATTGACCGCCGGCGTGTCGGGCAGCACGTTCTCCAGGACGAAGAGCTGCAGCGCGCCGATCCACTCGTTGAATACCGGGAAAGCGGTGGAGACCGCGAGCGCCACGGTAAAGAGCGGCACCAGCGAGAGCAGCGTGGTATAGGTCAGGCTTCCCGCCGTCTGGGTGACGCGCTCTTCGCGGAAGCGCGTAACGAGAGCCACGATGAACTCCCACGCGGCGCGCAAGTGCTTCCTCATCAATCCTTTTATGATACCGGCTCGCCATGCCGCGCGTCGTTTTCACGTCCCACCTGCAGCGCCACGTGCGCTGCGCGGAGAGCGAAGTGACCGGCGCGACGGTCGGCGCCGCGCTCCAGGCGGTGTTCCGCGCGCAGCCGCAGGTGCGCGACTACGTGCTCGACGAGCAGGGCGAGCTGCGCAAGCACGTGTTCGTGTTCGTCGACGGCCGGCGTGCCCGGCTCGACGACACTGTGCCGGCGAGCGCAGCGATCCACGTGATGCAAGCCTTGACCGGAGGATGAGCATGCAGCTCTACGTCGCGACCAGGAAAGGCCTCTTCATCATCGAGCCCGGGCGCTGGACGCTCTCGAAGCCGCACTTTCTCGGCGACCCGGTGACTGCGGTGCTCACGCACGGCGGCGCGATCTACGCCGCGCTCAACCTCGGCCACTTCGGCGTGAAGCTGCGCCGCTCCGACAACGGCGGCGAGAGCTGGACCGAGATCACAGCGCCCGCGTATCCGGCGAAGCCGGACGGCTTGGAGGACAAAACACCGTGGAAGCTGGTGCAGATCTGGACGCTCGAAGGCGCGGGCGACACCCTCTGGGCCGGCACCCTCCCGGGCGGGCTTTTCCGCTCACGCGACCGCGGCGAGAGCTGGTCGCTCGTGCGGAGCCTCTGGGACCGCAAGGAGCGCACCGAGTGGTTCGGCGGCGGCTACGACCATCCGGGCATCCACTCGATCTGCATCGATCCGCGCGACGCGAGGAAGCTGACCATCGCGATCTCGTGCGGCGGCGTGTGGCGGAGCGCCGACGGCGGCGAGAGCTGGCAGCTTGCGGCGCGCGGCATGCACGCCGAATACTTTCCGCCCGAGCGCAAGGACGACCAGAACATCCAGGACGTGCACCGCATGGTGCAGGCGCCCTCACGCCCCGATGTCCTCTATGCGCAGCACCATAACGGCGTCTTCCGCTCCGCCGACGGCGCGGCGAGCTGGCAGGAGATCACCGCGATCACGCCGTCGAAATTCGGCTTCGGCGTCGCCGTTCATGCGCGCGATGCGGATACGGCGTGGTTCGTGCCCGCGGACAAGGACGAGCGGCGCGTGCCGCTCGAGGCGAAGCTGGTGGTCGCGCGCACGCGCGATGGCGGCAAATCCTTCCAGGTCTTGCGCAACGGCCTGCCGCAGGAGCATGCCTACGACCTCGTCTACCGTCACGGCCTCGCGGTGGATGAAACCGGCGATCGGCTTGCGATCGGCTCGACCACCGGCGGCCTGTGGGTCTCGGAAGACCAGGGCGAGCGCTGGCGCTCGATCTCGGCGCACCTGCCGCCGATCTACGCCGTGCGCTTCGCATGACCGTGCAGATCGCCTGCCCGAAGTGCGGCCGCAAGCGCGAGCTTGCGCTGGCCGACGTGAGCGCCGGCAAAGCCGTCGCCTGCGAAGGCTGCGGCGAGCTGATCCGCTTCAGGGGCGCGGACACCGTGGCCGTGCAGCAGGCGCTCGACGAGCTGCAGGCGAAGCTCGGCGGCACGGCGAAGGTCAACGTGCGCGTGAGAGTGAAGCAGCGCCGGCCCTGGTGGAAGTTCTGGGGTGCGTAGCCTGCGGGCGCTGGCCGCGGCCGCGCTCGTCGCGCTCATCGTGCTCTCGCTCGCCTGGGAGCTGTGGCTCGCGCCGCTGCGCCCCGGCGGCTCGCTGCTTGCGCTGAAGGCGCTGCCGCTCGCGGCGCCGCTCGGCGGCATCCTCGCCGGCCGGCGCTATACGTACCAGTGGTCCTGCCTGCTGATTCTCGCCTACTTCGCCGAGGGCGCGACGCGCGCCTGGGCGGATGCCGGGCTCGCGCGGCAGCTCGGCGCGCTCGAGGTGGTGCTGAGCCTCGGCTTCTTCGCCGCCGCGGTCAGCTACGCGCGGCGCTCGCGAGGAGCCGCTTAGCCGCGGCGTAGATCGGCACCTCGATCAGCGCGCCACGCACCTTGGCGCGGCCATGGCCCGCGGCGCGGGCGCGCTCGAATGCGGCGACGACCTTGCGCGCATGCGCGAGCTCGCGGCGAGTCGGCGTAAACACGGCATTGATCGCTTTCGCGTGCGACGGGTCCACCAGGCTTTTCATCCGGTAGCCGAGGCGCTTCGCATGGCGCGCATCGGCCACCGCGCCTTTCACATCGCTGAAGGTGTACGGGCAGTCGATCGCTTCCACGCCGGCAGCGCGGCATTCGACCAGGAAACGTGCGCGCACATACGCGAGCTCGACGCCGTCGCGGCTCCTCTCGGTGCCGAGGTCCGCGACCATGTCCTCGCTCGCGACGAGCAGCGCCGACACGCGCTTGCTGGCGCGCGCAATTTCCAGCGTGCGCAGCAACCCGGCGGCCGATTCAATGTTGGGCACGAGCTCTACGCCGGGCGGCGCCGCCGCTTCCAGCCGCTGCACCTGCTCCGGCGTCGCGACCTTCGACATCATCAGTACGTCGGGCCGCTCGATGCCGGCGAGATCCTCCAGGCCGTCGGCTTCCAGCGGGTTGACGCGCACGGCGGCCAGCGCGCCGCTCTTGCGCCAGAGCTGGAACGCGCTCGCCGACAGGGCGCGAGCGCGTGGCCGCAATTGCGGCGGGGTGAAATCCTCGAGCTCGAGCACGATGACGTCGGCGCCCGAGCGCGCGGCTGCGCGGTGCGCCGCGGCGTCGGCACCGGGCACGAAGAGCCACGTGCGCCTCACGGGCAGCCGCGCAGCTCCTGCGCGAGCTGCGCGAGGCGCCGGTCGCGGCTCGTGTCGTCCATGTAGACACGCTCGCCCTGCGCATTCGTATTGGAGATGCGGGCGCCGCTGCCGAGCACCACCTGCTCGCGCCGCAGGCGGGCACAGTTCTGCTCGCGCGTCTCGCGCTCCTGGGCTGCCGCCGCTTCGCGCTCGAACTGGCGGCGCTTGAGCTCCGCGTCCCGCACGGCAAAACTTTCCTGGCTGCCCTGCACGTTGCCGGAGAGCGGCGCGCTCGGCCGGATGTCGAGCGCCTTGCAGCCGGGCGCCGGCTGGTCGCGGTAGTTCGTCCTGCCGTGCTCGTCGACGCATTTGTACATCTGCGCCTGTGCCGGCAGCGCGCTGGCGAAAATGAGCAGGGCTGCGAGGGCCTTCAGGGCGAAGTCGATGCCGACGTCGAGGGAAAGCGCGCCGAGCCGTAGCGGATCACCAGGGTGGCGAGCGCGAGCAGCAGGATGGCGCCGGAAATGCTGAGGATGTCCCACTGCAGCGGGCGGTGCGACTGGACATCGCCGATCAGGAGGCGCGTGAGCGCGGTCATCGCCACGTAGATCAGGAAGCGCACCGGCATGTGATTGGTCTTGAAGTAGATGCCGACCATCGCGCCGAACTCGAGGTAGATGAAGAGCAGCAGGATGTCGTCGACCCCCGCGCCGCCCTTGGCCATCATGCCGAGGAACGCGTACACGGCGGACCAGACGACGGTGCCGCCGATGGCGAAGAGCGCGAGGTAATGGAACCCGTCCACCAGCAGCGTCCCGATCAGCGCCGACATCCGGTTCATGCGCCTGTGCAGCGCGCTGGTTTCTTCCACCGTCATTGGACGTCCCCCCCTTTCGAGACCGCAGCTTACAACTGGTGCTGCGGATTCACGCGCTCCATCTTGCTTTCCAGCTTGTTGAGCGCGCTGATGTAGGCCTTGGCCGAAGCCACGACGATGTCGGTGTCGGCGCCGACGCCGTTGACGATGCGGCCGCCGCGGGCGAGCCGCACCGTCACCTCGCCCTGCGATTCGGTCCCGGTCGTCACGGCGTTGACCGAGAAGAGCAGCAGCTCCGCCCCGCTCTTCGCGATCGTCTCGATCGCCTTGAAGACCGCGTCCACCGGGCCGTCGCCCTGCGCCTCGGCACGCTTTTCAGCCGTGTCTTTGAGAACCACCGTGGCGCGCGGCCGCTCGCCCATGCCGCTCGCCTGCGTCATGCCGACGAGGTGCCAGTGCTCTTCGGCGCCGCGCCCGGCTTCCTGCGACACCAGCGCCTGCAAATCCTCGTCGAAGATCTCGGCCTTCTTGTCCGCCAGGTCCTTGAAGCGCTGGAACGCCTTGTTGTACGCGTCCTCGCCGTCGAGCTCGATTCCGAGCTCCTTTAGTCTCTGGCGGAACGCGCTGCGCCCGGACAATTTGCCGAGCACGATCTTGTTCGTGCTCCAGCCGACGTCCTCGGCACGCATGATCTCGTAGGTCTGGCGCGCCTTCAGCACGCCGTCCTGGTGGATGCCGGAGGCATGCGCAAAGGCGTTCGCGCCCACCACCGCCTTGTTCGGCTGCACCACGAAGCCGGTGATCTGCGACACGAGCCGCGAGGCCGGCACGATCTGCGTCGCATCGATGCGGCTCTCGAGGTCGAAGAAATCGGCGCGCGTGCGTACCGCCATCACCACCTCCTCGAGCGAGGTGTTGCCGGCGCGCTCGCCGAGGCCGTTGATGGTGCACTCGATCTGCCGCGCGCCGCCGAGCTGCACGGCGGCGAGCGAGTTGGCGACCGCGAGGCCGAGGTCGTTGTGGCAATGCACCGACCAGACCGCCTTGCTGGAGTTGGGAACACGTTCGCGCAGCTTGCGGATGAATTCGCCGAACTGCTGCGGCACGGCGTAGCCGACCGTGTCCGGAATATTGATGGTGGTGGCGCCTTCCTTGATCACCGCCTCGAGCACGCGGCAGAGGAAGTCGAGCTCCGAGCGCGAGCCGTCCTCCGGCGAGAACTCCACGTCCGGGCAGGCGTTGCGCGCGAAGCGCACCGAGAGGCACGCCTGCTCGTACACCTGCTCAGGCGTCATGCGCAGCTTCTTCTCCATGTGCAGCGGACTCGTGGCGATGAAGGTGTGGATGCGCCACGGTCCCTTCGCGCCCTGCAGCGCCTCGATGCCGCGCTGGATGTCGCGGTCGTTCGCCCGGCACAGGCCGCACACGACGGAATCCTTCACCGTGTTGGCGATCGCGCGCACCGCCTCGAAGTCGCCGTTGGACGAGGCGGGGAAGCCCGCCTCGATCACGTCCACGCGCATGCGCTCCAGCGCGCGCGCGATGCGCAGCTTCTCGTCGCGCGTCATCGAGGCGCCCGGGCTTTGCTCCCCGTCGCGCATGGTGGTGTCGAAGATGATCAAGCGCTCTTTGCTCATGGCATGAGTCCTTGGCCCTGAAGTTGGGCATCTGGCCCTCTTGGGCCGGTCACAGCACGGATTGTAGGCAGGAGTGTTTAGCGCGCGGGGCGCAGCAGCAGGCCGCCCAGCGCGAGAAGCGCGAGCGAGAGAAGCGCGGTGGAGAGAAGCGCAATCGCCTGTTGCATGGGCGCACTATAGCATTTCGCCATGGAAAGGAAAGCCCTGGAGCGCCTCGAGGCCGGATTGCCGGCGCGCTGGTACCACGACCCGGCGCGGTACGCGCGCGAGCTCGAGGTGTTCTGGTACCGCAAGTGGGTCGCGGTGGCTCGCGAGCAGGAACTGCGCGCGCCGGGCGATTGGCGAGTGGTGCGCATCGGCACCCAGTCGATCGTCGTGCTGCACGACGAAGCGGGCGAGCTGCGGGCATTCCATAACGTTTGCCGGCATCGCGGCTCGGTGCTCTGCACCGAGGAAGCCGGCAACTTCGCGCGCCGGCGCATCGTCTGCCCGTATCACTCGTGGACCTACGACCTCGGCGGCCAGCTGGTGGCGACGCCGCGGCGCATGGAGACTCGCGACTTCGACATGCGCGGCTTCCGGCTCCATCGGGTGGCCGTGGACACGTGGGGCGGGTTCATCTTCCTCAACCTGGCGGGCGATGCAGCGCCGCCGCTCGCGCAACCGCTCGGCGAGCTGCCGCAGCGCTTCGCGCGCTACGGGTTCGAGCGCCTCGCCGTCGGCAAGCGCATCGTCGCCGAGGTGAAGGCGAACTGGAAACTGCTGGCGGAGAACTTCTCGGAGTGCTTCCACTGCCCGCCGGTGCATCCGGAGCTATGCAGAGTGGTCACCGCCTATCGCGATGCGGGCGCCTGGGGCTTGCGCGGCGCGGAGACCGCGCCCGAGTACGCACCAGGCGCGCAGACGCTGACGCTGGACGGCACGGCGCGCCTGCCGCCCATTGCGACGCTCGGCGCCGAGGAGCGGCGCACGCTGTACGTGCCGGCGATGCTGCCGCCGAGCCTGTTCCTCAACGTGCAGCCGGACTATGTGAACGCCCACATGATGACGCCCACGGGCCCGGAAAGCGTGCGTATCACCTACGACTGGTTGTTCGAGCCCGAGCGCCTACCGCTGAGCGAAGCGGACCTGCAGCACTACGTCGCGCTCTGGGACATCACCAACCGCCAGGACGCGCGCAACTGCGAGTGGCAGCAACAGGGCGTGCATTCGCGGGCGTTCGAGCATGGCTGTTACGTACCGCAGGAGTTCGACTGCCACCGCTTCGCGCAGTGGGTGCGCGAAGAGCTCGGCTAGGCGATTAGTCGTTCCCGCGCAAGCGGGAACCCATGCTTGAAAGACTGGGCCCCCGCTTTCGCGGGGGCTACGCCTGGAAGCTAACGGGCGAGCAGCCAGCCGAGCAGCGCGAGCCCGCCGAGCAGCACGACGACGCCTGCGATCGCGGCGTAGCGGCCCGCGTAACGCGTGAGCGTGGACTCGGCCACCTCGTGCTCCGGCGTGAGCACGATACGCGGATAGCTGCGCCCGATGCGGGCGAAGGTCTCGGGACGCGAGTGCTGTGGCATGCGGCCATCATGCGCGAGCCCGAGCGGCGCGGCTGCAATCGAAAAAACTTTGACGATTGCTGCTGCGCCCTATTCCTCGGGCAGCACGGGGCGCACGCGATGGCCCATCGCCCACATCACGTAGCCCGAGAGCGCATAGCAGAAGAAAAGCAAAAAAAGGACAAGCGACGGGCGCGAGGCGATGATGGAAAGGCCGATCACGCAGGCGAGGATCACCCACAGCGGCACGCGCTTCTTCCAGTTCACTTCCTTGAAGCTCCAGAACGGTACGTTCGACACCATGGTGATGCCCGCGAACACCGCCACCGCCCAGGCGAGCACCCCGAGCCAGGCCGAGACATCGGGGTCGAAGTCAAAATCGGTGAGCATCCAGATCAAGCCCGCCATGACCGCGGCGCCGGAGGGGCTCGGCAGGCCCTGGAAGTAGCGCTTGTCGACCACCGAGATGTTGGCGTTGAAGCGCGCAAGGCGAATGCCCGCGCCTGCGCAGTAGATGAAGGCGCCGATCCAGCCGAGCGTGCCCATGTCCTTGAGCGCCCAGGTGTAGGCGACCAGCGCCGGCGCCGCGCCGAAGGCCACCATGTCGGCGATGGAGTCATATTGCGCGCCGAACTCGCTCTGGGTGTTGGTCCAGCGCGCCACGCGGCCGTCCATGCCGTCGAGCACCATGGCGACGAAGATGGCGATGGCCGCGATGTCGAAGCGGCCGTTCATCGCCTGCACGATGGCGAAGAAGCCGGAAAACAGCACCCCGGTGGTGAACAGATTCGGCAGCAGGTAGATACCCTTGCGCCGCAGGCCACCGAGCTGGGGGCCTGCGAGCGGCTTGTCTGCTTCTATCTCGGATTCGTATTCGGGGGCGTCAGCCATGCGAGCACGCTCTCAGCCGCGTAGACCTTGTCGCCGATCGCCGCCTTCGGCTGCGCCTCGAGCGGCAGGTACACGTCGACGCGCGAGCCGAAGCGGATGAAGCCGAAGCGCTCGCCGCGCTTCAACTCGGCGCCGGCCCCAACATAGCACAGGATGCGCCGGGCGATGAGCCCCGCGACCTGCACGCAGGTGACGTCGCGCCCCTCGGGCGTGCGCAGCCAGAGCGCATTGCGCTCGTTCTCGAGCGACGCCTTGTCGAGCGCGGCATTGACGAACGCGCCGGGGAAGTACCAGCGCTCCTTCACGATGCCGTCGACCGGGGCGCGGTTGGAATGCACGTTGAAGACGTTCATGAAGACGCTCACCTTGAGCGCGTCGCGCTCGAGCCAGGGGTCGCGCGCGCGGCTCACTTCGACGATGCGGCCGTCGGCGGGCGACACCACCGCGCGCGGGTCGTCGGGCACCTCGCGCGGCGGGTCGCGGAAGAACTGCAGGATGAAGATCGCGGCGAGCCAGAGCGGCACCGACCACCACCAGCCGACAAGAAAGCCCACCGCAGCCGCGGCCGCGAGCGCGAGGGCGACGAACAGCCACCCTTCGCGCGCGATCAGCGGATGCGGGTACGGCGGCTTCACCGCTAGTTCTTGGAGGTGTCGACCAGCCGGTTCTTGCGGATCCAGGGCATCATCTCGCGCAGCCGCGCGCCGACCTTCTCGATCGGCAGCTCCGCGGTCATGCGCCGCTGGCTAAGCAGCCCGGGCGCCCCCGCGCGGTTCTCGAGCACGAATTCCTTCGCGTATTCGCCGTTCTGGATGCGGTGCAGCGCCTCCTTCATGCGCTGGCGCACGCCGGCGTCGATGATCTTGGGCCCGGTGACGTACTCGCCATACTCGGCATTGTTCGAGATCGAATAGTTCATCGTGCCGATGCCGCCCTCGTACATGAGATCGACGATCAGCTTCAGCTCGTGCAGGCACTCGAAGTACGCCATCTCCGGCGCGTAGCCCGCTTCCACCAGCGTGTCGAAGCCCGCCTTGACGAGCTCCACGCAGCCGCCGCAGAGCACCGTCTGCTCGCCGAAGAGATCGGTCTCGGTCTCTTCCTTGAAGGTGGTCTCGATCACACCGGCTTTTCCTCCGCCGATCGCCGCCGCGTACGACAGCGCGACATCGCGCGCCTTCTTGGACCGGTCGCGATGCACCGCAATCAGCATCGGCACGCCGCCGCCGGCGGCGTAGGTCGAGCGCACCGTGTGGCCGGGCGCCTTCGGCGCCACCATCCAGACGTCCAGATCGTCGCGCGGCTGGATCAGGCCGTAGTGGATGTTGAAGCCATGGGCGAAGGCGAGCGATGCGCCCTTCTTGATATTGGGCTCGACATGATCCCGATAGATCTGCGCGTGATGCTCGTCGGGCAGCAGGATCATGACGATGTCGGCGCCCTTGATGGCCTCGTCGATCTCCGCCACCTTCACACCCGCCTTCTTCGCCTTGTCCCAGGAAGCGCCGCCCTTGCGCAGGCCGACGGTAACTTTCACGCCGGACTCCTGCAGGTTCTGCGCGTGCGCATGGCCTTGCGAGCCGTAGCCGATGATCGTCACCTTCTTGCCCTTGACGAGGGAAAGGTCGGCGTCCTTGTCGTAGTAGACCTTCATGGAAGTACTCCCTCAATGAGAAAAATGGGGTCCGTCCCCATTTACTAGACCCGCAGGATTCTGTTGCCCCTGCCGATCCCGCTTGTTCCGGTTCTTACGGTCTCGATGATGGTGCCGTGGTCGAGCGCCTGGAGGAAGGCGTCGAGCTTGCGGCCGTCGCCGGTGAGCTCGATGGTGTAGGTATTGTCGGAGACGTCGATGATGCGCCCGCGGAAGATGTCCGCCATGCGCTTCATGTCCTCGCGCTCCTTCTGCCCGGCGCGCACCTTGATCAGCATCAGCTCGCGCTCGATGTGCTCGGCTTCCGAGAGGTCGACCACCTTGACGACGTCGATCAGCTTGTTCAGCTGCTTGGTGATCTGCTCGACCACGTCGTCCGAACCGGAGGTGACGATGGTCATACGCGACATCGAGGCGTCCTCGGTCGGGGCGACGGTGAGCGACTCGATGTTGTAGCCACGGGCGGAAAACAGGCCCGAGATCCGGGATAGGGCGCCAGCCTCGTTCTCCACGAGGATGGAGATGATGTGCCGCATTACAGCTCTTCGGAGAGGATCATCTCCGTGATGCCCTTGCCGCCGGGAATCATCGGATAGACGTTCTCGGTCTGGTCGGTGATGAAGTCGAGGAACACGAGCTCGTTCCTGCGCGCGAACGCATCGCGCAGCGCGGGCTCGACGTCGGCGGGCTTCTCCACCAGCACGCCGCGATGGCCGTAGCCCTCGGCGAGCTTGACGAAGTCGGGCAGCGCGTCCATGTAGGACTCGGAGTAGCGGTTGCCGTGGAAGAACTGCTGCCACTGGCGCACCATGCCCATGTACTTGTTGTTGAGGTTGATCACCTTGATCGGCAGCCGGTACTGCTTGCAGGTCGAGAGCTCCTGCAGGCACATCATGATGCTCGACTCGCCGGTGACGCAGGCCACCGTCGCGCCCGGGTTCGCGAGCTGCACGCCCATCGCCGCCGGCAGGCCGAAGCCCATCGTGCCGAGGCCGCCGGAGTTGATCCAGCGGCGCGGCTTTTCGAACTTGTAGAACTGCGCGGCCCACATCTGGTGCTGGCCGACGTCGGAAGTGATGAAGGCGTCGCCCTTGGTCACCTCGTAGAGCTTCTCCAGCACGAACTGCGGCTTGATGATCTTCGAATTGCGGTCGTAGCGCAGGCAATCCTTCGCCCGCCAGGCGTCGATCTGCCTCCACCACGCGCTCACGTCCGGCACGCGCCCGGCGCGCAGGAGCTTGAGCAGGTCGTCGAGTACGTCGGGGATGTTGCCGACGATCGGCACATCGACTTTCACGCGCTTGGAGATCGACGACGGGTCGATGTCGATGTGGATGATCTTGCGCGGGTTCTGCGCGAAGTGCGCCGGATTGCCGATGACGCGGTCGTCGAAGCGTGCGCCGATCGCGAGCAGCAC
>DASSLQ010000206.1:0-2916 GCA_035689325.1 Burkholderiales bacterium | reverse complement strand
AGCAGCACCTCGTCGATCAGCGCGTCGAGCTCGGCGATGTCGCGCTCGATCACGCTCTTGTCCTTGCCGAGCTCGAGCGCCATGCGGATACGCGCGAGCGGCGTGCGCAGCTCGTGCGAGGTGTTGGCGAGGAGCCACTTGTGCGCGGCTACGAGCTCCTCGATGCGCCCCGCGGCGCGGTTGAAGCTCGCCGCGAGCCGCGCGACCTCGTCGTGCCCCTCGACCTTGACGCGCGCCGCCAGGTCGCCCGCGCCGAGCGCCTCCACGCCCTGCTGCAGCCGCTCGAGCCGCCGCGTCACGCGCCGCACGACCGGGTAGGCGCCGACGCCCACCGCCGCGAGGATCAGCGCGAGCGCGGCGAGGACGAACGCCGGTCCACGCCGGTGATGCGGGCGCGAGACGAGCCAGCGGCCGTCCGGCAGTTGCGACGCCCAGAAGGGACCGCCGCTGAAGCGCCACCAGGCGCGCTGCGGCGCGGGCAGCGGCGCGCCGACGGCGGCGAGACGGGTGCCATCGGCGCCGAAGAGCGCAAGGTCGACGCGCACGTCGCGCACCACGCGCTCGAGCGCCGCCTGCTGCTCGGCGGGCGAGGCGGCCGCCGGCGGCAGGACGTTGCGCGCAATCAGCGCGAGATCGTCGCCCTCGCGCGGCTCGGCAACGCTGTGCCAGAGCGCGGCCGCGGCCACGGCGAATACCACGAGGCTCGCGAGCACCGCGAAGTAGATGCGCAGGTACAGCCTGCGCATAACTAGCTCTGCGTCCGCGTCATCAGTTCTGTTGCTTCGCGAACACGTAGCCCGCGCCGCGCACGGTGATGATGCGGCGCGGCTTCTTCGCGTCGTCCTCGATCGCGGCGCGGATGCGCGAGACGTGCACGTCGATCGAGCGGTCGAAGGCCTCGAGCTTCTCGCCCTTCATGAGGTCCATCAGCGCCTCGCGCGAAAGCACGCGCCCGGCGCTCTCGGCGAGCGCCACCAGGAGATCGAACTGGAACGAGGTGATGCTGCGCTCGGCGCCGTCGAGGCGCACGCTGCGCGCATCGCGATCGATCTCCAGCCTGCCGAAGCGCAGCACGGCTGCCTTCGCCGGGCGGTTGGCGCGCCGCAGGAGCGCGTTCAGGCGGGCGAGCAGCTCGCGCGGCTCGAACGGCTTCGGCAGATAATCGTCGGCACCGATCTCCAGCCCGACGATGCGGTCCATCGCCTCGCCGCGCGCCGTGAGCATCAGCACCGGCAGGTCCCAGCGCGCGCGCAGGCGCCGGCAGACCTCGAGGCCGTCGATGTCGGGGAGCGAGAGATCGAGCACCAGCGCATCGTAGGGCTCTCTTGCGAGCCGCTCGAGCCCGCTCGCGCCGCTCGCCTCCTGGGTCACGCGGTAGCCCGCGCCGCCGAGGTATTCGGAAAGCATCGCGCCGAGGCGCGCGTCGTCTTCGATCAGCAGAACACGTGCCACTCGCTCCGACTATACCCGCGCGTGGCGGCGGGCGATGTGCGCCGCGAGCTGCTTGCGCTGCGCCGGCGTCAGCACGTCGGCGATCTCGGCGATGGCGCGCGTCAGCCGGCGCGAGGCTTCGTCGGCAAGCGCGATGTGCTTCGCGCGCAGCGCCTCGAGCGCCGCTGGATCAACGCGCTCCTGCGCGAGCAGCTCGAGCGCTTCGCCCCGCCCGGCGTGCAGCTTCTCGCGCAGCGGCAGCAGGTCGTTCACCGCCTGCTTCACGATCGGCTCGAGCTGCTGCTTCTGCGCGTCCGTGGCATCGATCTCGACGTACAGGTGCTTCAGCATTCGGTCGAGATGCTTGTCGAGGTCCGCGGGATCGATCGGTCCGTCTCCGTGCCAGTGGCCGCCGTGTGCGAACGCCTTGTAGGCCACACCGGCGGTGAGCGCGCCGAGCGCCCCTGCCAGGGTGATGCGCCTGAATCTGTTCATCGCTTTCTCCTTCCGTGAGAATGCGGGAAGTGTCTGCGCCATAGGTCAGCGGAGTCTTGCTGCGACGTGAAGTTATGTAAATCGGACGAGCTGCCGGAAGTCGCGAACCGGGGAATGGTGCGGCCGCCGCTCGTGTACCTGGGCGCGATCGCGCTCGGTGTCCTGCTGCACGTCGTGTGGCCGGTGGCCTTCATCCCTTATGCGGTGAGCACGCCGCTTGGCGTCGCGATCGTGTTGATCGCCGTCGCGCTGTTCGTCTTCGCCGTGCGCACGTTGCGCGCCGCCGGCACGCCCGTGCCCGGAGATCGTCCCACCACCGTGATCGTGCGCACGGGGCCCTTTCGCTACAGCCGCAACCCGATCTATCTCGCCTTCACACTGCTCCAGCTTGGCCTCGCCTGCTGGGTCGACAGCCTCTGGCTGCTGCTCACGCTTGTCCCGGCGGTGGCGCTGATCTCGTTCGTGGTCATCCCGCGCGAGGAGCGCTATTTGCAGACGCGCTTCCCCACGGAGTACCTGCCCTACAAGGTGGCCGTGCGCCGCTGGCTTTAAGCGACGGCCGCAGAACAGAACCGCCGCTACCTGGCGCTGTCTTCCAGGGAGAACCTTCAACCCAAGGAGACATCATGAAAGCACGCATCGATATCGCCCGCGTCTCGCCGAAAGCCGTCAACGCCATGTTCGGCCTGCAGACCTACGTCAACAACTCCGGCCTTGAGCCCAAGCTGCTCGAGCTCGTGAAGATGCGCGCATCACAGCTTAACGGCTGCGCGTATTGCCTCGACATGCACAGCAAGGACGCGCGCGCCGGCGGCGAGACCGAGCAGCGCCTGTACCTACTCGACGCCTGGCGCGAGGTCTCCCTCTACAGCGAGCGCGAGCGCGCGGCGCTCGAGTGGTGCGAGGCGCTGACGCGCATCGCCGAAGGCCACGTGCCCGACGCGGTTTATGCAGCGGTGCGCGAGCACTTCAGCGAAGAGGAGCTGGTGA
>DASSLQ010000205.1:0-8319 GCA_035689325.1 Burkholderiales bacterium | reverse complement strand
ACCGGATGGTTCGCGCCGTGGTGGCCGAACTTCATTTTCATGGTCTTCGCGCCGGAAGCGAGGCCCATCAGCTGGTGGCCGAGGCAGATGCCGAACACCGGGATGCGCGTGGCGTCGAGGATCTCGCCGATCGCCTCGATCGCGTAGTCGCAGGGCTCCGGGTCGCCGGGACCGTTCGACAGGAAGACGCCGTCCGGCTTCAGGCGCAGCACCTCGCGTGCCGGTGTCTGCGCGGGGACGACCGTGACGCGCGCGCCGCGCTCGACCAGCATGCGCAGGATGTTGCGCTTGATGCCGTAGTCGTAGGCGACGACGTGCGCCTTGGCGTCCTCCGCGTGACGGTAGCCGCTGCCAAGCTCCCAGCGGCCCTCGTTCCACTCGTAGGGCTCGCGCACGGTGACGACCTTCGCGAGGTCCATGCCGGCGAGGCCGGGGAACTCGCGCGCCTTGGCGAGCGCCTTCTGCTCGGCGACCTCGCCGGCCTGCTCTTTCGGGTCAAGAGCGTATAGGCACCCGTTCTGCGCGCCCTTCTCGCGCAGGATGCGCGTGAGGCTCCGCGTGTCGATGTCGGCGATGCCCGGAATGTTGTGCCTGGCAAGGTAGGACGAGAGATCGGAGCGCGCCCGCCAGCTCGAGTGCCGCCGCGGCAGGTCGCGCACGATGAGTGCCTCGGCGAAGATGCGGGCCGATTCGGCATCCTCGTCGTTGACGCCGGTGTTGCCGATGTGCGGATAGGTCAGCGTGACGAGCTGCCGGCAGTAGGACGGATCGGTGAGGATCTCCTGGTAGCCGGTCATCGCGGTGTTGAACACCACTTCGCCGACGGCCATGCCGCGCGCGCCGATCGAGCGGCCGCGAAACACCGTCCCGTCGGCGAGGACGAGAAGCGCTGCGTCTTGGCTGGTCATTTATGGATGCGGATGCGAAAAGCGGGAAAGGCTGCTGCCCTTCCCGCTCGTCCTGCCGCCGCAATTATACGGCTTAGGCAAGCGCAACCGTCGCCCCCGCGAAAGCGGAGGCCCAGTTTTTCTTAAAAGCATGGGTTCCCGCTTGCGCGGGAACGACGTCGCGGCTTAGCGAAGGCCCAGCACGTCGAACATGTCGTAGAGGCCGGGGGCCTTGCCCCGAAGCCACTTCGCGGCGCGTAGCGCCCCCATCGCGTAGGTGGTGCGGCTCTGCGAGCGCACGGTGATCTCGACGCGCTCGCCGGCGCCGGCGAAGAGCACGGTGTGCTCGCCGACGATGTCGCCGCCGCGAATGGCGTGGAAGCCGATCTCCTGCGCCGAGCGCTCGCCGGTCTCGCCCTGGCGGCCGTGGCGCGCCACCTTCGGCAGCTCCCGCCTCAGCGCCTGCGCGACGACTTCGCCCAGCTTCAGCGCGGTGCCGGAGGGTGCGTCGACCTTGTGGCGGTGGTGCGCCTCGATGATCTCGACGTCGTAGCCCTGGCCGAGGATGCGCGCCGCGGTTTCGGCAAGCTTGTAGGCGGCGTTGACGCCGACGGCGAAGTTCGCCGCCATGACGATCGGGATGCGCTGCGCGGCGTCCGCGATGCTCTTGCGCTGCGCCGCGGAGAAGCCGGTGGTGCCGATCACCATCGCGCGCGCGTGCTTGAGGTTCGCGAGCGTGCCCTCGGGGCGCGTGAAGTCGATGAGCACGTCGCATTGCGCGGCGGCTGCGGGATCCGAGCCAATGGTGATGGCGCCCGCCTTGCTGCCGACGGCGGCGCTCGCCGGCACGTCGAATGCGCAGCCGAGCGTGAGCTCGCGATCGGCGAGCACGGCCTCGATCAGTGTGCGCCCCATCCGGCCGCCGGCGCCGGCGAGCGCGACCTTCATCGGCCGGCCGCCGGCGACATTTGTGGCAACTGCGCGTCGCCCTCGATGCGCTCGAGCTTGTTCTCGCTGAAGAAGAGCGCGACCTTGCGTGTCTCGCGCTTGCCGTTCTCCGCCTCGCGCCAGTACACGTAGTCCCAGCGATCGGCGTGGAAGATGTCGGTGAGCAGCGGCGTCCCCATCAGGAAGCGCACCTGCTCGCGCGTCATGCCGGGCTTCACCTGCGCGATGATTTCCTGCGACACGTAGTTGCCCTGCTGGATCTCGGGCTTGTAAGGCGTGATGCCGGGAATGCGCGGCACGCCGCAGCCCGCGACGAGAGCGAGAACGAAGACCGCGAAGGCAGCACGCACCATGCGCCTATAATGATAGTCGATGAGCCCGGTGCAGAGCCTGAAGGAGAGCGGTCTCAAGGCGACCCTGCCCCGCCGCAAGATCCTCGAGCTGTTCGAGACGAGCAAGGTTCGGCATCTCTCGGCCGAGGACGTCTACAAGGCGCTCATCGCCGAAGGCATCGACGTCGGCCTTGCCACCGTCTACCGGGTGCTCACGCAGTTCGAGCAGGCGGGCCTGCTCTCGCGCCAGCACTTCGAGACCGGCAAGTCGGTGTTCGAGCTGAACGAAGGCCGCCACCACGACCACCTCGTGTGCCTGCAGTGCGGGCGCGTCGAGGAGTTCTACGACGCCGACATCGAGCGGCGCCAGAACGAGATCGCGCGCGGGCGCGGCTTCGCGCTGCACGGCCATTCGCTGGCGCTCTACGCCGATTGCATCAAGAAGGACTGCCCTTACCGAGCCGGTTAGCCGCAGCAATAACCATGGCGCAGGACCGCATTCGAGGCGCTGCCGGGTTTCACGGCGTTCGCTATCTGGTCGCAGATGTGACACTTCTGGACCCGGACGGCAATCCGATCGAGCTTTTCTCGCCGGCGCATCGCGGGTGAATGTCGCTCTGGTTCTTCAGCCTGATGGCACTCGTCTCGTTCGTTGCTGGTGCGACGGCCTCGATCGTCGGCTTCGGCATCGGCAGTTTGCTCACGCCATTCATGGCGGCGCGCTACGGCACGGACGTCGCCATCGCCGCGATCGCGTTGCCGCACCTTTCAGGCGGACTGCTGCGCGGATGGCGACTGCGCCGCTTCCTTGACGCGCGGGTCCTCGTCCGCTTCGGCATCCTGAGCACGGTCGGCGGGCTCGCCGGCGCGCTGATCTTCGCGCAGCTCGCCCCGGCTGCGCTCGGCCGGGTGCTGGGTGCGCTGCTTGTCCTCACGGCGACCGCCGGCATTGCCGGATGGTCGGAGCGCTGGAAGCCGCGCGGGCCTCTCGTCTGGGTGCTCGGCGCGCTCTCGGGCTTTTTCGGCGGTGTGGTCGGCAATCAAGGAGGGCTGCGCGCGGCAGCGCTATCGGCATTTCATCTAGAGCCGCGCGCGTTCGTCGCCACCTCGACGATCATCGGGGTGATGATCGACCTCGTGCGCACTCCGGTTTATCTCTATCGCGCTGGCGGCGAACTCACGCGGCTGTGGCCGCTGGTGGCACTGACGATCATCGGCGTACTGGCGGGAACGCTGGCCGGCGAGCGCTTGTTGCTGGGCCTGTCACGCGAGCGCTTCCGCCAGATCGTGTCGGTCGCGGTAGGACTGCTGGGACTCTGGTTCCTGTTTCGCCCTAGCTAGCGTCGAGGAGCTCGCTCGCGTGCTTGCGCGCCGTCGCTTCGGCGCCGCCGAGCATGCGCGCGAGTTCGTCGATGCGCGCGGTGCGATCGAGGCGCTGCACGCGAATCTTCAGTGACGGTGATTTGCTGACCGCCCATTGCGTGTCGGCGCTCGCGGCGACCTGCGGCAAGTGCGTGACGCACAGTACCTGGCGCTCCTTGCCCAGCCGCTTGAGCGAGCGCCCGATAGTCTGCGCCACCGCGCCGCCGATGCCGGCGTCCACTTCGTCGAAGACCAGGGTCGCCACGGGCGATGCCTTGGCGGCGACCAGTTGAATCGCCAGGCTGATGCGCGAGAGCTCGCCGCCGGAGGCCACGCGCGCGAGCGGCCGCAGCGGCAGGCTCGGGTGCGACGCGACTTCGAACTCGATCGCCTCGGCGCCTTGCGCGCTCGGCTCATCGAGCTTCGTGAGGGCGACGTTGAAGCGCCCGGCTTGCATCGCGAGCTGCTGCATCGCTGCCGTCACCGCCTTCGCGAGAGCCTGGGCACCGGCGGCACGCTTCGCTGACAATTTCTTGGCGGCGGCCTCATAGCGAGCCCGGGCGGCAGCGACTTCCCGTTCGAGCGCCTGCGGGTTCACCGCCAGCTCCAATTCGTGCAGGCGTTGCTCGAGCTCGGCGAGGCGCGCCGGCAGCTCCTCCGGGCGCACGCGATGGCGTCGCGCGGCGGAGTGCAGCGCTTCGATGCGGGCCTCGACCTCCTGCAGCCGGCCGGGATCGAGCTCGACGCGCGAGGCGTAGTTGCGCAGCTCGCGTACCGCCTCCCCCGCCTGCACCTCGGCGGACTCGAGCAGCGCGAGCACCGGCTGCAGCTTGGCGTCGTGCTCGGAGAGCGCGCGCAGGCGATTCGCTACGGCCCGCAGCTGAGCAAGCGCAGCACCATCGGCTTCCGCGAGCGCTTCGAGCGACGATTGCGCGCCGGCGAGCAGGCTCGAGCCGTGCTGCAGGCGCTTGTGTTCGGCCGCCACTTCCTCCCATTCACCGTCGCGCGGCCCGAGCTTGCGCAAGTGGTCGAGCCGCTCGGCGATATCAACACGCTCGGCTTCGCGCTGCGCAAATTGCGCGCTCGCCTCGGCCGCGACCTGCTCGAGGCGCTGCCAGTCGCGAAATGCCTGCGCCGTCTCGCGCGCGAGCGCCTCCGCACCGGCGTGCGCGTCGAGGAGCTCACGCTGGGCAGGCGCACGCAAGAGCGACTGGTGCGCGTGCTGCCCGTGCAGATCGACCAGCCACTCGCCTGCTTCCTTGAGCTGCGCGAGCGTCGCCGCGTGGCCGTTGATGAAGCAGCGCGAGCGCCCGGCGCGGTCCAGTGACCGGCGCAGCACCACGGCACCCGGATCGCCGGCGAGGTCACGCTCGCCGAGCCAGGCTTCCATCGCCTTGGAGACGTCGAACTCGCCTGAGAGCTCCGCGCGCTGCGCCCCTTCGCGCACGAACGCGGCATCGGCGCGGCCGCCGACCAGCAGCTCGATCGCGTCCACCAGGATCGACTTGCCGGCGCCGGTCTCGCCGGTGAGGGCGCTGAAGCCGGCCTCGAGCTCGAGCGACGCGTGCTCGATCAGCACGAAGTCGCGGACTTCGAGCGCGCGCAGCACGCTACTGGACCTTGGCGCGCACCTCGCTCCAGCCGAGCTTCTCGCGCAGCGTGGCGAAGTAGCGGTAGCCGGGCGGATGGACGAAGCGCACCACGTCCGCGGAGCGCTTGAGCACGAGCCGGTCGCCTTCGCGCATGTCGGCGAGCGCGAGGCCGTCGAAGTGCGCGCGCGCATCGAGCGCCTGCTTGAGGATGATCTCGATGACGCTGCGGTCGCTGACGCTCACGGGGCGCGCGGACAGGATGTGCGGCGCGAGCGGCACCAGCGCGAGCGCGGGCACCGCCGGGTGCAGGATCGGGCCCTGCGCCGAGAGCGCGTAGGCGGTCGAGCCGGTCGGCGTGGCGACGATCATGCCGTCGGCGCGCAGCGTGTAGATGAATTCGCCGTCGAGCGCGAGCTCGAATTCGATCAGCCGTCCCTGCGAGCCCTTGCCCACCACGGCTTCGTTGAGCGCAATGGTGCGCAGCACCGACTGCGTGCCGCGCAGGATCTCCGCGTCGAGCACCGCGCGCTCTTCGATCGTGTATTTGCCATCGAGGATCGCGCCGATGCCGGTACGCATGTCGCGATGACCGATGTCCGTCATGAAACCGACGCGGCCGAGGTTGACGCCCACCACCGGCACGCGATGGCGCACGAGGTTGCGGGCAGCGGCGAGCAGCGTGCCGTCGCCGCCGATCACGACCGCGAGATCGGCGGCGCTGCCGATCGCGGCGTAGTCGAGACCCGGCGCGCCGATCTCGCCCGCGGTCTCCTTCTCGATGAGAGCGTCGCAGCTGCGCGCTTTGAGGAACGCGATCAGCTCGCGCAGCGACGTGCCGATCTCCGCGCTGCCGAGCTTGCCGATCAGCGCCACGCGGCTGAAGCTCGGTTTTGCTGCGGAGGGCATCGCGGCTGCGAGTGTACAATGAATCGCATGCTCGACAAGCGCGCCCAGATCCTGCTCAAGACGTTGATCGAGCGCTACATTGCCGAGGGCCAGCCGGTCGGCTCGCGCACGCTCTCGAAGTACTCCGGGCTCGATCTCTCGCCGGCGACGATCCGTAACGTGATGGCGGATCTCGAGGACCTCGGCTTCATCGCGAGCCCGCATACTTCCGCGGGCCGCGTGCCGACGCCACTTGGCTATCGCTTCTTCGTCGACACGCTGCTCGTCATCAAGCCGCTCGAGTCGCACGCGGTGCAGCGCATGGAGGGCGAGCTGCATCCGGACAACCCGCAGCGCGTGATCCATGCGGCTTCGCACCTGCTCTCGCAGCTAACGCAGTTCGCGGGCGTCGTCATGACGCCGCGGCGCCGGGCGATGACCTTTCGTCACATCGAGTTCCTCAAGCTTTCCGAGAAGCGCGTGCTGCTGATCGTGGTCACGCCCGAGGGCGACGTGCAGAACCGCATCCTCTTCACCGAGCGCGACTTCACCTCCTCCGAGCTCACCGAGGCGGCGAACTACATCAACCAGCACTACTCCGGGCAGGCCTTCGAAGACATCCGCGCCCGGCTGCAGTCGGAGCTCGGCGAGCTGCGCCAGGACATTGTCCAGCTCCTCACCACCGCGGTGGACGCGGGCAACCGCGCCATGAGCGAGGGCAGCGAGACCTACGTCATCTCGGGCGAGCGCAATCTCCTCAGCCTCCAGGACCTGTCGCAGGACATGCGGCGGCTGCGCCAGCTGTTCGAGCTCTTCGAGCGCAAGACCTCGCTGCTGCAGATTCTCGACGTCTCGCTGCGCGGGCAGGGCGTGCAGATCTTCATCGGCGGCGAATCGGGCTTCAGCGCCCCGGACGATGTCAGCGTCGTCACGGCGCCGTATAAGGTCGACGGCGAAGTGGTCGGCACCGTGGGCGTCATCGGCCCGACGCGCATGGCCTACGACCGCGTCATCCCGATCGTCGACATCACCGCCAAGCTCCTGTCGAGCGCCCTTTCGCAACACTAGGAAAAGGGGTCAGAGCAATTTTCCTGAAACACGGGTAACGGGAAAATTGCCCTGACCCCTTTTTCTTGAAGAGCATCCTCCTCATCAATCTCGGCACGCCGGCGGCGCCGTCGGCGCCGGCAGTGCGCAGGTATCTCGCCGAATTCCTCGCCGATCCGCGCGTGGTGCCGCTGCCGCGGTGGCTGTGGCTGCCGCTGCTGCACGGTGTGGTGCTGCCGCTGCGCGCACCGCAATCGGCGCACAAGTACGCGCAGATCTGGATGGCGGAAGGCTCGCCGCTCGCCGTCTACACCGCGCGCATGGCGGCGCTGCTCGCCGAGCGGCTGGAGCGGCCGGTACGCTATGCGATGCGCTACGGCGCACCGGCGATTGCAAGCGCATTGAGCGGTCTCGTGGACCCGGTAGTCGTGCCGCTCTATCCGCAGTACGCGGCGAGCACGACCGGCAGCGTGCTCGACGTACTGCCGCGCAACGTGCCGGTCGTGCGCGGCTTCCACGATCATCCGGCGTATGTCGCCGCCCTCGCGGCGCGCGTCCGCCGGCACTGGGACGAGCGCGGCCGCGGCCTCATGCTGCTGATGAGCTTCCACGGCCTGCCCCAGCGCGCCGCCGGCGACTACGAGCGCGAGTGCCGCGCCACGGCGGCGCTTCTCGCGCGCGCGCTCGGCCTGCGCGATTCCGAATGGCGCGTGACGTTCCAGTCGCGCTTCGGCTATGCGCGCTGGCTCGAGCCCTATACGGAGCAGACGATGGTCGATCTTGCACGCGACGGGCTGCGCCGCGTGGACGTCATCTGCCCCGGATTCGTGGCCGATTGCCTCGAGACGCTGGAAGAGATCGGCATCCGCGCACGCCAGCGCTTCGAGGATGCGGGCGGCGAATCGCTGGAGCTGGTTCCCTGCCTCAACGACTCGCCGGAGTGGATCGGCGCGCTCGCGGAGATCAGCGCCCGAGCAAGCCCTTGAGCTTGTCGAGCGGGTTGTTACCCGAGCTGCCCTGACCCGAAGGCGCAGCCTGGTCGCCGCCGGCCGGCGGCTTGGCGATGCCCAGGCGCTCTTCGAGCGCGCCCTTGATTCGCTCGCCCGCCTTGGAGCGCGCGAACTGTGCGGCCGCGGCGCCGTAGTCGACCTGGTACTTGAGCGCGTCGAACGGTCCGACGAGGTGCACGGGAACCGTGAGGCCCTGAAGCTGCGCTATATCCGCGCCGCCCTGGCCCTTGGTCGTCGCCACCACCGTCGCGTTGGT
>DASSLQ010000204.1:0-41533 GCA_035689325.1 Burkholderiales bacterium | reverse complement strand
GGTGCCGAGCGAGGTCGCAAAGGTGCAGTAGCGGATCGATTGGCCCTTGCCGCGCGCACGATAGGCCCGCGCATGCATGCCGAGATGCGGCTTCTCGTAGAAGCGGGAGACGGAGCCGTATCCCGCTTCAAACACGGCGTCGGCGACGCGGCTGCCGTTCTGCAGCGACGCTTTGACGGACTCGAGCCGGTGCGCCTCCTGGTAGTCCCGCGGCGACACGCCGAACGCCTCCTTGAAGCGCCGCTGCAAGTGAAACGGGCTCGCGCCCACCGCCTGCGCGAGCTCGGTGAGCGTCACGCGCTCGCCGCGCCGTGCGTCGAGGTATTCCTTTGCCTTCTCCAGCTGACCGTTCATAACCCGTACTCTAAGAGCGCCGGCTTGCGCGTTCTATCCGGATTTTGCGCTCAGCACATATTTGCGAGAAGTGCGTGGATCGAGGCGCGTGCGCTCGGCGACGGCGGCGTAGCTTCCCAGGCGCCCATACAGCATGGCGCTGTAGCTCGCGAGCAGCTCATCTGCGCTGAGATCGCCCTCACGTAGCCGCGCGATGAGCCGCTCTTCATCGTCGAGCGCCGCCGGCGGGCCGAGGTCGGGCTTGTAGCCGCCAGTGAGCAAGATGCGGCGCACCGCCTGCTCGAGCTCGCGCACGTTACCCGGCCAGGCGTAACCACGCGGCAGATCGCGCTCGAGCGCCTCCAGCACATAGCCAACGAGGCTCACGTCGCCGGCGGTGCGCGTGACGATCAGGCGAACGAGATCGGCGAGCTCGGACGCCGACTCCTGCAGCCGCTCGCGCAGCGTTGGGACGTGAATGACGTCGGAACAGAGTCGGTAGTAGAAGTCCTCGCGAAAGCGCCCGCTATGGCGCAATTCGCCGAGCGCGCGGTTGGTGGCGGCGATCACGCGCCCGGAAAAGCGCTTCTTCTCTCGACCGCCGAGCGGGGTAAAAGTGCGCTCCTGCAGCACCTGCAGCAGCTTGATCTGCACCGGCACGGCGACTTCGCCGATCTCGTCGAGGAACAGCGCGCCGTGCGCATTGCAGCGCTCGAACACGCCCTGGTGATGATCGACGGCGCCGGTGAATGCGCCCTTGCGGTGGCCGAAAAGTTCCGACTCGATGAGCGTCTCGGGGAATTGAGACAGGTTGATGGCGATGAAGCTTTCCGCGAAGTTGGCGGCGAAGCGGCGTTCCCTGGGCAGGTATGGGATGAATTCCGAGCGGCCGATGGCGGCGGCGGCGGATCCCTTGCCCGTGCCGGTCTCGCCGAGCAGCAGCGTCGAAAAATCCTCCATGCGGTTCCAGAACGCCGCCTCGTAGGCGCGCATGTCATGGGTGAACATGTTGTTCCACAGTGCCTGGCGAAATCGCTCCATCGAGGCGCTGGCGCCGGCGAGCGACCTGTCGATGAAGTAAAAGGCCCGCCGCAACTGGAAGAAAAAGGCGAGGAAGCGTACGGCCCGCTCCTCGCTGAAGCCGTGCTGTACCAGCTCGCGAACTACCTCGTCCCCGAAGGGCGCCCCGAGCGGCTCGCCGCCTTGGTCCGCCTGCCGCGCGATGTGTGCGTCGAGCTGCGGCACGCTGCGGTGGTACGCGATGTAGAGAAACGCCGGCTCGAGCAGCCGCCGCTCCTCGGCGTCGAGCCCGCCGAGCGGTTGTTCGCGCATAAAACGCGCGAGCCTCAGTGCGACCACGCGCACCAGCGCCTCGCGATCGCTCGTCAGATCGCCTGGTGCCTCAGGCGCCAAGCGGCGGATCAGCGCCATGCGTTGCGCCGTGAACGGGTTGCCGAATACCACATCCGCGAGCGCGCGCAGGAACTCCTGGTCGGCTGCACCTATTTGTGACATGCAAGAAATGTATGTCTCACAAGCATTTCATGCAAGCCATTAGCATTGATCCTTAGATCGAACCAATAAGTATCAATGAGTTAGAAGATGGCATGGGCGGTGCTCTATAGCCGGAGACCGGCAATAACGCCGGCGAGGGAGCACAAGAATGAGAACCAGCAATGCCGGGCGGCTCGAGTCGCGAGTCGACCCGCTGCACCGGGCGTTGTTTGCCGAGTTGTTGCGCGCGGGCTGCTTTCAGCCGGCGAGCACGCGCTGCGCCGCCTATGCAGCGTTCGTCATTGGCGGCTACAGCGCCGTGTACGGCGCGCTACTCACTGCGCCCGGCATGCCGCTGCGGCTTGCCGTGATCGTCGCCGGTGCGTTCTTCACGATGCACGGCGGCTTCCTCGCCCACGAAGCGGGTCACGGCGGGATCACCGCGAACCGGCGGCTCGCCGATTTCCTCGGGCAGCTCTTCCACACACTGCTTACGGCGCTTTGCTACTCCTACTTCCAGCACATTCACCGCCGGCACCATCCGCACTGCAACGACCGCTCGCGCGATCCGGACATGCAGTCGGAGTTCTTCAGCATGTATGCCGAATCGGCCGCGGCGAAGCGGGGTATCGGGCGCTGGATCAGCCGCCATCAGGCAGTGCTCATCTGGGTGCTGGTGTGGCTGCAGGGCTTCACGCTCAAGATCGACAGCCTGCGATTCCTCGCGCGCGAGCCGCGCAGCACGCGCATCGACCAACTGGTCGTCGGCGTGCACTACGCGATGTGGCTCGTTCCGCCCGCCATCGTGCTTGGCGTGGGCGATGCGCTCCTCAACTACGGACTGATCACGCTCCTCATCGGCGGCTATACCGGTGCCGCCTTTGTCGTGAATCACATCGGCACGCGCGTTATCGAGCCGCAGGAGTCGGTCTCGTTGTTCCGCCAGGAGCTCGCCGTGACTCGCAATCTCGGCGACTCGCGCCTGGCGGACTTCTTCTTCGGCGGTGTCAATAACCACATCGAGCACCACCTGTTCCCGGCGATGCCCACGGCCCGGCTCCGCATCGCGCGGCACATCACCCGCGAATTCTGCCGCCGCCATGGCCTCGCCTATCGCGAGATGTCGTGGCTCGCCGCCGCGCGCGAAGTCACGCAGCACTTCCGCGCCATGTCCGCGTACGTCGCGAGCTGAGGAGGCGACGATGAAAGCGATCCTCGTCGTTGCAGTTGCGCTAGCGCTCAACGGCTGCTCGCTCAAGCAGTACGCGCTCAACAATGTGAGCGAGGCGCTCGCGAACGGCGGGTCAGCCTTCGCCGCCGACGACGACCCCGACTTGGTGCGCGCCGCGGCACCGTTCAGTCTGAAGCTCACCGAGACCCTGCTCGCCGAGAATCCGCGCCATCGCGGGCTGCTCGTCGCCTGCGCTCGCGGCTTCACCCAGTACGCCTATGCGTTCGTGCAGCAGGAGGCCGAGGAGCTCGAAGATCGCGATATCGCCAGCGCCACGGCGCTGCAGCAACGCGCCGCGCGCCTGTATCGCCGCGCGCGCGACTACGGTCTGCGGGCACTGTCCGTCGGTCGCCCTGAGCTTGCGCGCGAGCTGCACGACGAGCCTCGCCGAGCCGTAGCGCAATTCGGCGTGGCCGACGTGCCGGCACTCTATTGGACAGGCGCGGCATGGGCGGCGCTGATTGCGTCGTCGAAGGACAGCGCCGAACTCCTCGGTGAGCTACCGGCGATGGAGGCGCTGATCGACCGTGCGCTCGAGCTCGACGAATCGTACGACCGGGGCGCGATCCACACCTTCCTCATCGGCTACGAGCCGGCGCGGCTCACCGCTCAGGGGGACCCCGTGCAGCGCGCCCGCATCCATTTCGCCCGCGCCGTGGAGCTGAGCGCAGGCGGCGACGCGGCGCCGTTCATCGCGCTCGCGGAAGCCGTCAGCGTGCCGCAGCAGCGGCGCGCCGAATTCGAGGCGCTGCTGAAGCAGGCGCTCAGCATCGACGCTGCCCAGCACCCGGACAACCGACTCGCGAACCTGGTCGCTCAGCGGCGCGCGCGCTGGCTGCTCGCGCGCAGCGAGCGGCTCTTCACCGAATGAAGGAGCCGTCATGCTCGTCATCCGAATCATCGTAGCTCTCATCCTCGGCGTGCTCGGCCAGGCAGTGCAGGCCGAGGCGGTGAAGGTGCGCCTTGGTGCGCTTGCGCCGCGCGGCACCGCGTGGCACCGGAGCCTGCTCGAGATGGGCGAGAAGTGGCGCGCTGCGGAAGGCGCGGGCGCGGAATTCACCGTCTACGGCGGCGGCTCACAGGGCGGCGAAGCCGACATGGTGCGCCGCCTGCGCGTGGGCCAGCTGAACGCGGCGATGCTCACGGTCATCGGCCTCACCGAGATCGATCCGTCGGTATCGGCGCTGCAGAAGATGCCACTCATCTTCCGCTCCTGGGACGAGCTCGACTACGTGCGCGACAAGCTGCGGCCGGCGCTGGAAAAGCGTTTCCTCGAGCGCGGCTTCGTCGTGCTCTGCTGGGGTGACGCGGGGTGGGTGCGCTTCTTCTCAAAGTCGCCCGCCGCGCGGCCGCAGGACTACCAGCACCTGAAGATCTTTGCCTGGGCGGGGGACGCGCCGCAAGCGGACATCATGAAGAGCCTCGGCTACCACCCCGTGGTGCTCGAGGTCGCGGACATCCTGCCGGGGCTGCAGACGGGGATGGTCAACATGGTGCCCACCACGCCGTTCTGGGCACTCACGCTGCAGTTCTATCCGCACGCGCCCTACATGCTCGAGCTCGACTGGGCTCCGCTGGTCGGCGCGGTGATCGTCACGCGCAAGGCATGGGACGCCATGACGCCCGCGGGCCGCGACGCACTCGCCAAGGCAGGCGCGGAGATGGGCGTGCAACTTCGGGCGCTCAGCCGCCGCGAGCACGAGGAATCGGTCGCTGCGATGACGAAGCGCGGCCTCAAGGTGCAGAAGCTGACGCCCGAGCTCGAAGCCGAGTGGCGGCGCGCCGCCGAGGAGATGTACCCGCTCGTGCGAGGCCACATGGTGCCGGCCGATTTCTTCGACGAAGTGCAGCGCCTGCTGGGTGAGTACCGCGCGAGGCAAGGGAGGACCCAATGAAGACGGTCGAGAACCTCGCGCTGTCTGTCGCGCTCGGCGCCATGGCGCTCCTGCCGCTCGGCGAGATCGCTCTACGCGCAACGCTCCACACCGGGATCTCGGGCGCGGCCTCGCTCACCCAGCACTTGGCCCTTGTCGCCAGCATGCTCGGTGCCGGGGTTGCCGCGCGCGAAGGCCGGCTGCTCTCGCTCTCCACCGTCGACGCGCTACTCAATGGCAAGAGCGCGGCGCTCGCGCGCTTCTTCACCCGCACGGTGGCGGCGGTCGTCTCGGCGCTGCTCCTGCTGGCGAGCGCCGAGTTCGTGCTGACCGAACGCGCCGGCGGCAACATCATCGTCTACGGTATCCCGGTGTGGATGGCGCAGGTCGTGCTGCCGTTCGGCTTCGCGCTCCTCATGGCACGCCTCGCGTTCGAGGCAGCGGAGAACTGGTCGGCGCGTCTCGCCGCACTCGCGCTCGCCGCTGCGGTCGCATTCGCGGCGGCCAGCCACCTGCCGCTGCACGACGCCACCGCGCTCGCCGCCATCGGCGCCGTGCTGGCGGCCGCCGTGCTCGGCTCGCCGGTGTTCACCACGCTCGGCGGCCTCGCGCTGTTCCTCTTCTGGAGCAAAGGCCTGCCGATCGCAGCGGTGGCGCTCGACCACTACCGCATGGTGGTCAACCCGTCGCTGCCGATGATTCCGCTCTTCACGCTCGCCGGCTATTTCCTCGCCGAAGGGGGCGCGCCGCGGCGGCTCATTCGCTTGTTCAACGCGCTCTTCGGCGGCATGCGCGGCGGGGCGGCAATCGTCACGGTGCTCGGCTGCGCCTTCTTCACTTCGTTCTCCGGCGCATCGGGCGTCACGATCATCGCGCTCGGCGGCATGCTGATGCCGCTTCTGCTGAGCGCGGGCTACTCGCAAAAGAGCGCGTTCGGTCTTCTGGCGGGCGCCGGCTCGCTCGGCGGCCTTCTCCCCCCCGGCCTGCCGCTCGTGCTCTACGCGCTGGTCGCCAAGCTGCCGATCGAGGAGATGTTTCTCGCCGGCGTGATCCCGGGCCTGCTGATGGTGGCGCTGGTCGCGGTCTGGGGACTGCGCCTCGCGCCGCGTGCGCCGGCTGACGAGAAGCGCAAGCTTGATTGGGCCGAGGCACGCGCCGCGCTGCTGGAGGCGAAGTGGGAGCTCTTGCTGCCGCTCGTCGCCTGTGTTGCCTTGTTTGGCGGCTTCGCCACGCCGGTCGAGGCAGCAGCCCTGACCGCGGTCTACGCGTTCGTCGTCGAGGTCATCGTCTACCGTGACCTTAGTCTGCGCCGCGACGTACCGCGCGTGATGGCGCAGTGCGGGCTGCTCGTCGGCGGCGTGCTCCTTATCCTCGGCGTCGCGCTTGGCTTCACCAACTTTCTGATCGATGCGCAGCTCCCCGAGCGCCTGGTCGACTGGGTGAGCGGCGCAGTCAGCTCGCGCTGGCTGTTCCTCATTGCGCTGAACGTCTTTCTCCTGCTCGCGGGCTGCGTGCTCGACATCTTCTCGGCCACGGTAGTGCTCGTGCCGCTGCTCGTGCCGCTCGGCGCCGCCTTCGGCATCGACCCGCTGCACCTCGCGATCATCTTTCTCGTCAATATGGAACTCGGCTACCTGACGCCGCCGGTCGGCATGAATCTCTTCTTCACCGCCTACCGCTTCGGCAGGCCGCTGCCCGAGGTGTTCCGCGCCGCGCTGCCCGTGTTCTGCGTGCTGGCGATCGGCCTGGTCGCCGTCACGCTCGTTCCCTGGCTCGCCACCGCGATTCCGGAGTTGATCAAATGAATACTGAAAAACTCACCGCGCGCGAAGCCGAGGTGCTCCAGCTCCTCGCCTCCGGCTGCACCTATTCGCAGGCCGCGGAGCGGCTCGGTGTTTCGCCGCACACCATCACGACGCACATCAAGAACCTCTACCGCAAGCTGCAGGTGCATTGTGCCGCCGGCGCCGTCATGCGTGGCGTGCAGCTGCGCCTTCTGGGAAACATGCCATGAACGTCATCGTCATCGGCGCCGGCATGACCGGCATCGCCGCGGGCTACTACCTGCGTGCCAGCAAAATCCCGTACACCATCCTGGAAGCGAAGAGTGATGTCGGCGGCGTGTGGGCGAGCCACCGCTGGCACGGCGCGCGCTGCGATTCCGACTTCATCAAGTATTCGTTCAGCTTCAAGCCGTTCCTTTCCGAGCGCTGCCTGCAGGGCCGCTCGCAGATCCAGACTTACCTGCGCGGCGTGGCCGAGGAGTTCGATATCCTGCCGCGCATCCGCTTCGACACGCGCGTCCTCAAGGTGGCGTTCGATTCGCGCGAGCAGCGCTGGTCCGTGCATACGAGCAACGGCGTGCTCAGCGCGCAGTTTCTGATCAACGGCAACGGCTACTTCGCAGACGAGCCGTATGTGCCCGCGTTCGAGGGTGCCGAACGCTTCAAGGGCGAGATCGTTCACACGTCGCATCTGGACGAGCGGCGGACCTTCGCCGGCAAGAAAGTGGTGCTCGTCGGCAGCGGCTCGACCGCCATCTGCTGCGCGCCGGAGCTCGCGGCCGTATCGGCGTCCCTGACGCTGCTGCAGCGCTCGCCCTCCTACATCTACGAAATCTCAAATCAGGCCGGCCCGCTGATTCGCCTGTGCCAGAGCCTTTACCAGCTCGGCCTACGCGCCCCGCTGAAGTGGCTGCGCCACTACCTGCAGCTCCGGGACGATCTGATCTTCCTCGGCTTTCGCCGCTTTCCGCGCCTGGCGCGCTGGTTCTTCCGCCGGCACTGGGCGGGCGCCGTCGATGCGCAAGCGATGAGCGAGCACTTCACGCCGCGCTACGACCCGTGGGAGCAGCGCATCGCCGTGGCGATCGGCCTGAAAAAGAAGCTGCGCTCGGGAGCGATCACGATGAAGACCGCCGCAATTCAGCGCTTCACGGATTCGGGCATCCTGCTTAGTTCTGGCGAGCACCTCGACTGCGACGTCTGCGTGCTCGCCACCGGCCTCAACCTAAGATTCTTCGCCTTCGACGTGTACCGCGACAACACGAAGATCGCGCTCGAGCGCATCAACTTCTACAAGGGCTTCATGGTCGGTGGGATTCCGAACTACTTCCATCCCATGGGATCCTGGCATAGCGCCTGGACGCAGCGCGCCGAGCCGCTGTTGCGCTCGGCGATCGCCGTGATGAAGCACATGCAGCGGCGCGGCTACGGCGCCGTCAGCGTCCGGCGCAAGGAGCTCGCCGCAAGTAAACCAGGCATCACGCCGAACTACGTCATGCGATCGCTCGCCACCATGCCGCGATTCGAAGGCATCACAGCCATTCCAACCATCGATAACCTGTTCGCGGCGCGGGTCGACGACGGCAATTACCACTTCGCCGCCGGGAGCGCGCCATGAGACTCACGGACTACGCGATCAACCTGCTCCTGAGCGCCATCCTGATCGTCGGCGCCTACCAGTTCTACTTCTGGTGCCAGCGCAATCCTCTCGTGGCGCCCCGCCAGTTCATGCTGCGGATCGACGAATGGATCCCGTATTGGCCGCGCTGGGTGTGGATCTATAGCTGCGTCTACTACCCGATCATCCTGTACCTCAACTTCGTGATCGCTTCGGCGCGCGAGTTCACCTATGTCGCGACGAGCTACATGCTGCTGCTCGGGCTGCAGATGCTGTTCTTCGTTGTCCTGCCGGTGACCACGCCGCGGCACTGGCGCGCCTACAACCGGGGCCGCACGCTGTCCGAGCGGCTGCTCGCGCTCGTTCAGCGCATCGACGCTCCGACCAATAGCTTTCCCAGCATGCACGTGTCAGTGGCGATGCTCACCGCCATGCACCTGCTGCCGCACGTTGGCGCGGCGGCTTTTACCTTTCCGGCGCTGATCGCGCTATCGTGCCTGTTCACGAAGCAGCACTACGTGGTGGATCTGCCGGCCGGGGCAGTACTCGGCTGGTGGAGCTTCGCCGCCTACCAGACGCTGCTTTGACCGCACCATGCTCGGGCCGCTACATCAGGACCAGGCTTACCACCGCTTCGCGGACGTGCGCAGCTTGCTCGGCGTGCCGAACTTCGCCGACGTGGTTTCCAGCATTGCCTTTGTCGTGGTGGGCGTCACCGGCCTCGTCATCCTTTGGCGGGGCCGCTCTGCCGGCGGCCGCTACATCCTGCAGGGCGAGTGGAGCGCGTACTGGGCGTTTTTCTGGGCCGTGGCGCTCGCGGGCGTCGGCTCGGCCTACTACCACCTCGCGCCTGACGACGCGCGGCTCGCGTGGGATCGCTTGCCGATCGCGCTGGCCTTCATGTGCTTGCTGGCCGCGGTAATGTCAGAACGCCTCGGCATAGCCTCCCGCGCCGGTCTGCTGACGCTAATCGCGGTGGGCGCGGCGAGCGTGCTCTACTGGAGCAGGTTCGACGATCTACGGCCTTACGTGCTCGTGCAATTCGGCTCGCTCGCGGCAATCGTCATACTCTGCGCCCGGTTTCCTGCCCGCTACACGCAGGGCTGGGCGATCTTCGCGATCGCCGCGCTCTACGGCGTGGCGAAGGTGTGCGAGCTGTACGATGGCGAGATTTTCGGTCTCACCGGCGGCGCGCTCAGCGGCCACACGCTCAAGCACTTGATATCTGCCGCGGCAATCGGCGCGCTGCTCTGCTGGGTGGCGTGGCGCGAACCGCTCTCAGCCGGCCATGATTGAGCCGCCGGCGATTGCGGCAATGTCATCGGCCGGCCTACGGGCTTCGAGTCCTTTCACTTGGAACGCTTGTCGATCACGCGCTTCGCCTTGCCGATGGAGCGCTCTATCGTGCCGACGCGCACCTCTGCGCTGATCCCGACGTAGGACTTGATGTGATGCTGGAGCCGGGCGGCGGCGGCGCCATCACCCTCCACGACGACGGTAAGGTGATCGAGCGGCCCGTGCTTGGAGAGCTCCAAGACGTAATGCGGGGTGAGGCCGGGCTGCTTGAGGATCAGCTCCTCGATCTGCGACGGGAAGACGTTTATGCCGCGGATGATCAGCATGTCGTCGGAGCGGCCGGTGATCTTTTCCATGCGCCGCATGCTGCGCGCCGACGGCGGCAGAAGCCGCGTAAGGTCACGCGTGCGGTAGCGAACGACCGGCAGTGCCTCCTTCGTGAGCGAGGTAAGGACGAGCTCGCCCTTTTCGCCGTCGGCAAGCGGCGCGCCGCTCTGCGGATCGATGATTTCCGGGTAGAAGTGGTCTTCCCAGACGGTCAGGCCGTCCTTGGTCTCGACGCACTCCTGCGCGACCCCCGGACCGATTACCTCGGAAAGGCCATAGAGGTCGACGGCGTCGATCGACAGGCGCTCCTCGATCGAGCGGCGCATCTCGTTGGTCCAGGGCTCGGCACCGAACATGCCCAGGCGCAGGGAGGTGCGGCGCGGATCGATGCCCTGGCGCTCCATCTCATCTGCAATCGCCAGCATATAGCTCGGCGTCACCATGATGATGTCGGGCTTGAAGTCGGTGATCAGCTGCACCTGGCGCTCGGTCATGCCGCCGCCAAGCGGAATGACGGCGAGCCCGAGGCGCTCGGCGCCGTAATGCGCGCCAAGGCCTCCGGTGAAGAGGCCGTAGCCGTAGGCGACATGCACCTTGTCGCCGGGCCGCGCGCCGGCGGCGCGGATGGAGCGCGCCATGAGCCGCGTCCAGGTATCGATGTCGCCCGCGGTGTAGCCGACGACGGTGGGCTTGCCCGTCGTGCCGGAGGAAGCGTGAATGCGCACGATGCGCTCCATCGGCACGGCGAACATGCCGAAGGGATAACTGTCGCGCAAGTCCGCCTTGGTGGTGAAGGGAAAGCGCTGCAGGTCTTCGAGCCTGCGGCAATCCTGCGGTTTCACGCCAGCGGCGTCGAACTTGCGCCGGTAGTGCGGCACGTTCTCGTATGCGTGCTTGAGCGTCCATTGCAGCCGCTCGAGCTGCAGGTGCGCGAGCTCCGCGCGCGGCGCCTTTTCGATCGGCTCGAGCGGAAAGCGCGCCGTCACTTGCCCTTGAAGCGCGGCGCGCGCTTTTCCTTGAACGCGCTGACGCCCTCGCGATAATCGTCGCTGAGGCCCGCGTCGCGCTGCAGGTCGCGCTCGAGATCGAGCTGCGCGTCGAGCGTGTTCGTCGCCGAGGCGTGGAGCGCTTTCTTCAGAAGACCATAGCCCTTGGTCGGGCCGCTTGCCAGCAAGCGCGCGAGGGCCAGCGCCTCGTCGGCGAGGCGCTCGTCATCGACCGCTTTCCAGATGAGGCCCCACTGCTCGGCGCGTTCGGCGCTGAGCGGCTCGGCGAGCAGTGCAAGTCCCATGGCGCGCGCCGTGCCGACGAGGCGCGGCAGCAAGAACGTGCCGCCCGAGTCCGGCACCAGCCCGAGTCGCGCGAAGGCCTGCACGAAGCTCGCGGAGCGCGCTGCGATGACGATGTCGCAGGCGAGGGCGAGGTTCGCGCCGGCGCCGGCGGCGACGCCGTTCACCGCGCACACGATGGGCTTGGGGAGCGCGCGCATGCGGCGCACGAGCGGGTTGTAGTGCGAGCCGAGCGAAACCGAGAGGTCGATCGGCGCTGCTCCGGCGCTGACGTCGCGCTCGGCGAGGTCCTGCCCGGTACAGAAGCCGCGGCCCGCGCCGGTGATGAGCAGCGCTCTGATTTGTCCATCGTCGGTGGCGCGCTCGAGCGCCGCGCGCAGCTGCGCGTGCATTTCCGGATTGAACGCGTTCAGCTTCTCGGGCCGGTTGAGCGTGATCGTCTGGACGCCGGCGTCGACGGAGACGAGGACCGAGGGCATGGGTTTAGAATTCTGCCATGCCTCAGGTCTACGCCATCGACGGCATCGTGCCGGTCGTCGATCCGAGCGCCTTTGTGCATCCGAGCGCGGTGCTGATCGGTGACGTGTTCGTCGCGGCGCGCGCGTACATCGGGCCTTGCGCCAGCTTGCGGGGCGACTTCGGGCGCATCGTGGTCGAGGAGGGCGCCAACGTCCAGGACCACTGCACCATGCACGGCTTCCCGGGAAAGGACACCGTGGCGGGCGCGCAGTCCACCGTCGGCCATGGCGCCATCCTGCATGGCTGCGTCGTTCGCCGCGGCGCGCTCGTCGGCATGAACGCGGTGATCAACGACAACGCCGAAGTCGGTGAGGACGCCGTCATCGCCGCGCTTGCGTTCGTCAAAGCCGAAGCGCGCATTCCCGCGCGCTCGCTCGCGGCGGGCATCCCGGCGCGCGTACTGCGGGAGCTTTCGGCAGACGAGATCCGCTGGAAGAACGACAACATGCTGCTCTACCAGCAGCTCGCGCTGCGCAGCGCGACGACCATGAAGCCCGTCGAGGCGCTTGCGCGCGCTGAGCCCGGCCGCGCGCGCATCGACATTCCCGGGGCCATCCCACTTTCGGAGCTGAAGAGCAAGCATGGCTGAGCGCGCACTCCTCATCATCGACATCCAGAGCGATTACTTTCCCGGCGGCAAGATGGAGCTCGAAGGCGCAGAAGCAGCCGCCGAGAACGCGGGCCTCGCGCTCGATCAGTTTCGCCGGCTCGGTCTGCCCGTCTTCCACGTGAAGCACCTTTCGACCCGCCCTGGCGCCACGTTCTTCATACCCGGGACGCCGGGCGTGGAGATTCATCCACGCGTGCGCGCGCGCGCAGGCGAGCGTGTCTTAGAGAAGAATTTTCCTAACAGCTTTCGTGGCACCGAGCTCGACGCGGCGCTCAAGGCGGCGGGCGCCAAGGAGCTTGTCGTCGCAGGCATGATGACGCACATGTGCGTCGATGCAAGCGTGCGGCAGGCAGCGGATCTCGGCTACCGCGTGACCCTGCTCGGCGATGCATGCGCGACGCGCACGCAGAGCTATGGCGGCGAAACGATCCCCGCGCGTCACGTGCACGCAGCGTTCCTCGCCGCCCTCAATGGTTTTTATGCAAAGGTGATCAACGCTCGTGAGCTATGAACTCATCAAGGTGGAGCAAAAGGGCCGCGTCGGCCTGATTACCCTCAACCGGCCCAAGCAATTGAACGCGCTCAGCCCCCAGCTCATGCAGGAGCTCGGCGTCGCGCTGCAGACCTACGACGCGGACGACGGCATCGGCGCCATCGTCATTACGGGTAACGAAAAGGCGTTCGCCGCCGGCGCGGACATTGCGGCGATGAAGGACTACACCTTCATGGATGCATACATGGCGGACTACATCACGCGCGACTGGGAGCACATCCGCCGCATCCGCAAGCCCGTGATCGCCGCGGTCGCCGGCTACGCGCTCGGCGGCGGCAACGAGCTCGCGATGATGTGCGACATCGTGATCGCCGCCGAGAATGCGCGTTTCGGCCAGCCGGAGGTGAACCTCGGCGTGATGCCGGGCGCGGGCGGCACGCAGCGGCTGCCGCGCGCCGTGGGCAAGGCGAAGGCCATGGACATCTGCCTTACCGCGCGCATGATGGATGCGCCGGAAGCAGAGCGCGCCGGCCTCGTTTCGCGCGTCGTGCCGCTCGAGAAACTGATGGACGAGGCGCTCGCGGTGGCGGAGAAGATCGCGGGCTACTCGCTCCCCGTCGCCATGATGATCAAGGAGTCGATCAACCGCGCCTACGAGAGCACGCTGGCCGAGGGCGTGCTGTTCGAGCGGCGCCTGTTCCACTCGCAGTTCGCGCTCGCCGACCAGAAGGAAGGCATGGCGGCGTTCCTGGAGAAGCGCAAGCCCGCGTTCAAGAACCGGTGAGCGCGCCGGGTCGCGCCCCGGTCTATGTACTGCTCGTTGCCCACATCGCTTCGATGCTGGGCTTCGCGACTTATGCCGCGCTGCTGCCGGAGCTGCGCGACGCCTGGCGCATGTCGAACGCGCAGGCCGGCATTGTGGGCGGCATGTTCTTCGCGGGCTATATCGGCACGGTGTCGCTCTGGACTGCGCTCACTGACCGCGTCGATGCGCGCAAGATCTACGTCGCGGGGGCCGCGCTCAGCGCGGCCGGGAGCGCAGGCTTCGGCGTCATCGTCAGCGGATTTGGCAGCGCCGTGCTCTTCCAGGCACTGCTTGGTGCCGGCATCGCCGCGACGTATATGCCCGGCCTGCGTCTGCTCTCGGAGCGCATCAGCGGGCCGACGCAAAGCCGCTATGTCGCCTTCTACACGTCGTTCTTCGGCATCGGCACGGCACTTTCGCTCGCCATGGCGGGATTCATCGCCCCGGCATACGGCTGGCATACGGCGTTCATCGCGAGCGCATTCGGCCCGCTCCTCGCCGGCACGCTGGTCCTGGTGCTGATCGCGCCACTGCCGGCACGCGGCGACGAGCGCCTGTCGATGCGCGCGCTGTTCCCGCTACGCGCGTGGCAGCAGGTGCTGCGCGAGCGTGCAAGCGCGGGTTACACGCTCGGCTATGCGGTGCATTGCCTCGAGCTCTTCGGCTCGCGCGCCTGGATGGTGGCGTATCTCGCTTACGCGGCGAGCCTGCAGGAGGCCGACGCGTTTCCCTGGCCAGCCGCGGCCATCGCCGCTGCGGTCAATCTGCTGGCGGTGCCCGCTTCGATTGTCGGCAACGAAGTTGCGCTTCGCATCGGCCGCCGGCGCTGGATCCTGCTCGTCATGGCGGCGTCCGGCACAACAGGCATCGTGCTTGGCGCTGCGCCGGCGGCACCATGGCCATTTGTGCTCGCGCTGCTTATCGTTTATTCGATGCTTGTCATGGCGGAGTCGGGCACCTTGACGGCGGGTCTCGTCGCGACCGCGCCGGCCGAGCTGCGTGGTGCCGCGATGGGTCTTTACTCGCTTACCGGTTTCGCGGGCGGATTGGCCGGACCGGTGGTGTTCGGCGCGGCGCTCGATCTTGGTGGTGGCGCCGCCGCGCGAGGCGCCTGGATTGCGGGCTACGCTGCCATAGGCGTGGGATGCCTCGCCGCACCGATCGTGGCTAGAATCGCGGCACACAGGCGCCCCGGCTAGGGGGAAAGATGGAGCGCATCTGGCTTAGAAGTTATCCGCCCGGGGTGCCGGCCGCGATCGAGCCGCGCGAGTACGGCTCGCTGGTCGAGCTCTTCGAGAAGAGCATCCGCGAGTACGGCGATCGCCCTGCATTCACCAACATGGGCAAGACGCTGCGCTTTAACGAGCTCGATCGCCATGCGCGCGACTTCGGCGCCTGGCTGCAGGCAAAGGGTCTCGGCAAGGGCGCGCGCGTCGCCATCATGATGCCGAACTGCCTGCAATACCCGATCGCGATGTTCGGCACGCTGCGTGCCGGCTGCGTGGTGGTCAACGTCAATCCGCTCTACACCGCGCGCGAGCTCGAGCACCAGCTGAACGACTCCGGCGCCGAGGCCATCGTGATCCTGGAGAATTTCGCCGCCGTGCTCGAGCAAGTGCGTGCGCGCACGCCGCTCAAACACGTCGTTATCACTTCACTCGGCGAGATGCTCGGGCTGAAGGGCGTGCTGGTGAACCTCGTCGTGCGCCGGGTGAAGAAGATGGTTCCGCCGTACGACGTCCCCGGCGCCACCAGTTTCAAGCAGGCGCTCGCTGTGGGCGCGCAGGCAAAGCTCGTCACGCCGCCGCTTGCGCACGACGACATCGCATTTCTGCAGTACACCGGCGGTACGACGGGTGTCTCGAAGGGCGCGATGCTGCTGCACCGGAACGTGATCGCCGCGCTGCTGCAATACAAGGCGTGGCTGCAGCCGGCGATGCACGGCGAACGACCGGTAATCATCACCGCGCTGCCGCTCTACCACATCTTCTCGCTCACCGTGAATTGCCTCAACATGATGGTGGTCGGCGGCGAAAACATCCTGATCACCAATCCGCGCGATATCCCAGGCTTCGTAAAAGAGCTCGGCAAATACAAGTTCACGATGATCAGCGGGGTGAACACGCTCTTCAATGCGCTGCTCAACAATCCCGACTTTGCCAAGCTCGATTTCTCGCATCTGCGCTTTGCGCTCGGCGGCGGCATGGCGGTGCAGAAGGTCGTCGCCGATCGCTGGAAGCAGGTGACCAGTACGACGCTCATCGAGGGCTACGGCCTTACCGAGACGGCGCCCGCCGCGACCGCCAATCCCCTGAATCTCGGCGAATACAGCGGCTCGATCGGCGTGCCGATGCCCTCGACCGACATCGAGATCCGCGATGATGCCGACCGAGCGCTGCCAGTCGGCGAGACCGGCGAGATCTGCATCCGCGGGCCGCAAGTGATGGCGGGCTATTGGCAACGGCCCGACGAGACGGCGAAGGTGCTCGGCGCGGACGGCTTTCTCCATACCGGGGACATCGGCGTGATGGATGCGAAAGGCTTCATTCGCATCGTCGATCGCAAGAAGGACATGATCATCGTCTCCGGCTTCAAGGTCTTCCCCAACGAGATCGAGCAGGTCGTGGCGATGCATCCGGGAGTGCTCGAGTGTGCCGTGGTCGGCGTGCCCGATCCGCACTCGGGCGAGGTGCCGAAGGTCTACGTGGTGAAGAAGGATCCGCAGCTCACCGAGCAGGACATCCTCGAGCATTGCCGCCGCGAGCTAACGCCGTACAAGCGGCCGAAGTACGTCGAGTTCCGTACCGAGCTGCCCAAGACCAACGTCGGCAAGATCCTGCGCCGCGCCCTGCGGGACGAGCGCAAGGCCGCGTAAATCGCTGTTGCAAAAAGTGCACTGCTACCATGCGGCGGTGCATCAGTTCTGCTATAAGCACGGCGTGCTCTACAGCCTTTACGAGGCGCAGCACCTGGCGCTCGAGCCGCTGCGCTACCTTGCCGAATGGTCGCGCGGCTGGTTCGGCCATCCCTTCAGCCCGCTCGCGCATTGGCCGATTTCCCGCCGCCTTGCCGCGTCCAGCGACCTTTTTCTGCGCGTTACCGAGCGCTACGAAAAACCGCAGTGGAACCTGCCGGGCGTCGCCCTCGAGGTTGCGGACGAGAAGCCGTTCTGCCGTCTCGTGCACTTCAAGCAGCCGACGCGCAAGCGCTGCAATGTGCTCGTCGTCGCGCCGCTCTCCGGGCACCACGCAACGCTGCTGCGCGACACCGTGCGTTCGCTTCTTGCGGAGCACGAAGTCTGGATCACCGATTGGAACAATGCGCGCCTCGTGCCGCTCTCCGCAGGCCCGTTTCACCTCGCGGACTACGTCGATTACGTGCGCGAATGGATCACCCTGCTTTCGCCGCGCCTGCACGTCGTTTCAGTGTGCCAGCCGACCGTGCCGGTGCTCGCCGCGATCTCGCTCATGGCCGCGCGCGGCGCAGCGCAACCGTTCACCATGGTGATGATGGGCGGCCCGATCGATGCGCGGCGCAGCCCTACGGCAGTGAACAACCTTGCGCGACGCAAGCCGCACTCATGGTTCGAGCGTAACGTGATCGAGCGCGTACCCGCCAAGTACCCCGGGTACATGCGGCGCGTTTATCCCGGCTTCTTGCAGCACCTGGGCTTCGTGGCGATGAATCCGGATCGCCACGTCAACGCCCATTGGGAATACTTCAACCATCTCATGGTCGGCGACGGCGAATCGGCTGAAGCTCATCGGCGCTTCTATGACGAGTACAACGCTGTGCTCGACCTGCCGGCCGAGTACTACCTCGACACCGTCAAGACGGTATTCCAGGAATTCGCGCTGCCCAAGGGGCGCATGTACGTGCGCGATGAGCTGGTGCGGCCGCATGCCATCCGCAACGCGGCGCTGCTTACCATCGAAGGCGAGCTGGACGACATCTCCGGCAACGGACAGACCGAAGCGGCGCACGCGCTGTGCCTGAACATTCCGCGAGAAAGGCGCGCGCACTTCGTCGCGCCGGGAGTCGGGCATTACGGCATTTTCTCCGGCCGGCGCTGGCGCGAGGTGGTTTTCCCTCGCCTGCGCGACTTCATCGCCGCCTACAACTCGTAGCGCGAGCCTTCTTCGCCGCGCACCGCACGCTCGACGACGGTGCGCGGCAAGTGCGGCGCGAACAGCTCGATGAACTCATACGCGTAGCGCCGCAGGTATGCGCCGCGCTTTATCCCCAGGCGCGTGGTGCTCGATTCGAAAAGGTGGCTGGCGTCGATCGCCCGCAGCATGCGGTCGCGCTTCGGGTCGAACGCCATCTTCGCAAGGATACCGACACCAAGGCCAAGCTCCACGTACGTCTTGATCACGTCCGAGTCCTGCGCGCTCAGCACCACATGAGGCGCGAGCCCACGGTTTTCGAACGCCTTCTGCACGTGCGAGCGGCCGGCGAATGCGAAGTCGTACGTGACGATCGGGTGCTCCGCGAGCTTCTCCAGCGTGAGCGGCGCGCTCTTCAGCAACGGGTGCCGCGGCGGCACGACCACGCAGCGGTTCCACTGGTATACCGGCAGCGACACCAGTTCCGGACGGAGCGCGATCATCTCTGTGGCGACGCCGAGGTCGGCATCGCCGGCGGTTACTTGGTCGCAGATCTGCGTCGGGTTGCCCTGCTGGATCAGGAGCTCGACGCGCGGATACCTGCGCTTGAAGGCCGCCACGGCCTTTGGCAGCGCGTAGCGCGCCTGCGTGTGGGTCGCGGCGATGGTCAGTGTACCCAGCGCATCGTTGGCATATTCTTCCCCCGCGCGGCGCAGGTTCTGCGCTTCGGCGAGGATGCGCTCCGCGATCGACACCACCGCCTTGCCCGGCTCGGTGATCGAGACGAGACGCTTCCCGCGGCGCGCGAATACCTGGATGCCGAGCTCGTCCTCGAGGGCACGGATCTGCTTGGAGACCCCCGGCTGCGAGGTGTGCAGGGCTTCCGCGGCCTCGGAAACGTTCAGGCCGCGTCGCACCACCTCGGTCAAATAACGAAGCTGCTGGAGTTTCACGTATTCCTTATGCAAAATATGAATAAAATGCTAACACATTAGTCTTTGAAAGCATAAGCTGCGCCCCTAGCATTGGCGGATTCATGCAGCCCGGGGTTCTCGCCCTCGTCGCCCTCACGCTCGCCGCCGCGTTCGCCTCGCTCACGGTGCCGGCGGGCCTGGTGTTCTTTGCAAGCCGCGTGCGCAACCCGGCCTGACATGTACGTCTACGACGAAATCGACCAGCGGCTGGTAGACGAGCGGGTACGCCAATTCCGCGGCCAGACCGAGCGCTTCCTCGCCGGCCAGCTGTCGGAGGATGAATTCCGCGCCCTGCGGCTGAGAAACGGGCTCTACATCCAGCGCTATGCGCCGATGCTGCGCATTGCGATTCCGTACGGCCTCCTGTCCACACGGCAGCTGCGCAAGCTCGCCGACATTGCCAGGCGCTACGACCGCAGCTACGGCCACTTTTCCACGCGCCAGAACGTGCAGCTCAACTGGCCGCAGCTCGAGCAGGTGCCTGACATCCTCGCCGAGCTCGCGACCGTGCAGATGCACGCGATCCAGACCTCGGGCAATTCCTTCCGCAACGTCACCACCGACCATTTCGCCGGCGTCGCGCGCGACGAGATCGTCGACTCGTACGTCTGGTGCGAAATCATCCGCCAGTGGTCCACCTTTCATCCGGAGTTCTCGTACCTGCCGCGCAAGTTCAAGATTGCGCTGAACGGTGCCAAGGCCGATCGCGCCGCGGTGGCGGTGCACGACATCGGGCTGCATGCCGTGCGCGATGAAAAAGGCGAGATCGGCTTCCGCGTGCTGGTCGGCGGCGGGCTGGGCCGCACGCCGATCATCGGCGTCTGCATCCGCGAATTCCTGCCCTGGCAGCACCTGCTTACTTATCTGGAAGCGATCCTGCGGGTGTACAACCGCTACGGTCGTCGCGACAACATTCACAAGGCGCGGATCAAGATCCTGGTGAAGGAGCGCGGGGCTGACAACTTCCGCGGGGAAGTCGAAGCCGAATGGGTGCATCTCAGGGACGGCCCGGCGACGCTGATCCGCGCAGAGATCGAGCGCGTCGCTGTGCGCTTTACGCGCCCGAAGTACGAGCGGCTGAACGACATCGATCTCGGCATGGTGAACGTGCCCGGCTTCGCGAACTGGCTCAAGCGCAATGTGCAGCGGCACAAGGTGCCGGGCTATGCGGCGGTCACGCTGTCGCTGAAGAAGACCGGTGTGCCGCCGGGCGATGTGACGTCGGACCAGATGGACGCGATCGCCGATCTCGCCGACCGCTATTCCTTTGGCGAGCTGCGCGTGTCTCACGAGCAGAACCTCGTGCTCGCCGATGTGCGCCAGGCCGACCTCGTTGCGCTGTGGCGCGAAGCGCGCGCACTGAATCTCGCCACGCCGAACCTCGGCCTGCTCACGAACATCATCAGCTGCCCGGGCGGCGACTTCTGCGCGCTGGCGAACGCGAAGTCGATTCCCGTGGCGGAGGCGATCCAGCGGCGCTTCGACGATCTCGACTACCTGCACGACATCGGCGAACTGGATCTCAACATCTCGGGCTGCATGAATGCCTGCGGCCACCACCACGTGGGCCACATCGGCATCCTCGGCGTCGATAAGAACGGCGAGGAGTGGTACCAGATCGAGATCGGCGGCAACCAGGGCGAGATCCGTCCGGGGCTGAAGGCCGCGCTTGGCAAGGTGATCGGCCCTTCGTTCGCGCGCGCCGACGTGCCGGACGTCATCGAGCGGCTCATCGACTGCTATCTCGCGCACCGGGACAGCAACGCCGAGCGCTTCATCGACGTGGTGAACCGCATCGGCATCGCCCGGTTCAAGGAATATGTCTATGGCAACGGTGATCAAAGGTCGACGCGTCATCATCGAGAGCCCGCCCTCGCCTGAGGAAGACGAGGTGCTGCAGCTTGAGCCGACCACCGACCCGGCGGCGGTGGCCGGGCACCTGGCGCGCGTGGCGCGCGTCGAGGTTCACTTCCCGAAGTTCGGCGACGGCCGCGGTTTTTCGATCGGCCGGCTGCTGCGCGAACGCTACGGCTACCAGGGCGAGCTGCGCGCGGTGGGCCATATCACGCGCGATCACCTGGCTTTCCTCGAGAGCTGCGGCTTCGACGCTTTCGAGCTGCGCGCGGGCGAAGACGCGCAGGCGGCGCTCGCGGCGTTCGACGACTTCAGCGAGTCCTACCAGGCGTCGCCGAAGCGCCCGCTGCCGCTCTTTCGTCGCCGGCTGGCATGAGCGCGCTATTGGGCGGGGTATATCTCGTCGGTGCCGGACCCGGTGCCGCCGATCTGCTCACGCTGCGCGCCGCGCGGCTTCTCGGCGAAGCGGACGTCGTGTTCCATGACGCGCTGGTCCCCGCGCCGATCCTCGCACTCGCCGCGCGCGCACAAAAGGTCGCGGTAGGCAAGCGCTGCGGCCGGCACTCCACCGCCCAGCGCTTCATCAACAAGCGCCTCGCGGATGCCGCGCGCCAACATCGCATCGTCGTGCGCCTCAAGGGCGGCGATCCCATGCTCTTTGGTCGCGCGCACGAGGAGCTCGGCTACCTGCGCGCTCAGGGTGTGCGGGTCGAAGTTGTGCCGGGCGTGACGGCCGCGCTCGCCGCAGCCGCACAAATGGCCGTCTCGCTCACGCGGCGCGGTGTGGCGCGCAGCGTGACCTTCGTGACGCCGCGCCAGGGCGCCGGCGAAGCTCCCAACGATTGGATGCGCAGCGTGCTCGCTGCGGATACGAGCGCGATCTATATGGGCGCGGGCGACGCCGGGGCGATCGCGCAAGCGTTGCTTGGCGCCGGCAAGCGTGCCGGTACGCCGGTCGCGATCGTGGAGAACGCGTCGCTGCCCGAAGGGCGCACGGTCCACGGAATCCTGGACGAGTTGCCTGCCCTTGCGGCTCAAGTCGGCGGCGGGCCGGCGCTGATTGTGCTCGGCGAAGTGCTTAGCGAGGCGGCGAGCGCCGCAGCGCGAGCCACAGGGCGTAAAGCACAAGTGCGCTGAACCATACGAGCGCCCAACCGGCGATCGACAACCCCAGGAACTTCCAGTCGACAGCGGCGCATTCGCCGCTGCCGTAGAATACCTTCGCCAGCGTGCGCGACAGCGGGAAGTTCTGCAGCATGAAGAAGAGATCCGGCCCGCACTGAGGCACCTTGTCCGGCGGCAGGTGCTGCAGCCATACCTGGCGACCCGCGGTCGCTGCGCCGCCGAGCGCGAATAGCCCCACCAGCGTCGAATAAATCGCCGTGCCGATGCGCCCCGGGCCATGCAGTGCGGCGATGACGAAGACGGCCATCACGGCGTAGAAGAACGCGCGCTGGATCATGCATAACGGGCACGGCTCGAGGCCTTGCGCGTACTGCAGGTAATAGCCGTAGCCGAGGAGCGTCGCGCACGCGACGACGCCGACTGCGAAAGCGAGACGCGGCTTCATTGTACGAGCGCCGGCAGGATGCGGCCTGCTGCAGCGCCGAAGCCAATCGTCGCATAGCCGTCGCGCGCGCAGCGGCCGCGCTCGATTACCTCGTCGCCATCCTCGAGAAAGCCCCGCGTTTCGCCGCCGGGCAGCGATAGTGGATCCTTGCCGGCGCGCGTCAGCTCCATCAGCGAGCCGAGCGAATCTGCGCTCGTGCCGGAGATGGTGCCGCTCGCGATCAAGTCGCCCGGCTGCAGATTGCAGCCGTTGGAGGTCTGGTGCGTGACCAGCTGCGCCACGGTCCAGTACGAATCGCGGAAGCTCGCGCGCGAGAGCCGCGTAGCCTGTTTCATCTTGGCGGTGCGCAGGTGCATCTCCAGTTCGATGGCAAAGCCGCCTTCGCGCTGGTCATCATCGTCCTGCAAGTATGGCAGCGGGCGCGGGTCGTCGGCCGCGCGTGCGAAGGCGGGACAGCGGTAGGGCTCGAGCGCATCCACGGTCACGATCCAGGGTGAAATCGTCGTAGCGAAGCTCTTTGCGAGAAAAGGGCCGAGCGGCTGGTATTCCCAGGCTTGTATATCGCGTGCCGACCAGTCGTTAAGCAGCACCGCCCCGAACACGTGGTCGAGGGCGTCGCCGATTGCCATAGGACGGCCCAGCCGGTTACCGGTTCCCGCGATGAAACCGAGCTCGACCTCGTAGTCGAGCCGCCTGCTCGGTGCGTAAACCGGCGCTAGCGCGTCGGGCGCCTTGGCCTGGCCCATCGGGCGGCGGATGGGGGTGCCGGAAACGACGATCGACGAGCCGCGGCCGTGATAGCCGATCGGTACCCATTTGTAATTGGGCAGGAGCGGATTGTCCGGTCGCAGGATGCGTCCGATGTTCGTCGCGTGATGGATGCCGCTGTAGAAGTCGCTGTAGTCGCCGATCGCTACCGGCAGCAGCAACTGCGCCTGCCGCATCGGCACGAGATGGCGCGCCAGCCGCTTTCGCTGACTGCTGTTTGCATGGAGCGCGCGCGAGAGCTCGCGGCGCAGCTTGCGCAGCGCCGCCCGCCCGGTAGCCGCGAGCGCGTTCAGCGTGGGACCGGTGCGTACGCCGAGCGCCGCAAGATCGAGGATCTGGTCGCCGATGGCGACGCCACCACGCGGCGCCTCCTTGCGTCCTTTGCGCCGGAACATGCCGAAGGGCAGGTTCTGAATCGGGAACTCGCAGCCGGGCGCATTCGCCGACTCGACCCAGCTCGTGAGGGCTGGGTCGTGCGTTTCGTCGAGCTTCATTTATAGAGCTTCTTGAACCCGTCCCAGACGCTGTCATAGTCCTGCTGCAGCTGCGGCACGCTCATCGCGAACTGCGTCGGGCGAAAGACATAGCGCGATTCCCACATGAACGCGAGCGTGTCCGCCACCTTGTGCGGTTTGAGCTCGGCAGTGCTCGCGCGCTCGAACGTCTGCACGTCGGGCCCGTGAGCGGACATGCAGTTGTGAATCGACACGCCGCCGGGCAGGAAGCCCTCGGCCTTGGCGTCGTAGACGCCGTGCACGAGACCCATCAGCTCGCTCATCGTGTTGCGATGGAACCAGGGCGGCCGGAAGCTGTGCTCGGCCACGAGCCAGCGCGGCGGAAAGATGACGAAGTCGCAATTCGCGACGCCCGTCTGTCCGGAGGGCGAGGTAAGCACGGTGAAGATCGACGGATCGGCATGATCGAAGCTCACCGTGTTGATGACCATGAAGCGCGCGAGATCGTACTTGTACGGGGCGTTGCGCCCATGCCACGCCAGCACGTCGAGCGGCGAGTGCCGGTACTCCGCGGCCCACAGTCCGCCGAGGAACTTGCTGATCACCTGGTGGCGCGTTTCCTTGTCCTCGAACGCGGCCACCGGCGCGAGGAAATCGCGTGGCTGGGCCAGGCCCTGCGCGCCGATCGGCCCAAGCTCGGGCAGGCGGAACGGGGCGCCGTAGTTTTCGCACACGTAGCCGCGCGCCTGCTTTTCGAGCAGCTCAACCCTGAACTTCACGCCGCGCGGCACGACGGCAATCTCGCCGGGCGCCAAGGTGAGCTTGCCGAGCTCGGTGAAGAGCAGGATTTCGCCGAGCTGCGGGACGAACATGAGCTCGCCGTCGCAATCGACGAACAGCCGCTCGGCCATCGACTGATTCGCACGATAAATGTGCACCGCGACGCCCGCTTGCGCTGCGGGCTCGCCGCTGCCGGCGAGCGTCGCCAGGCCGTCTATGAAATCGGTCGGCGCTTCGCCGATCGGCAGCGGATCCCAGCGCAGCCGGTTGGGCGGCGTCTCCACCTCGTTGAAGGGGCCGGAGCGCAGGAATCCGTTGGCGATGCGACGGAAAGGTGTGTGCATCGCCGACGGGCGCAGCCGGTAGAGCCAGCTCGAGAGGTTCTCGGCGCGCGGCGCGGTGAACGCGGTTCCCGAGAGCACCTCGGCATAGAGCCCACGCGGCGGGCGCTGCGGCGAGTTCTGTCCCTGCGGCAGGGCGCCGGGAACCGCTTCGGTGGCGTGGAAGTTACCGAAGCCGGTTTGGTACTCGAGCACAGGCCGCGCCGCATTGGCGGGCGCGGTGCGCGCAGGGGAGGTGACGATCATTGCGGCTAGCTTAAACCCTCAATACGCTCGGCAGCCAAAGGGCCATTGCGGGAAATGCGATCAGCAGGGCGACGAGGACGAAGTCGGCCACCAGGAAAGGCAAGGTGCCGCGATAGATCTTCGCCGCCGGGATGTCCGGGTTCTGCGCCTGGATTACGAATACGGTAAGGCCCACCGGCGGGCTTATGAGGCCAATGGTTGCCATCACCGTGACGAAGATACCGAACCAGATCCCGTCGTAGCCGATATGCAGCATCAGCGGCAGCACCACGGGCACCGTGATGAGGATGGTGCTCACTTCCTCGAGTGCCGTGCCGAGCACCACATAGAGCACCACGATCAAGATCACGATCGCGAGCGGTGCGAGGCGCGCCTGCTCGACCCAGGCCACGAGCTCGTTCGGCAGGCGCGTGAGCACGATGAAGCGCGCGAAGATGAATGCGCCGACGATGATGAAGAACAGCATCGCGCTCGAGAGCACCGACTCGAGGAACGCCTGGCCGAGCCCCTGCCAGCGCAGCGTGCGCGTGGCGAAGCCGATGACGATGGCGGCGAACGCGCTGATCGCCGCCCCTTCGGTCGGCGAGAACCACCCGAGATAGATGCCCACTACGGCGAAGAAGAAGAGCAGCGCAAGCTTCCACATGCCGCGCGCCGCCCTCAGCCGCTCGCGCAAGCGCATCGGCTCCACTCGCGGCATCCACTGCGGCCGCAGGCGCGCCGTGATCACCACGCTGACGACATAAAGGGCCGCCAGCACGAGGCCGGGAATGAGGGCCGCGGCAAAGAGCTTGGCGAGCGACTGCTCGGCGACCAGCGAATACACCGCGAGGATGACCGATGGCGGAATGAGGATGCCGAGCGTGCCCGCAGCGGCCACCGAGCCGGCCGCGACGCTGTCCTCATAGCCGTGGCGTCGCATCTCGGGAATCGCCACCTTGGAGAAAGTCGCGGCCGTGGCAATCGACGAGCCGCAGATCGCGCCGAAAGCGGCGCAGGCGCCGACGGTGGCGCTCGCCAGCGCGCCGCGAAAGCCAGAGAACACGGCGTTCGCCGCGTCAAAGAGCTCGCGCGACATCTGCGCGCGGGAAGCGACGGCTCCCATAAGGATGAAGAGCGGAACCACCGAGAGCGAATAGGCGCTCGCCAACTCGAACGGCACGGAGGCGACGACGGCCAGAGCCTTGTGCCAACCATCGATCGCCGCGTAACCGCAAGCGCCGACGAGGGCGAGCGACACCGCGATCGGCACGCGCAGGAACATCACCACAAGCAGCGCGACGACGCCGAGCAGGCCGATCTCGAGATTGGTCACGGCGCGCGACGCCAGCGGACGATGAAGACGAGCGTGGCCAGCGCGGAGGCGCCCACGCCGACGAGCACCGGTATCCAGTAGACCATCTTCGGAATCGAGAGATCGGCCGTCACGTCGCCGAACTCCTGCATGTCGCGCGCGAGCGCGACCATGCGCCAGAACATGACGCCGAGCACGAGAAGAGAGCACAGTGCACCGAACAGATCGAGCAGCCGCACGACGCGGCGCGGCGCGAGGCTATCGACAACGTCGACGACCAGATGGTCGTCACGCAGGAACACCGCCGGCAGGGCGACGAAGATGGCGCACGCAAGCCCGAGCTCGATCAGCTCGTAGGTGCCCTGGATCGGCCGATTGAAAAGGGCGCGCAGCGTGACGTCGGCGACCGTCAGCAGCATCATCGCCGCGAGGAACAGTGCGGCGAGCGCGCCGAAAAACTTCTCCGCTGCTTTTACCGCTCGGTCCAGAAGTTCTTCGAGGTGCCGCTATGCTTTTCGGCGAGCGTCTTCATCATCTTGTACACCGCGCGCGCCGGAAGCTTCCTGTCCTCGAGCTCTTTCAGCTTCGTTTGAACCACCTGCTCGCCGATTTTGCGGAAGTTGGCATCCTCGGCGGCCGAAAGCCGGATCGGCTCATCGCCACCCTCGACGAGCAGCTTCTTGCCGAGCGCGTCGAGCGCATCCCAGCCTTCGCCGACTTCCTTCTCGACGCCGACCATCGACTGGTCGACGAGCTTGCGCAGGTCGGCGGGCAGGTTCTTATAGAAGTCCGGGTTCATCGCCACGCCGAAGGACGATACGTACGAGTACATCTCCGTGGTGTACTTCAGCGTGCCGCCCATCTTGAAAGCGATGCCGGCACCGCCGTAGTCGATGAACACGCCGTCGAGCGTTCCCTTCTGCAGCATCTCGAGCTGGTCGGGCGGCGCAACGCCGACCGGCGTGCCGCCGAGCGCGGCGACGAAGTCGCGGATGGTCGGCGCGGCGAAGCGGATGCGCAAGCCCTTGAGATCTTCGGTTGTCCTCACCGGCTTCTTCGTCGTATGGATGTTGCCGGGCTGATGCGTGAGGAGCAGGAGCACGTGCACGCCGCGGTGCTCGGCATCCAGATACTTCGCGCGCAGGTCGCGATCGTTCAGCGTCTTGGTGCCGATCTCGGCGCTCCCCACCATGTACGGAAGCGAGATCAGCTCGGTGAGCGGAAAGCGCCCCGGCGTGCCGCCATGCAGAAACCACGAAACGTCGGCCTGCCCGTTGCGCGCGAGGTCATAGTGCGCCGGCGCCGGCGCCATCTGCGCCCCGGGAAAGTGCGAGAACACCAGGCGGCCGTTGGATGCCTTCTCGAGCTTCTCGCCCCACTTCACGAGCCATTGGGTCATGAAGTGCTGCGGGCCGACGAACTCGGCGACCTTCACTTCGTACTTCTGCTGTGCTGCCGCCGGCAGGCATAGAAGCGCCGCCGCGACCGCTGCCCATCTGTGCATTGGGGATCCCTCCTCCGTGGGCGCCGATTCTATGCGAGCTCCCGCTGCTTGAGCGGCATATGGCGCAGCCATTTCTCGACCTCGACAGGGTCGGCGAACAGCGTCGCGAGTTCAGCGCGCGCCTCTTGTTCGGTTTGCAGCACCGATTCGACGACGCTTCGGCGCTCGCCACCGCGGTCGGTCGCGAACTCGAGACGGATGCCAAAGGGATCGAACACGTACGCTGACCAGAAGCGGCCGCCGAGCGGCACCGGGCCGATGACATCCACGCCGCAGGAACGGACGCGAGCGATGAGCGCGTCGAAGTGCTCCGGCGGCACATGGAAAGCCACGTGCTGCATGCCGCCGACGTGGTCGCGGTTCTGGCGCGGCAAGCCCTTCGGATATTCGAAGATCGCGAAGAGCGAGTCGTTGCCCATGTCGAAGAAGTAATGCCGCAGGTCCTCGTAGGGCGGCTGGCCGCGGTCGCGCTCATAGGGGACCCGGCGCACGTGCACCAGCCGAAAGCCCATCACGCGCGTGTAAAAGTCCATCGCGGTCGGCATGTCGTCCGCCACTATCGCGAGATGATCAACGCCGCGCGTTTGCATGGCTTTCCTCCAATCGGTTGAGAAACGCTCGCACCGCGGCGACGAAACCCGCGGCATTGTCGCCGGCGATGTTGTGACCGCCATCGACTTCCACCACCTCGAGCCGCGGATTCGCGGCGCGCATCTTGGAGACTGTTTCGGCCGCGTACATGTCGGAACGCGTCCCGCGCAGCGAGAGGATCGGGCAGCGCACCTCGCCGATCAGCTGCCACATGTCGACGCCGAGCTTCGGCCGCTCGCCGGTCTCCAGCATCCGCTTAAACTGCTCGCGGAAGTACGGATCGCGCTTGATGCTGCCGTCGGGTCGCAGGTACGCCTGCATGCGCGCGCGATCGCTCTGGGCGAAGTAGCGCAATGCTTCGTCCACGCTCGCGAAGCGCTCGGGCGTGTTCGCGACGGTGCGTGCTACGCGCTGCGAGCCGCCCGGTGCGTTCTCCGGCGAGTAATCGACTAGCACGAGGCCGGCTACGCGATCGGCATACCGGGCAGCGGCAAAAGTGGCGCTACGTCCGCCCATCGAGTGGCCGATGAGGACGGCGCGTCGCCAGCCGAGCTGATCCAGGAGGGTGACGATGTCTCCGCCCATCGACGGCACGCTGTAGTCCTGCCGCAGGCTCCAGTCCGAGTCGCCGAAGCCGCGCATGTCCATCGCGACGACATCGCGATCGCGCCCGAGCTGCTCGGCGACGGGGATCCAGTCGTAGGAGAAGTACGAAAGCCCATGCACGATGAGAAGCGGCGTAGCGCCGGGTCGACCGGTACGGCGGTAGAAGAGCTGCAGCTCGCCTGAGCGTGCGTGCCCGGTCTGCATCAATGCAATACCGGTAAGTTCCGCAGCCGCGCGTAGATCGGCGTGAAGTCCGGTGCCGTCTCACGCATCAGGTGCTCGAAGGATTCGATCACGAAATAGGTATCCTGGTAGCGGTCGATCTGGTACTCCGTGCGCATGATGCGCTCGAGCTCGAACGGCAGGCGCCGGGGCTGCGGGTCGTCGATGCAATAGGCGAGCTCGCCGCCGGAGGAGAGCAGGCCGGCACCGTAAGCGCGGATGCCGGCCGCCGTGCGCACGAGACCGAACTCGATCGTGAACCAGTAAAGGCGCGCGAGCATCTTCACCGCATCGAGCCGCATCGCCTTGAGGCCGCCTTTGCCGTACTCGTACAGGTGATCGGCGTAGACGCGATCGAAAAGCAGCGGTACGTGGCCGAAGAAGTCATGGAACACGTCCGGCTCGACGATGTAGTCGAATTCATCGGGCCGGCGCAGCCACACCGTCACCGGGAAGCGCCGGTTGGCGAGATGAGTAAAGAACGCGTCGTCCGGTATAAGGCCCGGAACCGCGACGATCTGCCAGCCGGTCGCAGCGCGCAGCTGGCGAGAGACCTGATCGAACCTGGGGATCTCGCGCGCCGCCGATTCGAGCCGCGCAATGGCGTCGATCCACTCGGGACACGCATAGCGCGGCACGAGCTTCGCCTGGCGCTCGAACAGCCGCCGGTAGAGCGCGTGCTCCGCGGCGCTGTAGCCGGTCCAGTTCTGCTCGACGGCGTAATCGGGGCCGGCGCGCGAATAGTCGCCACGCAGCTCTGGCTTCATGCCGCAGGCTTCAGCACGCCGCGGCGCACCTGATCGAGCTCCATCGACTCGAAGAGCGCGCGAAAATTTCCTTCACCGAAGCCTTCGTCGCCCTTGCGCTGGATGATCTCGAAGAAGATCGGCCCGATGAGCGTCTTGGTGAAGATCTGGAGCAGAAAGCCGCCGGCGGGATTGCCGTCGATGAGGATGCGTCGGCGCCGCAATTCCTCCAGCGGCTCGCCGTGGCCGGGAAGGCGCTTGTCGACGAGCTCATAGTAGGTGTCCGGCGTATCGAGGAGCTCGACGCCGCTCGCGCGCAGCGCGTCCACCGTGCGGTAAATGTCGGACGTGTGCAGCGCGATGTGCTGGATGCCTTCGCCGTGATAGGCGTCGAGGTATTCCTGGATCTGCGAGCGATCATCGGCCGACTCGTTGATCGGGATGCGGATGCGGCCGCAGGCGCTGGTCATGGCCTTGGACTTGAGACCGGTCAGCTTGCCCTCAATGTCGAAGTAGCGGATCTCGCGAAAATTGAACAGCCGTTCGTAGAACTCCGCCCATTCGCCCATGCGGCCGCGATGCACGTTGTGCGTCAGATGATCGACGTGCGTGAGGCCGGCGCCCGCCGGCGCGGCTGCCTCGCGACGCCAGAACGCTTCGAATCCCGGCAGCGGCCGGAAATCGACGTCGTAGATGGTGTTGCCGTAGGCGTTCTCCGGGTAGCGGTCGACGAGGTAGACGAGCGAGTCGCCGATGCCTTTGATCGCCGGGATGTTGAGCTCGCCCGGTCCTGCCTGGCCGGCGATGCCCCAGGCACCGCGCTCGATCAGCCGCTCGTAGGCCGCGGCCGCATCGCGTACGCGAAACGCCATCGCGCATACGCTCGGCCCATGCCGGCGCGCGAAGTTCTGCGCAAAGGAATGCGGCTCGGCGTTGAGTATGAAGTTGACGCCGCCCTGCTTGTAGAGCGCAACGTCCTTGTGACGATGGCGCGCGACACGCCGAAAGCCCAGGCGCTCGAAAAGCGCGCCGAGCGCCTTCGGATCGGGCGCCGCATACTCGACGAATTCGAATCCGTCGGTCTGGATCGGGTTGTCCCACGCGTGCTGCATTCGCTCGGCCATGGCGCCTCCGCCGCTATTCAATTGTATGATGCCCGCCCTATGCCACGGGTTCCGCTCGCCGACTTCGAGCCGCAGCTCAAGAAACGGCTCGCCGAGCTCTGGGGGACGCCGCCCAACCTGTATCGCGCGCTCGCCAATCACCCGGCGCTCGCCGCGGCGTGGACTGAATTCTCGCGGATGCTGCGCTACGACACGCGTACGCCGCGCGCACTGCGCGAGCTCGTGATCCTGCGCGGCGCACAGCTCATGCGCTCGGAGTACGAGTGGGCGCAGCACTTGCCCATGGCGAGGAAGAGCGGCGTGCGCGAGGCGCAGATCGCGGCGCTCGACAACTGGCGCACATCGCGCGAGTTCGACGAGCGCGAGAAAGCCGCGCTCGAGCTCGGCGAAGCGGTGACGACCGGCCATGTCAGCGATGAGCTGCATGCGCGCGTATCGCGGCACTTCGATCATCACGACTATGTCGAGCTCGCCGCGGTTAGTGCCTTCTATGCCATGGTCGGCCGCATGCTGGATGCGATGGCCGTGCCGCTCGACGAGGACGTGCGCAGCTTCCAGCCGCGCCTGAAGTGACGGCGCAGCGCAGCTACCGCTACTACGACCTGGTGATGGCCGCCTTCGTGGCGGTGCTGCTGTGCTCGAACTTCATCGGCGCGGCGAAGCAGACGACCATTCACGTGCCGCTGCTTGGCCCGACCACGTTCGGTGCCGGCGTGCTCTTCTTCCCGATCTCGTACATCTTCGGCGACATCCTCACCGAGGTGTATGGCTACGGTCGCGACCGCCGCGTCGTCTGGGCCGGTTTCGGCGCGCTGGTCTTCGCATCGTTCATGGCCTGGGTGGTCATCAGCCTGCCGCCCGCCAGCAGCGATTTCATGAAGACATACCAGCCGAGCCTTGAATCGGTGTTCGGCAACAGCTGGCGCATCGCGGCTGGCTCGATGATCGCCTTCTGGGCAGGCAGCTTCTCGAATTCGTACGTTCTGGCGAAGATGAAACTATGGACCTCGGGCCGCTGGCTGTGGACGCGCACCATCGGGTCGACGCTTGTCGGCGAGTTGGTCGATTCGCTGCTCTTCTACGGCATCGCGTTCTACGGCATCTGGGCGAGCGCTGATGTGTTTCAGATCGCCATCAACCAGTACATCCTGAAGACCTTGTGGGAAGTGATCATGACGCCGGTGACGTACAAGGTCGTCGGTTTTCTGAAGCGCGCGGAGCAGGAGGACTACTACGACCGGAACACGGACTTCACTCCGTTCCGGCTGAGGGTTTGAGTCGGCCAGTCCGATAGGCCGCGAGCAGGCGATGCAGCTCCAAGCGCTCTGCGCTCGGCACGTCGTCGATCACGAACCGCTCCCCGGCCCGGACGAAAAACTGGCCGCTCACCTCCTTACCGAGGTCCCATACAATCAGCCGCCGCTCGCCGATCGCCAGCTCCGCGATGACCTTGTGCGTCCCATAGTCGGCGAAGATGCGCCTGAATTCCGCATCTCCCACGGACTGGCGGTAGTCGCGCAGCACTTCGGCCCGCCGCTCGGGCGCGTTGGAAAGCTCCGCAGCCTGCTCAATGTCGCCCGCGGCGAGATAGCGCAGCACTTGGCGCGCGACGGGCTGCGCGCTCTCGCTTTCAATGCTGATCAACCGATAGGCGGGCAGCTCGCGGTCATCGCCGGGCGATGCACAGGCGGCGACCAGCACTCCTAGAAGTGCGCTAAGGCACGCCTTCACGCGGCGGCGCGCTGTGCCTCTGGATGCTCGAAGCGCGCCAGGAGATCGGCGTGCTTCTTGCGCGCCACCGCCAGGTTGCGCATCTTGATGTGGCCGAAGCCGCGGACCTCTTCGGGCAGCGACGCGAGCTGCACTGCAAGCGTGTGGTTGTCTGCACTGAGCTTCGCCAGCAGGCGCTCGACGGTCGCTTCGTATTCGGTGATCAGCGCGCGCTCGGTGCGGCGCTCGTCGGTGTAGCCGAAGATGTCGAGCGGCGTGCCGCGCAGCGCGCGCAGCGATTTCAGGACGCGAAACACCGGCAGCATCCAGGCGCCGAAGCGCAGCTTGCGCGGCTCGCCGGTGCGTGGGTCCTTTCGCGCGAGGAGCGGCGGAGAGAGGTGAAAGACGAGCTTGTAGTCGCCCTCGAACATGCCGGCGATCTTGCGCTCCAGCGCGCCGTCAGCATGCAGACGGGCTACTTCGTATTCGTCCTTATAGGCAAGAAGTTTGGCGTAGTAGCGCGCTACCGCTTCGGTAAGCTTGCTAGAGCCAAGGTCTCGCTCGCGCGCACGCACGCGTTCGACCAGCGCGCGATACTTGGTCGCGTACGCGGCGTTCTGGTAGGCGGTGAGGAACTGCACGCGGCGCTCGATCTGCTCGTCGACGTTGCGCGAAAGGTGCTCGCCCAGCGCGATCACTTCGGCGGGCCTGGCAAGGCGCTCGACCCGCTCGACATCGACTGCCGCGCGCCGGCCCCATAGGAAGCACTGTTTGTTGAAGTCGACGGCGACGCCGTTCAGCTCGATGGCGCGCTCGAGCGACGCGCCGGACACGGGCAGCCACCCGCGCTGGTAGGCGTAGCCGAGGAGGAACATGTTGGTGGCGATTGCGTCGCCCATCAGGCCGGTGGCGAGCTCGGTCGCGGCGACAAAGTCGACGGCGCTCTTGCCGCAGGCCTCGACGATGTCGTGACGCAGGTCGCTGCCGGGAAGCTGCCAGTTCGGGTTGCGCACGAAGTCGGCGGTCGGCGTCACCGAGGCGTTGATGACCGCGCGCGTGTGCCCGGGCGCCATCTTGGCGATTGCCTCGGCGCTCGCGCTCACCACGAGGTCGCCGCCGATGACGAGGTTCGCGCCGCCGGTGTCGATGCGCGTCGCAGTCAGCGCTTCCGGGCGCGCGGCGAGCTGCACGTGCGACATCACGGCGCCGTACTTCTGCGCGAGGCCCGACATGTCGAGCACCGAGACGCCTTTTCCTTCGAGGTGCGCCGCCATGCCGAGGATCTGGCCGATGGTGATGACGCCGGTGCCGCCGATGCCGGTGACCAGCACGCCATACGGACGCTCGAGCGCTGCGGGCGACGGCTCGGGCAGCGCAGGGAAATCGGCGCCGCTCTTCGCCGCCGAGCGGCCCTTCTTCAGGCGGCCGCCTTCGACGGTGACAAAGCTCGGGCAGAAACCCTTGAGGCAGGAGAAATCCTTGTTGCACGAGGACTGGTTGATGGCCCGCTTCCTGCCGAACTCGGTCTCCAGCGGCTCGACCGAAAGGCAATTCGACTTCACGCTGCAGTCGCCGCATCCCTCGCACACCATCTCGTTGATCACAGCGCGCACCGCGGGATCCGGGTATTCGTTGCGCTTGCGCCGGCGGCGCTTCTCCGAGGCGCAGGTCTGGTCGTAGATCAGCGCCGAGACGCCCGGCGTCTCGCGCAGCTCCTTCTGCACGGCGTCGAGCTCGTCGCGGTGGCGAATGGTGACGCCGGGCGACCAGGCGGTGCCGCGCGGATATTTCTCCGGCTCATCGGTCACGACGATGATCGGCTTCACCCCCTCCGCGGCGATCTGGCGCGAGATCATCGCCGGGTCGAGCGGACCGTCGTGGCGCTGGCCGCCGGTCATCGCCACCGCGTCGTTGTAGAGGATCTTGTAGGTCATGTTGACCTTCGCCGCGACCGCGGCGCGAATCGCGAGCAAGCCCGAGTGGAAGTACGTCCCGTCGCCGAGATTGGCGAAGATATGCTTCTCGTCGGTGAACGGCGCCTGGCCCACCCAGGGCACGCCTTCGGCACCCATGTGCGTGAAGGTGGAGGTATTGCGGTCCATCCACACCGCCATGAAATGGCAGCCGATGCCGGCGGTGGCGCGGCTGCCCTCGGGCACGCGTGTCGATGTGTTGTGCGGGCAGCCGGAGCAGAAGTAGGGCTGGCGCACGGCGGTGACGCGCGGCTTGGCGAGCGCCCTCTCCTTGAAATCGAGAAACGCCAGGCGCTCGCGGAACTGCGCGCCCAGCTTTTCCGCAAGCCCCAGCTTGACGAGGCGCTGCGCGATCGCGCGCGCCACCATCGCCGGCGAATGCTCGTAGTGCGCGGGTAAGAGCCAGGTGCCGGCGGGTCGGCCGCCGCTGCGGCTCCACTCGCCGCTGTCGTCAAACTTGCCGACCACGCGGGGCGCGCGTACGCCTTCCTTCCAGTTGTACAGCTCCTCCTTGATCTGGTACTCGACGACCTGGCGCTTCTCCTCCACCACCAGGATTTCTTCCAAACCCTCGGCGAAGCGCCGTGCGCCCTGCGGCTCGAGCGGCCACGACAGCGCCACCTTGTAGACGCGAACGCCGATGTCGCGCGCGACACGCTCGTCGATGCCGAGGTCGGCGAGCGCGCGCATGACGTCGCCGTAGCTCTTGCCGGTGGTGACGATGCCCAGGCGCGCCCGCGGCGAATCCCAGATCAGCTTGTCGAGGCCGTTCGCGCGCGCGTAGGCGATGGCGGCGTACACCTTCCAGTCGAGGATGCGCGCTTCCTGCTCGAGGATGCCATCGGGCCAGCGAATGTTGAGGCCGCCCGGCGGCAGTGCGAAGTCGGTCGGGACCTGGACGCGTACGCGATCCGGATCGACGATCACCGAGCTGCCCGACTCGACGACGTCGGTCACGCACTTGAAGGCGATCCAGCAGCCCGAATAGCGGCTCATCGCGAAGCCGTGCAGGCCGAGATCGAGGTAGTCCTGCACGTTCGCCGGGTTGAGGACCGGCATCAGGCACGCTTTGAAGATGTGCTCGGACTGGTGAGGCAGAGTCGATGACTTGGCGGCGTGGTCGTCGCCCGCGAGCGCAAGCACGCCGCCGTACTTCGAAGTGCCGGCGGCGTTGGCGTGCTTGAACACGTCGCCGCAGCGATCGACGCCGGGGCCTTTGCCGTACCACATCGAGAAGACGCCGTCGTGGCGCGCCTTCGGAAACAGGTTGAGCTGTTGGCTGCCCCAGATCGACGTCGCGGCCAGGTCTTCGTTGACGCCCGGCTGGAAGCGGATGTGGTGGCTTTCGAGATGCGCGCGCGCACGCCACAGCGCCTGATCGAGCCCGCCGAGCGGCGAGCCGCGATAGCCGGAAACGAACCCTGCGGTATTGATGCCGGCGCGCAGATCGCGCTCGCGCTGCAGCATCATGAGGCGAATCAGCGCCTGCGTACCGGTAAGGAAGACACGGCCGCGCTCGAGCGTGTACTTATCGTCCAGCGAAGCGGAAGCGAGGGCAGCGTGATCAACAGGGGCGTTCATCGAGCTCGTCCACAGAAATTGTGTTCGTGTGGTGCGCTGGCGCGGGTAAGCGCAGCGCCGGGAACGCACGGGATCGTGTCCCGCGCGGCGAGCCGAGACTAACACAGTGTCAGGCGCGGGCCCTTGCCCGATGCGGGGCTTCGGACGCGTGGCAGGCGTAGATCGATTTGAGCGCGACGCCGAGGTCGGCAACGCACATTCGCGCCGCGACGGCGGTCCGGTGCCTTGTTCCGCCAAGGTGAATTCGCGCCGCAAATCGCGCACGAGCGAGGTACGCGGCAAGTGACATTGAGGGTCCGCGTGGTGCGCTTGACAACCGACCGTCGCGCCGTGGCTCCAGCGCCGTTAAGCGGCGGCTTACCAAGCCGGGGCGACGGGGCAAGTTTCGCGCGCGGCGGCTGACACGCGATCTCCGCTACCACTTGGGAAACACAGCGATTTCCTCCAAAACGTCGGACGTGGAAGTGCTTTGCTGCGGCGCCAAAAAATGATATAGTTGCTGCGTTGCAGCACCCGTCGGATCCTCCTCCTCCTCTTTCCGCCGGGATGCGCTGGGGGCAGCCCGCAAGGGCTGCCCCTTTTATTTTTCGGCGTACGGAAGGTTGTGTCAGGCGTCGCCGCGGACCCGGAATCGCCCACGTATACTGCCCCGTCGTCATATAACTAAGAGGCCGCGATGCAGGCCCCTGCCATGGCGACGAAGGTACGTCTAGGGGACGTCCTCGTCGCGCAGAAGCTCGTTTCCCGGGAACAGCTCAATATCGCGCTCGAGCAGCAGAAGCGCTCGGGGCGTCGCCTCGGGCGCGTGCTCGTCGACCAGGGGTTCTGCAACGACGAGCAGATCGCCGAGGCGCTCGCCCGCCAGCTCAACATCCCCTACGTCAACCTCAAGTTCTACAACCTCAACAACGAGGTCGTCCGCCGGCTGTCCGAATCCCAGGCGCGCCGCTTCCGCGCCATCGTGCTCGAGGACCGGCGCGGCAAGTACGTGGTTGGCTTTGCCGATCCGTCGGACCTGTTCGCCGCGGACGAGGTACAGCGCTCGCTCAAGCGCGACATCGAGATCGCGGCGGTGAGCGAAGACCAGGTCCTCGTCACCATTGACCGCATCTACCGGCGAACCGAGGAAATCACCGGCCTCGCGAAGGCGGTCGAGCGGGAAATCGGCGATGCCTACGTCGACTTCGGCGCGCTCGCCGCGGCGGCGGGCCTGGAGGATGCGCCGGTCGTCAAGCTGTTGCAGACCGTATTCGAGGATGCGGTGGCCGCGAACGCCTCGGACGTGCACATCGAGCCGCAAGAGCAAAATGTGCGGATCCGCTTTCGCATCGACGGCGTGCTGCAGGTGCAGACCGATGTCGACGCGAAGATCGGCCCCGCGCTCGTCCTGCGGGTAAAGCTGATGGGAGGTCTCGACATTTCCGAGAAGCGCCGTCCGCAGGACGGACGCTTCAACGTGCTTGTGCGCGAGCAGCAGGTCGACGTGCGGCTCTCCACCATGCCGGTGCAGCACGGCGAGTCGGTGGTCATGCGACTCTTGAATCGCAAGGCAAAGTTGCTGGCACTCGATGGTCTCGGCATGCCGGCGGACATGCTCGGTCGCTTTCGGCGCCTCCTGCAGCGCACCAACGGGATGATCCTGGTCACCGGCCCCACGGGCAGCGGTAAGACCACGACGCTCTACGCGGCTCTCGGAGAGATCAATTCGACCGAGAAGAAGATCATCACCGTCGAGGATCCGGTCGAGTACAAACTGCCGGGCATCAATCAGGTGCAGGTGAACGACAAGATCGAGCTCAGCTTTTCGGTCGTGTTGCGCTCGGCCCTGCGCCAAGACCCCGACATCATCCTGGTAGGTGAAATGCGCGATCAGGAGACCGCACAGATCGGTCTGCGCGCCGCGCTCACCGGCCACTTGGTGCTTTCGACATTGCACACCAAGGACGCGGCCACCACGCCGATTCGCCTGATCGACATGGGCGCGCCGTACTACATGGTTGGCACGTCGATCCACGCGGTGCTCGCGCAGCGCCTCGTGCGCCTCAATTGCGAAAGCTGCATGCAGGAAGAAGTGCTCGACGCTGCCCAGCTGAGCTGGCTTTCGCGCGAATACGCGGCGCCGGTCGCGGGGCGCGCGTTCCGTCGCGGCGGCGGCTGCTCGCATTGCAACGGCACCGGCCTTTCGGGACGCACCGGCATCTACGAGATGCTCGAGATGACGCCCGACATGGTGGCGGCGATCAACCAGAACCGCACCGATGAATTCGGTGCGCTCGCCGATCAGGCGCTGCGCGCTCGTTCGCTCAAGCACCAGGCGCTGGAGCTGGCGCTTGCGGGACGCGCCCCGCTTGCAGAAGTTATTCGCGTGGCGAGCGAACTCGGCGACTGATGGCCGTCTTCGCCTACCGAGGCCGCAATCCACGTGGTGAGCTGGTACAGGGACGCCTAGAAGGCGCCGACACCGGCGCCGTGGCCGATCACCTCGTGAATACCGGCATCACGCCGATCGACATCCAGGTCATATCCACCGGCTCGGCGCCCGCGGCCAACGCCGCTCCTCGTACCGTCGGTGGCCCGTTCGAGCCGCGCATCACGCTCGTCGACTTGATGCTGTTTTCGCGGCAGATGTACGCCCTGATGAAGGCCGGTGTGCCGATTCTGCGGGCGCTCGGCGGGCTGCAGGAGTCGCTCACCAACCCGCGGCTGCGGCAGGTGGTGGCGGATCTGCGTGCAAGCCTGGACGCGGGGCGGGAGCTCTCCTCGGCCATGCGCCGGCATCCCAAGGTGTTCAGCCCGTTTTACGTGAGCCTGGTACGCATCGGCGAGACAACCGGCCAGCTCGAGGCCGTGTTCCTGCGCCTCTACGACCACCTCGAATTCGAAAAAGAAGTGCGCGATCGCATCAAAGCGGCGCTCCGCTACCCGGCCTTCGTGGTCGCGGCGATGGTGCTTGCGCTCGCAATCATCAACATCGTTGTGATTCCCGCGTTCGCGAAGGTGTTCGCCAGCTTCCACGCCGAGCTGCCGTTCGTGACGCGCATCGTTATCGGCTTTTCCGAGTTCACGGTCAGCTATTGGCCTGTGATGCTCATCGCGGCCGCTGGCGCCGCGGCCGCTTTCGTGTCGTGGAAGGCGACGCCCAAAGGCAGGTACCAATGGGACCGCCTGAGGCTGCGCATTCCGATCGCCGGCAAGATCATCCTCAAGGCGACGCTCGCCCGCTTTGCGCGCAGCCTGGCGCTTGCGCTGAAGAGCGGCGTGCCGGTCGTGCAGGCGCTCAGTACCGTGGCGGGCGTGGTCGAAAACGACTTCATCGGGCAGCGCATCGAGCAAATGCGCGATGGCGTGGAGCGCGGCGAAAGCGTGCTGCGCACCGCGTCCGTGGCGGGCATCTTCACGCCGGTGGTGATGCAGATGATCGCGGTGGGCGACGAAACCGGCGAGCTCGATGACCTGATGCAAGAAGTGGCCGAGCTCTACGAGCGGGAAGTCGACTACGAGGTGAAAACGCTTGCCGCGCAGATCGAGCCGGTTCTCATCGTCTTCCTCGGCGTCATGGTCCTCATCTTGGCACTCGCGGTGTTTCTGCCGATGTGGGACCTCGCGCAGGTGGCGCGCAGGCGCTGATGCGCAATCGCGGCTTCACGCTCATCGAGCTGCTGATCGTTATTTCGATCGTTGCCATTCTTTTCGGCGTTGCACTAGATCGGCTGCTCAGGTACCAGGAAATGGGGGAGCGGGCCGCTGTCGAGCAGAACGTCGCCGCGATCAATATCGCGCTCAACATGAAATTCGCGGCGTACGTCGTACGTGGCCGGCCGGCCGCCATTGAAAACGAAGTGGGCAAAAACCCTATCGGCCTGCTGGCCCGCCCGCCGGAAAACTACTTGGGCGAGCTCTTTTCGCCGGACATCAAGACCCTGCCACGCGGCAGCTGGTACTTCGACGTTGCAAGCCACGACCTAGTTTATCTGCCGAATCGACGACGCTATCTCTCCACGGGTGACGGGCCTCCAAACACGCTTCACTTCCGGGTGGCCCTTACCCAGGTACGCAACGATCCGGTCGAGCCCCGAGAACTGCCCCAGCCGTTCATCGCGGCCGTGCCGCCGTTCAAGTGGGTGATTGATTGAATTCGAGAACCATGCCGCGCGCACCGACAAAAACATTGTCCGCCTATCTTGCGCAAGACGCGGATATTGAGGCAGTATCGGCTGTAGAACTTCAGGTTTCAGTCGTAACTAAAGGGATTATATGAGGAAAAATTATGGATTCACGATCATCGAACTGGTCGTGGTCATCACTATCCTCGGCATCCTCGCGGCCGTGGCGTTACCGAAATTCTTCGATATCACGGGCGACGCGGCGAACGCGGCAGCGAAAGGTGTGGCGGGCGCCGTTGCTTCCGGCACCGCGCTCAACTACGGGACGCGCCTAGTCAAAGGCGTTGGCGTGTGCACGGCGGGCGGTGCGCCATGTATGAAAACGGCCGCCAGTGCACAGTGGTGCAGTGCAGCCGTACTGGGGCTTGTGATGACCGGCGGTGCGGCGCAGCTCGCGACCGTGACGGTGGGCGGCTCCTTTCAGCCTGCTGCAACCGGCGCGACCGGGACATGTACGTTCACGAGTACCAGCGGCGGCGTGGCACAAAGCGCCACCTTGATCGGGGTGGTCGACTAATAAACAAGGGCGAAAACAGGGAGCGGACTATGAAGAGCGCTAGGGGATTTACCATTATTGAACTGGTGACGGTCATCGCCATTCTCGGAATTCTGGCGGCGGTCGCGTTGCCGAAGTTTTTTGACGTGACGACAGACGCTGCTAATGCCGCGGCGAAAGGCGTGGCCGGAGGACTATCGTCCGGTTCCGCAATCAACTACGGCGCGCGGCTTGCGAAGGGACTTGGGATATGTGCGGCAGGCGGCTCGCCGTGCTACAAGGGCCCGACGACCGAATGGTGCAGCACCGCAGTATTGGGCAACCTCATTACCGGAGGGATGCCGGCGGGCTTCACGATCGGCGGCTCGTTCGTTCCAGGCGCTGCCGGTACCGGAGTAAGTGGGACGTGCACCGTCACAAGCACGAGCGGTGGCGTCGCGCAGAACGCGACGATCATCGCCGTTGTGGACTGACGCGAGCACGGGCCGTGCCCGATTAGCCAGAACGTCGACCGAAATGAAGTGCCAAGGAAAGGAGCCGCAAGGCTCCTTTTTTTATCGGCGTCGTTCAGGAGGCTTCACGGTGATGGAACTTGTCACCGTGATCATCATCGCTGGCGCGCTCGCCGCCGTGGCGATACCGCGCTTCAGCCGCGGCATGTTCGATGACGCGCAGCTTTACGACGAGACGCTGGCGGCCCTGCACTACGCGCAGCGAACCGCCATGGCGTACCAGCGCACGGTGTGCGTCACCTTC
>DASSLQ010000203.1:0-6185 GCA_035689325.1 Burkholderiales bacterium | reverse complement strand
ATGAGTTTCTGCACTTCGGTGGCGCCTTCGTAGATGCGCAGCGCACGGACCTCGCGGTAGAGCCGCTCGACCGGATGGCCGCGCGTCACGCCCAGGCCGCCGAGGATCTGGACCGCGTCGTCGATCACCTGTTGTGCGGTCTCGGTGGCGTACATCTTCGCCATCGCGGCTTCGCGCGTGACACGCGCCTTGCGCACGTCGCGCATCCAGCCAGAGCGATAAGCGAGCAGCGCGCCCGCGTCGATCGCAGTGGCCATGTCGGCGAGCTTCGCCTGCGTCATTTGGAAGTCCGCGAGCGTCTGGCCAAACATGCGTCTGTCCCTCGCATGCGCGAGCGCCTCATCGAGCGCGCGGCGCGCAAAGCCAAGCGCCGCGGCGGCGACCGTGGTGCGGAAGATATCCAGATTTCGCAGCGCGATTTTCAAGCCCTGACCCGGCTCACCGAGGAGCTCGGCGCGCGCGCCGCAGTACTGCACGACCGCCATGGGGTGCGGCGCCACGAGGTCGATGCGCCCGGTGGCATCGACGTCCTTGGCGTCGACCACGAACGCGGTGATTCCTTCATCGGCCTTGGCGAAGGTGACGTAGAAGTCGGCGATGCCGCCGTTCGAGATCCAGGTCTTGGTACCCTCCAGCACCCAGCCGCTGCCCGCGCGCCGCGCGCGCGTGCTCATCGCCTGCACGTCGGAGCCGGCGTCGGGCTCGGAGAGCGCAAAGGCGGCGATCGCATCGCCGCGCGCCGCGGCCGGCAGGTATTTCTTCTTCAACGCATCGCTTCCCGCGAGGCCGATCGCGCCGCTGCCCAGCCCCTGCATGACGAACGCAAAATCGGCAAGGCCGGCGTGATACGCGAACACCTCGCGCAGCAGCGCGATCGAGCGCACGTCCGGCGTATCGGTGACGGCGTGGTCGAGATAGCCGGCGCAGCCGAGGTCCTGCACCAGGCGTCTGCAGATCGCATCGGCGTTGTCGCCATGCGCATGCTCAAGGTTGTCGCGCGCCCAGCCGTCGGCCTGCGCGGCGAGCTTGGCGTGGCGTTCCTCGAAAAACGGCCAGCTATAGTGGGCGAAGCGGTCCATCAGTCCCCCTGGAATTTCGGCTTCTGCTTGGCGACGAAGGCTTCATAGGCGCGGCGGAAGTCCTGGTTGCGCATGAGGATCGCCTGGGCCTGCGCTTCCATCTCGATCGCCTCATCGAGGCCCGCGCTCCACTCCTGGTGCAGCATCTTCTTCGTCATCGCGTGCGCGGCCGTCGGCCCTTCGGCGAGCGCGTGCGCTGCCTGCATGGCCGGCGGCAGCACGGGATCGGCAATGGCATTGAAGAACCCCCAGGCGCGGCCTTCTTCGGCGCTCATCGAGCGCCCGGTGTAGAGCAGCTCGGCCGCCCGGCCCTGGCCAATGATCCGCGGCAGCACCGCGCAGGCGCCCATGTCGCAGCCGGCAAGGCCGACACGCACGAAGAGGAACGCGGTCTTCGCGCTCGGCGCGGCATAGCGCAGGTCGCAGGCCATGGCGAGGATCGCGCCGGCGCCCGCGCAGACGCCTTCCACGGCCCCAATGAGCGGCTGCGGGCAGTGGCGCATCGCCTTCACGAGGTCGCCCGTCATGCGCGTAAAGTCGAGGAGCTGCGGCATCGTCATCTTGGTGAGCGGGCCGATGATCTCGTGAACGTCGCCGCCGGAAGAGAAGTCGCCGCCCTCGCCGCGCAGCAGCACGACCTTGATGGCGGGCTCGTACGCGAGCGCGCGAAAGTGATCGCGCAGCTCGGCATAGGAATCGAACGTGAGCGGGTTCTTGCGCTCCGGCCGGTTCAGCGTGACCACGCCGACCTTGCCTTCCACCCGCCAGAGAAAGTGCCTGGGCTGCTTCATGGCCGCATCTCCGAAATGCGCTCCAGCGCATGCTCCTTGGCGCGCGCGAGCAGTCGCAAGAGCTCGTCCTGCTCGCGGCGCGATAACCCTGACAGCATTTCTACCACCCACTCTTCGTGTGCCCGCGCCATCTCGGCGAAGCTGCGCTCGCCGGACTTCGTGAGACGGATGCGGAACGCCCGGCGGTCGCTCGGTTCATCCAGCCGCTCGACCAGGCCTTCCTTTTCAAGCTGATCGACGATCGTCGTGACGTTGCCGCCCGTGACCATGAGCAGCCGCGAGAGCTGGTTCATCTTCAGTCCCTCGGAATGACGCTCGAGCTGCGCCATCAGGTCGAAGCGCGGCAGCGTAGTCGCGAAGCGGCTCCTGAGGCGCGAGCGCACCACGCGCTCTATCATCTGCGTGCAGGTAAGCAGCCGCAGCCAGATGCGCAGCGCCCGATGATCATCCGAGCGCGCAATGGTCTCACGGTCTGTGCGGATAGCGGCCAGCGGCATGAGTGAATCCTCCAAGCCTGAATAGATCAAGCTTAAAGCTTCGTCCCGCTGTTGTCACGCGTGGGCTACTGCCGCTCGATGTGCGCCGCGTCGCGCACGCGCGCCCACTTCTCGAGCTCGCGCTTGATGTAGGCGCCGAACTCCGCGGGTGTCGTGCCGAGCGGCGCGGCGCCATCGGCGGCGAGCCGCGCCTTCATCTCCGGCGAGCGCAAGGCGACCATCGCCTCGGCATGCACGCGCTCGACGATCGCGGCGGGCGTGCCGGCCGGCGCGAGCAGGCCGTACCACTGCATCGCCTCATAGCCCGGCACGCCGGCCTCGGCGACCGGCGGCACGTTGGGCAGCGCGTCGACGCGTCGCGGCCCCGATACCGCGAGCGCGCGCAAGCGGCCGGCGTCGATCAGCGGCTTCGCGGTCAGCGCGGTAGCGAATGCAACGTCGATCCGGCCGCCGATGACATCGGTTACCGCGGCCGCTGTGCCCTTGTAGGGCACGTGCTGGAGATCGACGCCTGCCATGCTCTTGAAGAGCTCCATGCAAAGGTGCGGCGACGTGCCGATGCCCGGCGTGCCGTAGCTGAGCTTGTTCGGCGCAACCCTGGCCGCGGCGATGAGATCGGCCACCGACTTGATCGGCAGCTTCGGGTTCACGACCAGGATGTTCGGCGCAGTCGCGGCGAGGGTGATCGGCGTGAAGTCGCGCACCGGGTCGTAGGGCACCTTCTTGTACAGCACCGAATTGAGCGCGATGGTGCTCGCGCTCACGAGCAGCGTGTATCCATCGGGCGCCGCGCGAGCAGCGGCTTCGATGCCGATGACGTTGCCGGCACCCGGCTTGTTCTCGACGAAGAACGTCTGGCGGAAGGCGTTGGAGAAGTGCTGCGCGAGCACGCGCGCGACGATGTCCGTGCCGCCTGAAGGCGGCGAGGGCACGATGATGCGCACCGGGCGCGACGGATAGTCGGACTGCGCGGCCGCCTGGCCGATCGCCACGGCGAGCAGCATTGCGCTAGCCCACCGCATGCAGCACCTTCCCGCCGTGCGTGACTGGCTTCGTTGGCACCAGCACGAAGGCGATGCGGCAAGGCTCGGCGCCCCGATTCGCCCAGTCATGCAGCGTCGCCTGCTGCACCAGCACGTCGCCCGCACGCAGGTGCACGCTGCCAATGTCGAGCTGCATGTCGATCTCGCCGGAGATGACGACCGCATAGTCGATCGTCTCCGTACGATGCATGCGCGGCGCGACGCCCGGCTGGTATTCAACGACGCGGAAGATGGTGCCGTCGGCAGCGGTCCAGGCGACGCAGCTTTCATGACCGGGGCGGCGCGAGCTGACCTCGGCGCAGCGCTCATCGATCGCGACTTTCGAGCGGCCGCGCTCATCGTGGTCGGTGACCACGCGCCGCACGTTGAGGCTCATGTGACGTCCCTCCGCGTAATGAGCAGGTGCTTCAGCCGCCGCGCCGCCGGATAGTCGCGGTGCACCGAGCTGAAGATGCGCCGCAGATTCTTCCACGGCGCGGGATCCGTGTAGAAGCGGTGCAGGAAAAGCAGGTCGCACACCAGGCTCGCCATCCAGCCGACCGGCGTAGCGTAGCCGATCACCGCTTGCACGCCGGTCTCGCGCACGAAGCGGCGCGCAAACGCGACGCCGCGCGCGCCGCGGAAGACGTTGCAGGCGCCGAAATAGACCAGGTTGCGATAGCCGTGATCGCCGTAGCCGGCAAAGGCCCCGATCAAATCCTCGGGGCCGATGCGCTCGACGACCGCGCGCACTGACGCCGCACCGCCATGGAAGGCGAGGTAATAGACCGGCGCATCGAAGAGCGCCTTCTGGCGCCACATCAGGCCGCCCGGCCGGCGCAGGTAGTAGGCGAGTCCCGCGCCCGAGTCGACGAAGCGGTGCGCAACCGTGAGCGGCGGATGGATGAGCGGCGCCATGCCGTCGAGGAACGTTTTCACCGAGAAGTGCTGGAACATCTGCTCGTCCCAGTACGACTCGAGGCAGACGATCTTGCGCGGCGCCTTCATGGCGGCGCCTTCTGCTCGGCCGCCAGCCGCCGCGCCACGTTCAGGTTGTTCACCGCGGCCAGGCACGTCACGCCACTCGCCACCGCCATCAGGCCGGACGGGATCTCCGCGAACTCGTGCAGCACGAAGAGCGTCACGCCGGCCTTGGCGGCGATGAAGCCCGCGGGTCCGGCCGCGGTGAAGATGGCATCGACGACCGGGTTCAGCTCCCGCCCGCCGCGTTCGATGGTGTAGAGCGTGGTGGCGGTATCAGCGGTCTGGCAGCCGACCCACGCGCCGCGGCTCGCGCAGCCGGCGAGCAGGCAAATCGACAAGAACGCGACGGCCGGCCTGAGCGCGCTCAGGCTTTGCGCAGGAAGTCGAAATCGCAGCCCTGCTCGGCCTGCAGCACGTGCTGCTTGTAGCGCTGCGCGTCGCCGCGCGCCGGGACGCCGACCGGCGCCCGCCACGCGCTCTTGCGGCGCGCGAGCTCCGGCGGCGCCACCAGGAGGTCGAGCTGCCGGCGCTCGACCGAGATACGGATGCGATCGCCGTTCTTCACCAGCGCCAGCGGTCCCCCCGCGGCCGCTTCCGGAGACACGTGCAGCACGATCGTGCCGTACGCCGTGCCGCTCATGCGCGCATCCGAGATCCGCACCATGTCTTTCACGCCGGCGCGCGCGAGCTTCGCCGGGATCGGCAGGTAGCCCGCTTCCGGCATCGCGTAGCCGGACTTCGGGCCGGCGTTCTGCAGCACCAGAAAATCATCGGCCGTCACCTCGAGCGCCGGATCGTCGATGCGCGCCGCAAGGTCGTCGAGCGACGCGAACACCACCGCGCGTCCCTCGCGCTCGAAGAGCTGCGGGTCGGCCGCCGAGCGCTTGAGGATCGCGCCGTTCGGCGCGAGCGAGCCGTAGAGCGCGACCAGCCCGCCTTGCTTGCTGAGCGGCTCGCTCATGCTTTTCACGACCGCGCGATCCACCCATGCGGGCTCGCGCTCCAGCCGCTCGCCCAGCGTAACGCCCGCGATCGTCATGCAGTCGAGATGCAACAGCGGCTTCAGCTCGCGCAATACGGCGCCGAGACCGCCGGCGGCATAGAGATCGGACATGTAATGCTGGCCCGTCGGCTTCAGGTCGACCAGCACCGGCGTGGAATCGGACAACTCGTTCAGCCGCCGCAGGTCGATCGGCACCCCGGCCCGTCCCGCGATCGCGGTGAGATGGATGATCGCGTTGGTCGAGCCGCCGATCGCGAGCAGCACGCGCAGCGCGTTCTCGACCGACTTGGCGGTGATGATCTGCGAGGGACGCAGCGGGTTCTTCGCCAGCTCCACTGCGCGCGCGCCGCTCGCCTCCGCGGCGCGCAGCCGGTCGGCATGCACCGCCGGGATGGCAGCGGTTCCAGGCAGCGCCATGCCGAGCGCTTCGGCGATCGATGCCATGGTCGACGCAGTGCCCATCACGGCGCAGGTGCCGGCAGTGGTGGCGAGATTTCCCTCCACCTCTTCGATGCCCGCTTCATCCACCTTGCCCGCGCGATGCAACGCCCAGAAGCGCCGGCAATCGGTGCAGGCGCCGAGCCGCTCGCCATGGAACGACGTCGGCATCATCGGCCCGGCGATGAGCTGCACCGCCGGCAGATCGGCAGACACGGCGCCCATCAGCTGCGCGGGCACCGTCTTGTCGCAGCCGCCGAGGAGCACCACGGCGTCCATCGGCTGGGCGCGAATCATCTCTTCCACATCGATGGACATCAAATTGCGGAACATCATCGACGTGGGCGAGAGAAACACCTCGCCCAGCGACA
>DASSLQ010000202.1:0-3239 GCA_035689325.1 Burkholderiales bacterium | reverse complement strand
CGTCGTCGTGTCCAACCATGGCGGCCGGCAGCTCGACGGCGCGGCGCCCACGCTGGAGGCGCTGCCTCATGTGGTTCGCTCGGTGGGTACGAAGATGACCGTGCTGCTCGACGGCGGCGTGCGCCGCGGCGTCGACATCCTGAAAGCCCGCGCGCTCGGCGCGCACGGCGTGCTCACCGGCCGCGCGACGCTGTTCGGCGCCATGGCGGGCGGCGAAGCCGGCGCACGCCGCGCGCTCGAGATCCTCGCGAGCGAGCTCGAGCGCTCGATGCAGCTCTGCGGCGTGCGGTCGGTGGCCGAGATCGGCCCGGACCTGCTCGCGATGCGCTAGCCGAAATCGGGCTCAGGCACCGATTTCACTCGGGCGCTCAGGAACGCCGTGCGCGCGATTCTTCGTAAGACGGCGCCGGCTGCCGCGCCGTCGTCTGAATTTTCCTCAGCTTTTCGGCGAGCTCCGGCTGGTACCGCTCGAGCTGCTTGCGCACGAGCGGGAGGTCAAGCTCGGGCTGCGCACGCAGCAGCTCGATTGCATCGGCGAAGTTGATCGGCTTCTCCGAGGCGACATAGAGCCATAGCAATGCTTCGGGCGACGCTGCCCTGAGCGGCGTGCCGAGAATCACCGCGTCACGCCCGTGAGCCAGCGCGAAATCTTCGGCGCTTGCTCCGCCGTAGAGGATGTCGATCTCGACACCCGCTTCCTTGAACTTTGAATGGAAGCGGCCGACATTCACCACTTCGAAATTGGCGGCGAGCAGCCGATCGAGCTCTTCCTTGCGCGTCGGGTCGACGAAGGCATCGACGTCGACCGTCATGCGCGGGCGTATATAGAGAGACAGCGCCGTCGCGCCGCCGATCACGTAGCGCACGTTGTGGGCTTCGAGCAGACGCACGAGCTTCGCCAGCGCCGGCTTCATCGCGGGGCGGTGGGCTTCAACGAGTAGCTCGAAGGCGTCCATTGCCTATTATGGTCGCTGAATTCGGTGCCTGACCCCGATTTTCATGGCGCGGAGCTGCACGCCGAGCGCGGCGGACGCGGAGAGCGCTGAGATGGCGCAGACGGCGAGCCAGCCGCTCGCTGCAAGCGCGCTCGTGGCGATGAAGGCGCCGATGGCGTTGCCGGACCAGACAGAGAGGCCAAACACCGTGTTGGAGCGGCTGCGCGCCTCCGGTGCGAGCGAGTTGACCACCGTCTGGTTGGCGACCATCGCCGCGCGCAGGCCGCTGTCGAGGAGCGCGGCGCCGACGGCGAGCGCCGCCGGCCACCAGACGCCGAAGGCGAAAACGCCGTAGGCGGCGATGATGAGCGCGATGCCGGTGGTGACGATTAGCGCCGGGCCGCGCAGGTCGAGCAGGCGTCCGGCGGGACGCGCGATCAGGATGCCGGCCGCGCCCGGAATGCCGATCAGGCCGGCGGCCGTCGGGCCGAGGTTGTGGAACTGCAGGAGCATGGTCGCGATCGTCGCCCAGAAGCCGCCGTAGCAGATGCCGAGCAGGAGCTGGATGGCGACCACGCGCCGCATGTCGGCGTGTATCCGCGCGAGCGAGAGCATCGATGCGAGCAGCTCGGGATACGCGAGCGTGGTCTTCGGCGTTGAATGCGGCAGGCGCGCGATCAACGCGGGCACGATCAGCGTGAGCAGCACGGCGCCGAGCACGTACATCCAGCGCCAGCCGAGCTCGGCGGCGACGATGCCGCCGGTGATGCGCGCGAAGAGAATGCCGAGGAAGAGCGCTGTCAGCACGGTGCCGACGGAGCGGCCGCGCCCGGCGGGCGGCGCGAGCTCCGCCACCATCGGCACGATGTTCTGCGCGTAGCAGGCGCAGAGGCCGATCAGGAAGCCACTCGCTGCCGCCGTGGCGACGCTGGTCGCGGCGCCGGCGGCGAGCAGCGCGACGATCGTCGCGCAATGCTGGGTGATGATGAGCCGGCGCTTGTCGATGCGGTCGCCGAGCGGCACGATCAGCACGATGCCGACGAGGAAGCCGCCGAAGGTGAGCGTCGGTATCCAGCCGATCGTCGCGCTGTCGGCGCCGAACTCTGCCGCCATCGCGCCGAGCATGGGCGTCTGATAGTGGATGCCGCCCGCGGCCGCGAAGGTCGCGGCCGTGAGCAGCAGCATCAGCCGCCGGTCTAGTCCCGCTGGCGCGATGGCGGCCGTCGGCGCGCGACCGCGGCGCGGGCGAGCCGGCGCGGCGCGCGTTGCGCCTTGAACTCGCGTACGTAGTCGGGCGCGCTGAAGACCCACTCGAGCGCGTCGTAGTAGCGCTCGGCCGGCCGGCCGCGGAAGATGTCGTTGCGCACCTCGCGCTGCAGGCCATCCGGGACGTGGAAGATCTGCCCGATGAGGCTGTTCGCCGAGATCTGCACGCGCGTCGCGCGCACCATGCGCATCTCCTGATAGCGCCTGAACGCGCGCTCGAAGTCGCCATCGGCGGCATCGCACGCGACCCCGAGCGCCACCGCATCCTCCATCGCCACCGCCGCGCCTTGCGCCATGTACTGGAGCATCAGATGCGCCGCATCGCCGAGCAGCGCCACGCGTCCCTGGATCCAGTTATCGACCGGCTCGCGGTAGCGCAGGATCCAGCGCGTGAACTGCTTCGGCGTGCGCATCAGCTTCAGCGGCTTCTCGCAGTAATGCGCGAATTGCGGCAGCACTTCCTCCGGGCTCGCGACCTCGTTGTGGCCCTCGCTGATCTCCACTCCGATCGTCGTGGCGACGAGGTTGAAGAGCTTCCAGCCGCGCAGCGGGTAGTGGACGATGTGCGTGTTGTGCGCAGCCCACAGCGTCGCCGCCGCCCAGCGCAGGTCCTTCGGCACGTCGCCCGCGTTCAGCACGGCGCGGTAGCATTTGTGGGTGCTGGAAGCGGGCAGCGGATCGCCGATGATTCGCTCGCGCACTACCGATCGGGCACCGTCCGCGCCGACCAGGGCCACGCCGCCGAGCGCCTCGCCGTTTGCGAGCTTCACCCGCACGCCGCTCGCCTCGACCTCGTAGCCCGCCACCCGGCTGCTCGTGCGCAGCTCGATCAGCTCCGGGAGCGCCTTGCAGCCATCGAGCAGCGAGCCGTGGATGTCGGCGCGATGCGTGACCGCGTACGGGTTGGCGAAGCGCCTGGCAAAGCGCTTGTCGAGCGGGATGTCGATCACCTTCTCGCCGGTCACGCCGTCCATCATCAGCAGCCGCTCGATGAACACCGCCTCTCTCTTCACCAGCTGCCCCACGCCGAGCGCATCC
>DASSLQ010000201.1:0-10884 GCA_035689325.1 Burkholderiales bacterium | reverse complement strand
AAACCGCACGCACCTCGAGCGCGCAGCCGAGGCGCTGGCGCAGCGCCGCGAACGCATCGACGCGGAGCGGCAGGCGCTCGCCGAGCCGGATGCCGCTGCATTGCGCGAGCTCGACGCGCGCGTCGCGCAGATCGACGGCCTGCTACAGGCGGCGCATCAGGCATTCGAAGCGCTGCAGGTTGAATGCGCCGCGCTGCAGGAAGCAAGCACCCAGTCGGCGGAAGCCGTAGGTGTCGCCGAGCGTGAACACGCCGCCACGCAGGCGCAACTCGTCACGCTGCGCCAGATCCAGGCCGATGCGCAGGACAACGCTCCACTGCGCGAGTGGCTCGAGCGCCACGACCTCGCGAACGCCGCGCAACTGTGGCAGAAGCTGCGCATCGACGCGGGCTGGGAAACGGCGGTCGAAGCCGTGCTGCGCGAGCGGCTCCACGCGCTGCAGGCCGGCTCGGTCGATACCGCGTTCTCGGAGCGCCCGCCGGCCAAGGCGAGCCTGTTCGAAGCCTCGCGCGATGCATCGACTACGCCGGCCGCGGGCCTGCCGCTCGCTGCCAAGGTTCATGCGCTCGAGGACAGCATCCGTGGCGCGCTTGCCGACTGGCTCACCGGTGTCTTCGTCTGCGAGGGCCGCCCGAGCGCGAGTATCCGCGCTGCGTTGCCTGCAGGGGCGATGCTCGTCAACCGCGAAGGCGATCAGTTCACGCGCCATACCGTCAGCCTGCACGCCCCGGACCCCGCGGATGCCGGCCTGCTTGCGCGCCAGGCCGAGATCGAAGCGCTGGAGGAGCGCTGCACCGACTGGGAGCGTCAGCTCGCCAACACCCAGCGCGGGCTCGAGCAGGCAGAAGGCGAGCGCCTCGAGCGCGAGGCAGCGCTCGAGCAGACCCGGCAGGAGATCGCTCGGCAGGAACAGGCACGGCACGACGCCGAGATCGAGAGCCTCAAGCTGATGCAGGCGCAGGAGCGCTACCTTGAGCGCAGCGCCCAGCTCGAGGCCGAGCAGGCCGAGCTTGCTGCCGAAGCCGGGCACGGCAAGGACGCTCTCGCAGCCAGCGCTCGCAGCGCTGCGGCCATCGGCGAGGAGATCGCCGCCGCGCGCGGCACGCTGGAAGCGCGCCGCACCGAGCACATCGCGGCGGAAAGCGCGCTCGCCGAGAGCCGCAAGGCCGTGCAGCAGGCCGAGCGCGACGCGCAGGACGCGCTCTTCGGCGAGCGCGAGTGCGCTTCGAAGATCGGCGAGATCGACCACTCGGTGAACGTCATCGACCAGCAGATCGAGCGCGCCGAGCTGGAACTGGCGAAGCTCGGGGAGGAGCTCGCCGCGGATCCGATCCCGGGCGTGCGCCAGGCGCTCGACGCGGCGGTCGAAGCGCGCATCGGCTGCGAAAAGACGCTGGCGGGCGCGCGCAATACGGTAGAGGCGGCCGCGAGCGCATTGCGCGAGATCGAGGAAGCGAAGCTCGCGATCGAAGCCAGGGTGGCACCGTTGCGCGAGCGACTCGGCGAGCTGCGGCTGAAGGAGCAGGCCGCGAGCCTGAATTACGAGCAATACGCGACCCAGCTGCGCGAGGCGAACGCGCACGAGGAGCTGCTCGCAGGAGAAGCCGAAGAGGCCCCGCGCCCCTCGTCGCTGCAGGGCGAGATCACGCGCATCACGGCACAGATCGGCGAGCTCGGCGCGGTGAACCTCGCCGCGGTGGAGGAGCTGCGCTCGAGCCGCAGCCGCAAGGGCTTCCTCGATTCGCAGGCCGCCGACCTCGAGGAGGCGGTAAAGACGCTCGAGGACGCGATCCGCAAGATCGACCGCGAGACGCGCGAGCTGCTCAAGGAAACGTTCGAGAGCGTGAACCGCCATTTCGGCTCGCTCTTCCCGACGCTCTTCGGCGGCGGCGAGGCGAAGCTCATCATGACGGGCGAGGAGATCCTCGACGCCGGCGTCCAGGTGATGGCGCAGCCGCCGGGCAAGCGCAACACCAGCATCCACCTCCTTTCCGGCGGCGAGAAGGCGCTGACCGCGATTGCGCTGGTCTTCTCGCTCTTCCAGCTCAACCCGGCGCCCTTCTGCCTGCTCGACGAGGTCGACGCGCCGCTTGACGATTCGAACACCGTGCGCTTCTGCGAGCTGGTGCGCAAGATGTCGGCGCAGACGCAGTTCCTCTTCATCAGCCACAACAAGATCACGATGGAGCTCGCCGAGCAGCTGATCGGCGTGACCATGCCGGAGTCGGGCGTCTCGCGCGTGGTGGCCGTCGACATCGACGAGGCGCTGCGCATCCGGGAGGAGCTGGCAGCCTGAGGCCATGACCGAGCTGCAGATCGGTCTGGCCGTTATCGGCCTACTCGCCGTCGTTGCGGTGCTCGTATACAACCGCTGGCAGGAGCGCGGCGCGCGGCGCGATGCCGAGCGCGCCTTCGGCTCCGCACATGCCGACGTGCTGCTGCCCGACGCACGCCGAGAACCGACCCTCGAGTCGCGCCGGCCCGCGCCGCCGCCGGGCGCGGCCCCGGCGGAGCGCGTCGACTACGTCATGGAGCTCACCCTGCCGCGTCCCGCGGCAGCGGCGCTGGTGCACGAGGCCTGGGCGCCGGTCGAGCGGCGTTTCTCACGCCGCGCGCTGCTCGCCGTCGACGAGCGGCGCATCCGCGCGGCCTTCCAGCTCGTGAGCCGCAACGGCGTCGCGAGCGACGCCGAAGTGCTCGAATTCCGCTCGCTCGTGGAAACCATGGCCGCGGCGCTCGCTGCGCGGATCAGCGCGCCCGAGATGCGCAGCGCGCTGGACGCGGCGCGCGAGCTCGATCGCGCCTGCGCCGATGCCGACATCCAGGTTGCGCTGCACGTGGTCGGCATCGGCACCGCGCCCGCGCGCTTCCAGGGCGCCGCGTTCCAGGCAACGCCACGCGACGACGGCATCACCCTTACGTTGGACGTGGCGCGCACGGCGAACCCGGGCTCGAGCTACGAGGCGATGGCACGTGCCGGGCGGGAGCTCGCGCGCCTGCGCGGCGGCCGCCTGATCGACGACGCCGGGCACGAGCTCGACGAGCGCGCGCTCGCGGCGGTGGGACGCGAGCTCGAAGCGGTACGCGCCCGGCTTGCCGGCTGCGGCATCGAGCCCGGCAGCCCGCTCGCGCTGCGCGTCTTCTCATGACCGGCCCGCGGGAGCGGGCCGCGCGCCTGCGCGCGGAGATCGAGCGTCACAACCGCCTCTATTACGTCGAGGACGCGCCCGAGATCACGGATGCCGAGTACGATCGCCTGTTCCGCGAGCTCCAGGACCTGGAGCGCGAGCATCCCGAGCTCGCCACGCCCGATTCGCCCACGCAGCGGGTCGGCGGCGCCCCGGCCAAGGATCTCGCACCGGTGCGGCACGAGATGCCGATGCTTTCGATCCGCACGGAAACGGACACCGAAGACACCGGCGCCGCCAATTTCGATGCCCGCATCCGGCGCGAGCTCGGCCTCGACGCCAACGATCCGCCGGTGGAGTACGCCGCGGAGCTCAAGCTCGACGGCCTGGCGATCAGCTTGCGCTACGAGGACGGTACCCTGGCGCGCGCCGCGACGCGTGGCGACGGTGAAGTCGGCGAAGACGTCACCGCCAACGTGCGCACGATCCATAGCATCCCGCTCGTGCTCAAGGGAAAGGCACCCGCGGTGCTCGAGGTGCGCGGCGAGATCTATATGACGCGCGCGGCGTTCGAGAAGATGAACCGGCGCCAGGCCGACGCGGGCGAGAAGCTCTTCATCAATCCGCGCAACACCGCGGCGGGCGCAGTGCGCCAGCTCGACCCGAAGATCACGGCGCAGCGGCCGCTCACCTTTTCCGCCTATGGCTACGGCGTCATCCGCGGCATGCGGGTACCCCGCCGGCACAGCGATCTGCTCGATGCGATCGAGGCCTTCGGCGTGCCGGTGGACAAGCGCCGCACGGTCGTCAGTGGCGCCGAAGCGCTGATCGAGTACCACGCGCGCATCCGCGCCGAGCGCGAGCGGCTGCCGTTCGACATCGACGGCGTCGTGTACAAAGTGAACGATCTCGACGCCCAGCGGCAGCTCGGCAACGTGGCGCGCGAGCCGCGCTGGGCGGTCGCCCACAAGTACGCGCCGGAAGAGGAGGTCACCGAAATACAGGCGATCGACGTCCAGGTCGGCCGCACCGGGACCCTGACGCCGGTGGCGAAGCTCAAGCCCGTGTTCGTCGGCGGCGTCACCGTGAGCAACGCAACGCTACACAATGAAGATGAGTTGCGCCGCAAGGACGTCTGGGTGGGTGACACGGTGGTAATACGCCGTGCCGGCGACGTGATCCCGGAGATCGTCTCGGTGCGCAAGCCCGGGCCGCGGCGCGCGCAGGACCGCTTCGAGATGCCCGGCCGCTGCCCGGTGTGCGGCTCGCCGACGGTGCGCGTTGCCGGGGAGGCGGCGACGCGCTGCACCGGCGGTCTCTATTGCAAGGCGCAGCGCACGCAGGCGCTGTTGCACTTCGCGAGCCGCCGCGCGATGGATATCGAGGGACTGGGCGACAAGCTCGTGGAGCAACTGGTGGAGGGCGAGCTGGTGCGCAATCCCGCGGACCTGTACGGGCTGGACGGGAAGACCCTGGCCGAGCTCGAGCGCATGGGCGACAAGTCTGCCGCCAACGTGCTCGAGAGCATCGAGCGCTCACGCCACGCGGAGCTGCAGCGCTTCATCTATGCGCTTGGCATCCCGGGCGTGGGCGAGGAGGTCGCCAAGCTGCTCGCGCGCCACTTCAGCACCCTGCAGGCATTCCGCTGCGCCGACTGGCCGAAGCTCATGGCTGACAAAGAGGCCGTGCGCAAGGACAATGCACAGCGCCGCAAGCGAGGTGAGCCGGCGCGCGAGGTGCCGCTCGAGGGTATCGGGCCGGAGCTGGCGGACGCGATCGAAAAGTTCATGCACGAGCCGCACAACCAGAAGGTCATTGATCGCCTGACCCGGGCTGTCGAGGTCAAGGCGCTGCCGCGGCAGGAAAGGCCGAGCGGCAAGATTTTCGTGCTCACTGGCGCGCTCACCGGCATGACGCGTGAAGAGGCGCGCGAGGCGCTCGAAGCGCGCGGGCACAAGGTAGCCGCCTCGGTGTCGAAGAAGACTGACTATGTGGTGGCTGGAGCCGAGGCAGGCAGCAAGCTCGACAGGGCGCGCAGCCTTGGCGTGCCGGTCATCGATGAAGCGCAACTGCGCGAGATCCTGAGGAGCGGCGATGCCGAAGCTTAGAAAAGCAGTGTTCCCGGTAGCGGGCTTTGGCAGCCGCTTTCTGCCGGTCACCAAGGCGAGCCCGAAGGAAATGATGCCGGTGGTGGACAAGCCGCTCATTCAGTATGCGGTGGAGGAGGCGGCCGCCGCCGGCATCACCGACATGATCTTCGTCACCGGCCGCAACAAGCGCGCTATCGAAGACCATTTCGACAAGGCCTACGAGCTCGAGACGGAGTTGGAGCGCAAAGGCAAGGATGCGCTGCTTGCCCAGGTACGCTCGGTCATCCCGGATGGCGTGCGCTGCGTGTACATCCGCCAGCCCGAGCCGCTCGGCCTCGGCCACGCCGTGCTGTGCGCACAGCCGGTGGTGGGCAACGACCCCTTTGCGGTGCTGCTCGCCGACGACCTGATGGACTCCGAGCCGCCGGCAATGGCACGCATGGGGCAGATCTTCGAGCGAGAAGGGGCATCCCTCCTGGGCGTCGAGGAGGTTCCGCGCGACCAGACGCAAAGCTACGGCATCGTCACCATCGACAAGTTGCAGGGCGACGTGGCGCGCATCCACAGCATTGTGGAAAAGCCCAAGCCGGCCGACGCGCCGTCGAACCTCGCCGTCATCGGCCGCTACGTGCTCACGCCGCGCATCTTCGATTTGCTCGCCGCCATCACGCCGGGCGCGGGCGGCGAGATCCAGCTCACCGACGCGATCTCGCAGCTCCTTGCGCACGAGCGCGTGCTCGCCGTGCGGCTTCCTGGCCGGCGTTTCGACTGCGGCTCGAAGCTCGGCTATCTGCAGGCGATGGTCGAGCTCGGGCTGCGCCATGCCGAGGTGGGCGCCGCTTTCGCGCGCTATCTCCAGTCACGCTAGACTCGGCGCCATGCCCGATTCGCAGGCGGCGTGGCGCTTTCTCGAGCAATCCGATCTCATCGCGAGCGCCGGCGAGATCCAGGCCGCGCTGCGGCGCGTGGCAGACGAAGTCAGCGCAGCGCTCGCCACTTCCTATCCGCTCTTGCTCGTCGTCATGGGAGGCGCGGTGGTGTTCGCCGGGCAGCTCTTGCCGCTGTTGCGCTTTCCGCTCGACCTCGACTACATCCACGCATCGCGCTATGGGCGCGAGACGCAGGGCGCGCACATCGACTGGCGCGTTGCGCCGCCGGCCGAGGTTCGAGGGCGCGCGGTGCTGGTGGTGGACGATATCCTCGACGGCGGCCATACCATGGCGGCGATTCGCGAGCGGCTGCTCGAGCTCGGCGCGGCGAGCTTTCACTGCGCCGTGCTGGTCGAGAAGCGCCTCGCGCGCGCCAAGCCGATCCGCGCCGATTTCGTCGGCCTCGAGATTGCCGACCGCTTCGTCTTCGGCTACGGCATGGACGCGAAGGGCTACTGGCGCAACCTGCCCGAGATCCGCGCCATGCACGATTACTGATGCTGGCGATCATCGGCGGCAGCGGACTCAATCAGCTCAGCATGGCGACGAGCGGACGCAACGCCGTGCGCACGCCCTATGGCGAGCCCTCCGGCCCGCTCGTCTTCGGTCGTATCGGCCGCCGCGACATCGTGTTTCTCGCGCGGCACGGGGAGGGACATCGCTTCGCGCCGCACGAGGTGAACTATCGCGCCAATCTCTGGGCGTTGAAGGACGCGGGCGCGGCGGAAGTGCTGTCGATCGCCACGGTCGGCGGCATCCGCGCCACCTTCACACCCGGCACACTGGCGTTGCCGGACCAGATCATCGACTACACGTGGGGCCGCCACGCGACCTATCACGAGGGTCCCGGCGCCGAGGTGAACCACATCGACTTTACCGAGCCTTATTCGCATGCGCTGCGCAGCCGAGTGCGCGAGGCCGCACGCGCCTGCGGCGAGAAGCTGGTCGACGGCGGCGTCTATGCCACCACGCAGGGTCCGCGGCTCGAGACGGCCGCGGAGATCAATCGCCTCGAGCACGACGGCGCTGACATCGTCGGCATGACCGCGATGCCGGAGGCGGCGCTCGCGCGCGAGATCAGCCTGGAGTACGCCGCCATCGCCGTGGTGGCGAACTACGCCGCCGGCCGCGGCGACGCCAAGCGCGCCGTGCCGCTCGACAAGATCGCGGCCGTGCTCGAGGAAGCCATGGGCCGCGTGCGGCGCATCATCGAGAGGCTCTGCGCATGATCCGCGAAGTGCTCCGCATGGGCGATGCGCGCCTCTGGCAGCGCTCGCAGGAGCTGAAGGAATTCGGCACGCCGGAGCTCTTCGCGCTGCTCGCCGACATGCGTGACACGATGGCGCACCTGAACGGCGCCGGCCTCGCCGCGCCGCAGATCGGCGTCGGCCTGCGCGTGGTCATCTTCGGCGTGCACGCCAATCCACGGTATCCGGACGTCGAGGAGGTGCCCGACACCGTGCTCATCAATCCGCTGCTCACGCCGCTTGGCGACGAGATCGAGGACGGTTGGGAGGGCTGCCTGTCAGTGCCGGGCATGCGCGGCTGGGTGCCGCGCTACAAGCGCCTGCGCTACCGCGGCTACGATGCGCTCGGCACGCCTTTCGAGCGCGAAGTCTCTGGCTTCCACGCGCGCGTCGTGCAGCACGAGGTCGACCATCTCGACGGCGTCCTCTACCCGATGAGGATCCGCGACATGACGAAATTCGGGTTCAACGAAGCGCTGTTTCCGGGACAGGATTTGCCGCAGGAAGACTGAGCTCGGCGAGCAGCTCCTGCTCCAGCTGAAGCACCGTCTTTGGTGCCTGCAGCGCCTCGCCGGAGACGAGGAACACGTCCTCCGCGCGGTCGCCCAGCGTGTTGATGCGTGCGGTCTGCAGGCTGATGTGGTGCCGCGCGAGGATGCGAGCGACGCCGTAGAGCAGGCCCGGCCGGTCGCTCGCCACGATCGAGAGCACCTGGTACGCGCCGCGCTCGTCGGGCCGGATGTCGACGATGGGCGAGATCGGGAAGTGCCGCACGCGGCGCGAGAGCCGGCCTCCGCGCGGCGGGCCGAGCGGCGCCTCCGATTGCAGCTCGTCGGCGAGCCCGGTCTCGATCATGCTGATGAGGTCGCGGTAATGCGTGCCGGCGCCCGCGCCCATGACCACGAAAGTGTCGAGCGCGTACCCATTGCGCGTGGTGTGGATCTTGGCTTCCGCGATGTTGTAGCTCGCGCGGTCGAAGTAGCCGCAGATGCGCGCGAAAAGGCCTTCACGGTCCCGGGTGTAGATCATCACCTGCAGGCCTTCGCCGAAGGGCGCGAGCCGCGCCTTCACCACCGGGCGATCGGCGTCGACGCGGTAGTGCAGGTTGCGCGTGTGCCAGGCGATCTCCTGGGCGTCATGACGCAGGAAATAAGTGATGTCGAGGCTCGCCCACAGGCGATCCTTGACCGTGTCCGAGAGCGCATAGAGGCGCAGCAGGCGCGTGGCCTCCGCCTGCTTCTCGGCGAGCGCCGCATCGCGCGCGAGCGGCTCGCCGGTGAGGACGCGCCGCGTGGCGCGGAACAGGTCTTCGAGCAGCTTGCCCTTCCACGCGTTCCAGACCTTGGGGCTGGTGCCGCGGATATCCGCGACCGTGAAGAGGTAGAGCGCGACCAGCCGCCGCTCGGTCTGCACCCTGTCGGCAAAGGCGCGCACCACCTCCGGGTCGTAGACGTCCTGCTTCTGCGCGACGTGCGACATGGCGAGGTGGTTCTCGACCAGGAAGGCAACCAGGTCGCGGTCATCGCTCGCCAGGCCGTGGCGCCGTGCGAACGCCAGCGCGTCGCGCGCGCCGAGCTCCGAGTGGTCGCCGCCGCGTCCCTTGGCGATGTCGTGGTAGAGCGCGGCGATGTAGAGCAGCCAGCGGCGCTCGAAGCCGTTCATGAGCTCGGTGCACAGCGGAAACTCGTGCGCGAACTCGGGCTGCGTGAAGCGCCGCAGGTTGCGCACCACCATCAGGATGTGCTGATCCACCGTGTAGACGTGGAACAGATCGTGCTGCATCTGCCCGACGATGCGGCCGAACTCCGGCAGGTAGCGGCCGAGGATGCCGTACTGGTTCATGCGCCGGAACTCGTGCACGATGCCGCGCGGCTGCTGCAGGATGTGCAGGAACATGAGCCGCGCAAGCGGGTCCTGGCGGAAGCGGGCGTCGATACGGTTGCGGGCACGGTAGAGCGCGCGCAGCGTGCGCGCGGTCATGCCGCGCAGCTCGTGGTGCTGCATCATGAGCAGAAAGCTCTCGGGGATCGCGAGCGGCTCGCGCGCGAACGTGTCCTCGCGCTTCACGTGCAAGAGCTCGCTGCGTATCTCGAAGCGCTCGTTCAGCGCGCGCGGCGCGGTGTCCGGCCGCGGCGCGAGCCGCGCCTCGAGGTTCTGCATGAGAATGGTGTTGAGCTGCGTCACGCCTTTTGCCGTCTGGTAGTAACGCTGCATCATCACTTCGCTTGCGCGCCGGTGCGCGCCGTCCGCGAAACCCATCTGCTTCGCGAGCGCGCTCTGCACGTCGAACACCAACCGGTCCTCGCGTCGACCGGCCAGGTAGTGCAGCCGGATGCGCAGGTCCTGCAGCACCTGCTCGTGCCGCGCAAGACTTACGGCCTCATCGCGCTCGATCAGTCCCTGGCGCACGAGCTCGGGCCAGCGGCGGCCAAGGCCTGCGGCGCGCGCGATCCACTGGATGACCTGCAGGTCGCGCAATCCGCCGGGGGCTTCCTTGAGGTTCGGCTCGAGCGAGTAGGGCGAGTCCTGGTGCTTGGCGTGGCGCTGCTCCTGCTCGAGCTTCTTCGCCTTGAAGAACGCGACCGGGTCGAGCGCCTCGGCCAGCGCGCGCTCCAGGTTACGGTAGAGCGCGCGGCTGCCGCAGAGGTAGCGCGCCTCCAGCAGCGTGGTGCGGACGGTGACGTCGTCCTGCGCCGCGGCGACGCAGCCTTCCACCGTGCGCACGCTGTGCCCGATTTCGAGGCCGATGTCCCAGAACGTCCCGATCAGGCGCTCGAGCGCGTCGCGCTCGGCGGCCTCGGGCTCGTGCGCGAGCAGCACGAGAAGGTCGATGTCCGAGCAGGGATAGAGCTCGCCGCGTCCATAACCGCCGGTGGCAACCAGCGCGGCGCTCGCCGGCAGCCCGGGCACGGACTTCACCGTGCGGTCGATCAGCAGCGCGTGCGCTTTCAGCAGCTCGCGCGGTCGCGGATGCGCGAGATACGCCGCGCGCAGCGCGGCGCGCTCGGCCGCGACCTGCTCGCGCAGCGTGGCGGCGCTCATGCCGGAGGCGGTGTCCTAGTGGAAAGGGTGAGCACCTCGTAGCCCGCGTCGGTGACCGCCACGGTGTGCTCCCACTGGGCCGAGAGGCTGTGGTCCTTGGTGACGATGGTCCAGCCGTCGGCGAGCTCACGGATCGCGGCCTTGCCGGCATTGATCATCGGCTCGACGGTGAAGGTCATGCCGGGCGCAAGCGTGATGCCGGTGCCGGGCTTGCCGTAGTGCAGGACCTGCGGCTCCTCGTGGAACTTGCGGCCGATGCCATGGCCGCAGAATTCGCGCACGACGGAGAAGCCTGCGGCTTCGGCGCGCGCCTGGATGGCAGCGCCGACGTCGCCGAGGCGGGCGCCCGGACGCACGGCGCGAATGCCTTCCCACATGCACTCGTAGGTGGTCTCGCACAGGCGGCGCGCCTGCACGGTGGGCTCGCCCACGTAGAACATGCGGCTGG
>DASSLQ010000200.1:0-26636 GCA_035689325.1 Burkholderiales bacterium | reverse complement strand
GCGGCGTTCAGCACCATGAAGCGCGCCGAGTCGATCAGGATGCGCGATTGCGCGATGCGCTCGCGCGTCACGCCCTGATCCGCCACCCGCCGGCCGAAGGCGACGCGCTCGGTCGCGCGCCTGCACATCTTTTCGAGCGCGCGCTCCGCCTGGCCGATGAGCCGCATGCAGTGGTGGATGCGGCCGGGCCCGAGGCGTCCCTGCGCGATCTCGAAGCCGCGCCCTTCGCCGAGCAGCACATTCGATGCCGGCACGCGCACGTTCTTCAGCTCGATCTCCATGTGGCCGTGCGGCGCATCGTCGTAGCCGAACACCTGCAGGTGGCGCAGCATCTTGACCCCCGGCGTGTCGGCCGGCACGAGCATCATCGATTGCTGGCTGTGCCGCGAAGGATTGTCGGGATCGGTCTTGCCCATGACGATGTAGATCTTGCAGCGCGGGTCGCCGGCGCCGCTGGACCACCACTTCACGCCGTTGATGACGTACTCGTTGCCCTCGCGCTTCATGCGCGTCTGGATGTTGGTCGCGTCCGACGAGGCGACCGCGGGCTCGGTCATGAGGAACGCGGAGCGAATCTTTCCCTCCAGCAGCGGCTCGCACCATTGCTTGTTCTGCTCGGCCGTGCCGTACTTGAGCATGGTCTCCATGTTCCCCGTATCCGGGGCGGAGCAGTTGAAGACCTCCGGCGCCCACTCCACCCGACCCATGATCTCGCAGAGCGGCGCGTACTCGAGGTTGGTCAGCGTGCCGCCGTGCGACTTCGGCCGCCACAGGTTCCACAGTCCCGCGGCGCGCGCCTTCGGCTTCAGCTCCTCGATGACCGGCACGACCTCCCAGCGCTTGTTCGAGCGCGTGTGCTCGTGCCACTTGTGCTCGTTCGGGTAGATGTGCTCGCGCATGAACGCGCTCACGCGCTCGCGCAGCTCCTGCACCTTGGGCGAGTAATCGAAGTTCACGCTGCCCTCCTCAATATTTTCTCCACCTGCCGCCAGCCGAGCTCCGCCATCGGCCGCGCGCGGGCACCTGCGTCGCGCGCGTGATCCGAAGCCGCCGTGCCGTCGACCACGCGCTTCGCGATCCCCTGCAGGATGGCGGCAATCCGGAACAAGTTGTACGCCATGTAGAAATCCCAGTGCGACTGCTCGATGCCGGCGCGGCCGGTACGCTTGCAGTACATCGCGATGTATTCGGCCTCGCTCGGGATGCCGAGCGCCGCGAGGTCGAGGCCGGCGATGCCGCGGAACTGTCCCGGCGGGATGTGCCAGCTCATGCAGTGGTACGCGAAGTCGGCGAGCGGATCGCCGAGCGTCGAGAGCTCCCAGTCGAGCACGGCGAGGATGCGCGGCTCGCGCGGGTCGAAGATGGTGTTGTCGAGCCGATAGTCGCCGTGCACGACGGTGGTGCCGGTCCCGGGCGGGATGTTCTGCGGCAGCCAGGCGATGAGCTCGTTCATCGCGGCGATCGGCTCGGTCTCGGACGCCTGGTACTGCTTGGTCCAGCGCGCGATCTGGCGCTCGATGTAGTTGCCAGGCTTGCCGAACGCTTCCAATCCCAGCATGCGGTAGTCGAGCATGTGCAGTCTTGCGATCACGCGGTTGAGCTCGTCCCAGACCGCGAAGCGCTCCGCCTTCGTCATCCCCGGCAGGCTCTGGTCCCATAGCACGCGGCCCTCGACATAGTCCATCACGTAGAAGGCCGTGCCGATCACCGACTCGTCCTCGCAGAGCGCGTGCGGGCGCGCGACCGGAAAACCGGTCGGGTGAAGCGCCGCGATCACCTTGTATTCGCGGTCCACGGCATGCGCGGAGGGCAGGAGCTTGCCCGGCGGCTTACGCCGCAAGACGAACCGCCGCCCATCGGCGGCGGTGAGAAGGTAAGTCGGGTTCGACTGGCCGCCCTTGAACTGCTCGAGGCGCGCGATGCGCAAACCGAGATATTTTTCGAGCGCGCCGGTATCGATGCGATGCCGCTCCTCGACCGGCTTCGTGCCGACGAACTGCTCGAACATGGGGCTGGAAGCTTACCCTAGAATAAACGCGCCATGCCTCGCTTCCACGTCACGCACCGCAGGGACGGAAAGTTCGAGCGCCGTGGCCTGCGCAGCTATTTCGAGTACCGCGATCTCGGGATCAAGCGCGCGACGCAGGGTAAGGTTGTCGCTCACGTCATCCGTGCGCGGGCGGGGAGAGCGCCGCATGGAGAATGGCACTACCACGACTGCAACGTACAGTTCGTGTACGTGCTGAAGGGCTGGGTGCTGTTCGAGTACGAAGGCGTCGGGCGCGTGCTGATGAAAGCCGGCAGCTGCTTCTACCAGCCGCCGCGCATCCGCCACCGCGAGCTCCGGCACTCCAAGAACCTCGAGATGATCGAGGTCGTCGCGCCGGGAAAATTCAAAACCTATGCAGTTCGGGGACGGAGCCCGAATTAGTTCGGGCTCCGTCCCCGAACTTGCAGCCAGAAGGTCACCGGCCCGTCGTTGACGAGGCTCACCTGCATGTCGGCGCCGAAGCGGCCGGTGGCGACGTGCACGCTGTCGGCGGCTTTCTCGGCGAACTTGATGAACAGCGCCTCGCCCTCGGGCGGGGACGCGGCGCTGGAGAAGCTCGGCCGCAAGCCGCTATCGGTATCCGCGGCGAGCGTGAACTGCGGGACGGCGAGCAGCTCGCCGCCGATCTCTTTCAGCGACAGGTTCATCTTGCCCTGCGCGTCGGCGAAGATGCGGTAGGCAAGCACGCGCTCGGCGAGGCGCTCGGCTTCGGCTTCGCCATCGCCGCGCTCGACGCCGATGAGCGCGAGCACACCCTGGCCGATGGCCGCGACCTCTTCGTCGGCGATGCGAACGCTCGCGCTTCGCACCCGCTGGATGAGCGCGATCAAGCGATGATGTCCGGGATCAGGCGCGCGCGCAGGCGCTGGATCTGGTCCTTCAGCAGGAGCTTGCGCTTCTTCAGCCGCTGCAGCTGCAGCTGATCCTGGCGCGGATCGGCGCACAGGCGGTTGATAACGTCATCCAGGTCGTGGTGCTCGATCTCGAGGGCGTGCAGGCGCTCGCGGATCTGCGCCTTCTCCTCTTCGGTAAGAGGAAGGTCCGTCACCTGTGGAAAAGGTCATGCCCGATGGCGGCATCGTATCCCTATACTCGAAACGCGAAAACCCCCTGCGATGCGCGGCAATTGCTACGACGTTACAGGCGCGATCCGGACCACGGATGCGGGGGCCGTCGGCACCGAAGTAGTCCGCCTCCACAGCAAGCTCTTTGCAAACGGCGACGCGCAGCCGCTCGAGCGCGCCTTCGCCGATGCGGTGCGCCTCTACGAGGGCGGCGATCCCGCGTACCTGCCCTGCGAGACCGAGTACCACGATATCCAGCACGTGCTGGACGTGACGCTTGCGATGGCGCGGCTGATGGACGGCTACCAGCGTAGTCGCGGCGCTGCGGACGAGGCGCTCAGCGCCGAGCTCTTCATCATCGGCGCGCTCGCTGCGCTCTTCCACGACTTCGGTTATCTGCGCAGGCGCAACGATCACCGCCATCGTTACGGCGCCGAATACACCATTACGCATGTCTCGCGCGGCGCCGTGTTCCTGCGCACGTATGCGCGCGAGCTCGGCCTCTCCGACACGCTCGCGGTGCTGGGCGGAACGCTCTTGCACTTCACCGGCTACGAGCGGCGGCCCGAAGCGATCCGCGTCGGCGCGGGACTCGCGCGCCGCCTCGGCGAGCTGCTCGGCACCGCGGACATCATCGCGCAGATGTCGGACCGCTGTTATCTCGAGAAATGCCGCGACCGGCTGTATCCCGAGTTCGTGCTCGGCGCACTCGGCGCACCACGGCGCGCGGTGCCGCTGCCGAGCTTCGCTTCCGGCACCGATCTCGTGGCGAAGACGCCGAGCTTCTATGAGCACGCCGTGCGCCGGCTGAATCTGCAGCTCGGGCGCGCGTACGAGTTCGCCGCCGTGCATTTCGGCGGCGCGAACCTCTACATCGACGCGATGCGCCGGAACGCCGCCTACGCGGCGGAGGGTGCGCCCGTGCTGCGTCGCACGCCGCCTTACACGCTGCTGCCGCAGGTCGAGCCCTACCCGCGTGATCTTTTCGGGCTCGCCCCGGGATAGAATCGCGGCCCATGAAACGCAAATACGGCAAAGCCAAAACCCGCGAGACGCTCGCCGAGCAGCGCATGCGCGAAGCGGCCGCGCAGATGCACGACAACCGGCACAACTTCGGCTCGCAATCCCGCAAAGGCGCCGTCACGCGCGGCAAGATGCGCAGCCGCTCGGCTACGCGCCGCGGCGCGTAACACGCCCGTCATCTTCGCTGGTCCGAAAGGCACCTGTCGGACGGCTTACAGGTAAGGCGCGTCTGCGCATGATGGGGCGTGGGCAACGCATTCCAGGTCCGCGCGCTCAAGACGGCGTCGAAGCTGATGGGCCGCCCCGAGCGCCTGCGTGACATGCTGGGCGCCCCGCCGGGCGCCTTCTGCCGCTGGTACGACGGCTACGAGGTGATGCCGCCAGCGGTCCTCGCCATGGTCCTAAACTTCCTCGCCGACATGGAGTCGGCCGCGCGCTGATCGCTTATGCTTCCATCCGGGGGGACGGATGGAAGAAGAAACCATACGCTGGCCGACCAATCTCGATCGCGCGGCAATCGAGAAGCGGCTGATCGAGGCGCGCAAGACCGCCGAGAAGGAGGGCTGGACCGAACTCGCAGGCCTGCTCGCCGACGTCGAGCACAAGTCCGCAGCTGAAATCGCCAAGGCAGTGACCGGCGCGCTCGACTGGCTGCAGCGCCAGCCGGAGCTGCGCGCCTTCGCGCTGCAGCTGCAGATGGTCGCGCTGAACCTCAAGAACCTGAAGTAGTGCGGCTTCTCACCTGGAACGTGCAGTGGTGCCGCGGGCTCGACGGCGTCGTGGACCCGGCGCGCATCGCGCGCGAGGCGCGCCGCCTCGCCGATCCGGATGTGCTCTGCCTGCAGGAGGTAAGCGTCGGCTTCATCAGCCTGCCCGGCAGCCACGGCGAGAACCAGGTCGACGCGCTGCGCGCGGCGCTTCCCGGCTACCAGGTGTTCTACGCCGCGGCGGTAGACGTGCCGCGCGCCGACGGCGCGCGCCAGCGCTTCGGCAACGTGATCGCCTCGCGCTTTCCGGTCGGACGCGTGCAGCGCCACGCGCTGCCCTGGCCGCAGGCCAACGTGCCGAGCACGCCGCGCGCCGCGCTCGAAGCGGTGATCGGGGTCCCCTTCGGGCCGGTGCGCATCGTCACCACGCATCTCGAGTACTTCTCGAGCGGCCACCGCGCCGCGCAGATCGAGCGGCTGCGCGAGCTGCATGGCGAGACCAACCTGGAGACGGTCTCCGAGGAGGACGAGGGTCCGTTCCAGCCTTTCCCGCGCCCGCAGGGCGCGATCGTCTGCGGCGACTTCAACCTGCCGCCGCACGATCCGCTGCGCGCGCGCTTCCTCGAAGCGTTCGCCGGCGGCGCGCCGAAGTTCGTCGACGCCTGGGAACGCCTCCATCCGCACGTGCCGCACCCGCCGACCTTCCGCGTGCACGAGCGCAAGGACGGCCAGTCGCCCTATTGCTGCGACTACGTCTTCGTCAGCGAGGATCTGGCGCCGCGCCTGCGCTCGATCTCGATCGACGGCGCGAACCGCGCGTCGGACCACCAGCCCGTCGTCGTCGAACTCGGCTAGAACTATGGCGACCATCGAGGTGCACAAAATCGGTGACGCGCTCGGCGCCGAGATAAGCGGCGTCGACCTAGCGCGGCCGCTGGCACCGGAAGTCTTCGCCGAGATCCGCCGGGCGTGGCTCGAGCACCTGGTCATCCGCTTCCGCGGCCAGCGGCTTACCGATGCGCGGCTCCTCGCCTTCAGCCGCTTTTTCGGCGAGCTCGAGCCGCCGGGTCCCAACCCCTACGGCAAGCCCTTCCTCCCCGAGCACCCGGAGATGAACGTCATCTCGAACATCAAGGCCGACGGCGTGCCGATCGGCGGCCTGGGCGACGGCGAGGCAATCTGGCACGCCGACATGACCTATGTCGAGACGCCGCCGATGGCCGCGATTCTGTACGCGCTCGAAGTGCCGCCCTCGGGCGGTGACACGTATTGGGCAAACATGTATCTCGCCTACGAAACGCTGCCCGCTAAGCCCAAGAGCGCGATCGAAGGTCGCGTCGCGGTGCACGACGCCACGTACAACAGCGCCGGCATGCTGCGCAAAGGCTATAAGGACATCACGGACCCGCGTGAGGCGCCCGGTGCGCGCCATCCGCTCGCGCGCGTGCATGACGAAACCGGCCGCAAATGCCTGTTCCTTGGCCGCCGGCGCAACAGCTACATCGTCGGCCTGCCGCTCGACGAGAGCGAGGCGCTGCTCGACGAGCTGTGGGCGCATGCCGCCCAGCCGCAGTTCACCTTCCGGCAACAATGGCGCGCGGGCGACGTCCTCGTGTGGGACAACCGCTGCACGCTGCATCGGCGCGACGCTTTCGATCCGAGCGCGCGCCGGCTGATGCACCGCACGCAGATCAAGGCCTAGCGTCAGCGCCCGCGCAGGCGCGAACGCAGCTCCTCCACCCTGCCGCGATTCATGCCGAAATCGCGCCTCCCCAGGCGCGACGCCGAGCGCACGTGCACGAGGCCGGCGCGCTCGTCGTAGTAGAGCTCGACGTCGTCGACATAGCGCATCAAGCGGGTGCGGAACTCGGCGTAGAGGTATTGACCCTCGGCGGTGATCACGCTCGCCCGCGGCATCGATTCGACCGCTGCGCGCAGCTCGCGCAGGGTACCGCGGAACGCGATCGGGCTGATGTAGTGCTCGCGGTCCTGCGACTCGGCCTGCGACGAGACGCAGTTCGGTGTGCGCTTACACGGCGCGAGCTGCCCGCCCTTCACCCCGAGGTTGGTCGGCCGCCGCCAATCGAACATTTGAGGGGATGCTACCATCGGTCCATAAGGCAAAGAGGGGGGAGCGCCTGCCCGGCATCCGCAGCGGCCGCGTCCTGCCGCCGCTGCAGAACGTCGCGCACCTGCGCGATCACCCGCAACCCACGCTCACCGATCTGCCGGTGCGTGTGCTGCTCGCCACGCTCGGCCGCCAGGTGCCGGATCTTGCGGGCCTCGTGCGCGACATCGAGCGCTTGCTCGGCGCCGGTAGCGCCGCGCCGGCGCCCGAACCGTCAGGCGCGCTCGACTTCAGCAAATCCTGATCGTCGGTCCCCGCTTTCGCGGGGGCGACGAACATTCCCTAGCTGAGTCCGGTCACCGGCAGCGCCGCGCCGTGGATGGCGCGCGCCGCGTCAGAAGCCAGAAACAGGATTACTTCCGCCAACGCCTGCGGCGCCACCCAGCGCTTCGGGTCCGCCTTCGGCATCGCAGCGCGGTTCTCCGGCGTGTCGATGATCGTCGGCAGCACGCAGTTCACGTTGATGTTCTTCTCGCGCAGCTCGGCCGCCATGGTCTCCGTCAGCCGGATCACGGCGCTCTTCGCAGCGATGTAGGCGCCCATCTGCGCCGCGCCTTTCTGCGCGGCAAAGGCGCCGATGTTGATGATCTTGCCGGCGCCGGCCTTCAGCATCACCGGCACCACTGCACGCGTCATGTTGAGCACGGTGCGCGCATTCACATCCATCATGAAGTTCCAGTCGCGCTCGGGTAGCTCATGCACCGGCGCACCCATGCGAAAAGCGCCCGCGATATTGCACAGCACGTCGATGCCGCCGAAACGCTGTGCCGCCTTCGCCACGGCGGCCTGCACGCTTTGCGCGTCCAGCAGGTCGGTCTCGAGCACCAGCTGCCGCTCGCTGTCCTGCAGGCTGCCGCGCTTGAGATCGAGCAGCGCCAGATTCGCGCCCGTGGCTGCGAATGCAGCGGATACAGCGCGGCCGAGGTTGCCGGCCGCGCCGGTGAGCATCACAGTGCGCGGCATTCGCCCGCTAATTCACTTTCTCGAGCACGCGCTGGAACGCTTCCTGGTCCATGGCGCGCATCGATTGCGTGCGCACGTTGCCGAGCTTCGCAACGCTGAGCAGCACGGCGCTCAGCGCCTCTTCCGTGCCTTCTGCGATAAGCACCATGTCATATGGCCCGGTCGTCCAGAGGAGTTCTCTGATTTGGACGCCTTGCTGCTTGCACAACTCCCGAAAAGCTTTCGCTCGCTGCGGCGAGTCTTTGATGTTGCGGATTCCCTGGTCAGTGAGATTGACGAGGCTGACGTTGATCGCCATTGCGACCTCCTCCTAGGTGTGCGCCGCCGCCGGATTGCGGCGGGGCTAATACGCTACGCCTCGCCGAGTCCCCGATCAACGCTCAGAAATCGGGCGGCTCGGGCGGGAACTTGGGCGCGCGCTTCTCGCGATGCGAGGCGACGCCCTCCTTTGCCTCCGGCCCGGTAAAACCGAGCACTTCCAGCGCGAGCGACGCGTCGAACGCGGGTCCTGCCATGCGCAGCCAGTTGTTGAGGGAGTACTTGGTCCAGCGCAGCGCCGTTTGCGCGCCGCTTGCCAGCTTGCGCGCGACCTCCAGCGCCTTCGCCTGCAGCTCGCTCTCCTCGCAGGTGAGCGAGATCAGCCCCAGGCGCTCGGCTTCCTCGCCGCTGATCTGCTCGCAGAGAAGCAGGTAGTACTTCGCTTTCGCCATCCCGCAGAGGAGCGGCCAGATGATCGCGGCATGGTCGCCGGCGGCAACGCCGAGGCGCGTATGGCCGTCGATGATGCGCGCGTTCTTCGCGGCAATGGAGATGTCCGCGAGCAGCCCGCACACGAGGCCGGCACCTACCGCCGGCCCGTGCATGGCGGAGACGATCATCTTCGAGCAGTTGATCAGGTTGTAGACCAGGTCCTTCGCCTCGCGCCAGACGCGCGCGCGCACCGCGAAGTCGCGCGTCATTTCCTCGACCATCGCGAGGTCGCCGCCGGCGGAGAAGCCGCGGCCGGCGCCGCGCAGGATGGCAACTCGCGTGTCGGGATCGCGGTCGATGTCGAGCCAGATGCGCGCCATTTCCCCGTGCATGCCCGCGGTAGTAATCGAGAGCTTGCCGCCCTCCTCGCCCATCACGATCTCGAGGATGCCGGGCTCGAGCCGCCGCACGTGCAGCTCGCGATACGCGGAATAGTCCATCGGTCGATTCTACAATTCAGGCCATGGTCACTTATGCCGACATCGCCGCCGCCCACGAGCGCATCAAAGGCGCCGCGCGCCGTACGCCGGTCCTCGCCTCCTCGACTGCCGATGCGCTGATCGGCGCCAAGCTCTACTTCAAGTGCGAGAACCTGCAGCGCATGGGCGCCTTCAAGTTTCGCGGCGCGTACAACGCGCTGTCGCAACTGGGGGCGGAGGAGCGCAAGCGCGGGGTGCTGGCGTTCTCGTCGGGCAACCATGCGCAGGCGGTGGCGCTTGCCGGCAAGTTGCTCGGCATCCGCACATTGATTGTGATGCCGGAGAACGCGCCGCGCGTGAAGCTCGAGGCGACGCGCGGCTATGGCGCCGAGGTCGTGACCTACCGGAAAGACGAGGATCGCGAGGTCGTTGCGCAGCGCCTCGCCGCCGAGCGCGGCATGGTGACCATCCCGCCGTTCAATCACCCGCACATCGTCGCCGGGCAGGGCACCGCCGCGAAAGAGCTGCTCGAGGACGCCGGGCCGCTCGACATGCTCGTCGTCCCCTGCGGCGGCGCGGGGCTGCTGTCGGGCTGCGCGATCGCCGCGCGGCATCTCGCACCGGATTGCCACGTCGTCGGCGTCGAGCCCGCCGCGGGCGACGACGTGACGCAGTCGTTCCGCACCGGCCGCATCGTCACCATCCCGGTGCCGGACACGATTGCCGACGGCGCGCGCACCACCGCGCCCGGCAGCGTCACTTTCCCGCTCGTGCAGCGCTACGTGGACGAGATGGTCACGGTGGCGGACGAGGAGCTGCTGCGCGCCATGTTCTGGCTCTGGGAGCGCATGAAGATCATCGTCGAGCCGACCGGCGCGCTGGGCTACGCCGCGCTCCTGGCGCGCCGCATCGCGCCGCGAGCCAAGGTGGGCGTGATCCTGTCAGGCGGAAACGTCGATCTCGCCTGGGCGGCGGGGCAGCTCGCGCGCGGCAGGTGACGCTGCGCGCGTCCCGAATTAGACTCGCCGCCCTAAGCACCAAAACCGAGGAGGATGGACCATGCATTGGCTTGCTGCACTGCCGCTGTCGCTTTGCGCTTCGCTCGCAGCCGCGGCGGACACCTACAAGATCGACGTCATCACCTCGCTCACCGGGGGGGCTTCGTTCCTCGGCAAGGGCGAGCAGCAGGCGCTGCAGCTGCTGGAAAAATCGGTCAACAAGTCGGGCGGCATCCATGGCCAGCCGCTCGAATTCGTGTTCTACGACGACCAGACCAGCCCGCAGGTAGCGGTGCAGCTCGCCAGCCAGATCAAGGCGAAGAACCCGCCGGTGATCCTCGGGCCCTCGATTGTCGCGATGTGCAACGCGACGGGCCCCCTCATGAAGGACGGGCCGGTGATGTACTGCCTGTCGCCCGGCATCCATCCGCAGAAGGGCAGCTTCGTTTTCACCTCGAGCACGTCGACCTACGACCTCGCGAAGGCGCTGATGCGTTACTTTCGCAGTCAGGGCTGGAAGAACATCGCGCTCATGACGAGCTCGGACGCGACCGGCCAGGACGCCGAGCGCGGCCTGAACGAGGCGGCCGCAATGCCGGAGAACAAGGAGCTGAAGATCGTCGCGCGCGCGCACTTCAACACCACCGACGTGAGCGTCGCGGCGCAGATCGAGAACGTGAAGGCGGCCAATCCCCAGGCCTTCATCGCCTGGAGCACCGGCGCGCCGATCGCGACCGTCTTCAAGGGCATCGTGCAGGCGGGGCTCGACGTGCCGACGGCGACGACCGACGGCAACATGACCTATGCGCAGATGAAGAACTACGCCGACTTCCTGCCAAAGCAGCTCTACATCGCGAGCGCTGCGTGGGCGGCATACGGCTACGAAAAGCTCGACCCGCCCCTCGAGAAGGCGATCAAGGAGTTCTACGACCAGTACGGCGCGATCGGCCAGAAGCCGGACCTGCCGGCGAGCATCGGCTGGAACAGCGGCCTGATCGTGGTCGAGGCGCTGAAGAAGCTCGGGCCGAAGGTCACGGCGACCCAGCTGCGCGACTACCTGGTCAACCTGAAGGGGGTTCCAAGCATCGACGGCATGCTCGACTTCCCGGCGTCGCCCCAGCGCGGGCTCGGCCTGCACGACGTCGTGGTGACGCGCTGGGACCCGGCGAAGAACACCTGGGTTGCGCTGAGCAAGCCGGGAGGCGAGCCGCTCAAGTAGCGGGCGCCGCAGCTACGCGGCAATGGAGCAGGCCGCCCAGATCCTGATCGGCGGCATCCTGCAGGGCAGCGTCTTCGGTATCGTTGCCCTCGGATTCACGCTCGTCTTTCGCGTCACGGGCGCGATCAATCTCTCCCAGGGTGCGTTCTGCATCCTTGCCGCCTACGTCATGTTCTCGCTCGAGCGCACCGCGGGCTGGCCGCCGCTCGCTGCCGCGGCAGGCGCGGCACTCGCCACGGCGCTGGCGGCACTCGTCATCGGTGCGACGACCTTCGTGCCCGCGCTCTCGCGCCTGCCGACGAGCAGCATGTTCATCCTCACCGCGGGCCTGCTCACCTTTCTGGAAGGCCTGTGCCTTGTCATCTGGGGAAGCGAGCCTTATGCGCTGCCGCCCTTCTCCGGCGAAGCGCCGCTCAGCGTCGCCGGCATCCGCGTGCCGACGCAGGGCCTGTGGATCGCCGGCGCGACCGTAGCGATCATCGTCGGCATCTGGTGGCTCCTGATGCGCACCGCGCTCGGCGAGGCGCTGCGCGCGTGCGCGGAAAATCCCGCGGCGGCGCGTCTCATGGGCATCGGCGTCGAGCGCATGACGCTCTTCAGCTTCACGCTCGCCGCGTTCATCGCTGCGCTCGGCGGCATCGTCGTCGCGCCCATCCTCTCGTTCCAGTTCGACACCGGGCGCTTCTTTACCATCTCGGGATTCAGCGCCGTGGCGATCGGCGGGCTCGGCTCGTTCGTCGGCGCGGTGGCCGGCGGCGAACTCCTCGGCGCGGCCGAGCAGCTTGCCGCCGGCTACATCTCGTCGCTGTTCGCGAACGGCATCGCCCTCGGGCTTCTCATCCTCACGCTGCTCGTGCGCCCGAGCGGACTTTTCGTCGCGCGCCGCACGCGCCGGGAAGATGTACGCGACGAGCACCGCATCTATCACCCGCTGGTGCGCCTGCGCGGCCGGCGCGGCGCCGCGTTCGGCGCGATCGCCATCGTTCTCGCCGCAGCGCTGCCCTGGATGGTGCCCGATGGCCTGATGAGCTCGCTCGTCATCACCGGGATTCTGTTCATCGCGGTGCTCGGCCTGGATGTGCTGATGGGCTACGCCGGCCAGGTGAGCCTCGGCCAGGCGGGCTTCATGGCGGTCGGCGGCTACAGCGCCGCGATCCTCGCCACGAACCACGGCTGGTCGCCCCTCCTCGGCACCGCAGCGGGACTCGTGCTTTCGCTCGCCTGCGCGCTCCTCCTTTCGCTCGTCACGATGCGCCTGCGCGGCCACTATCTCGCGCTCGCCACGCTTGCGTTCGGGCTGCTGGTCGATTCGCTCACGGTCGGCATGACGGAGCTGACCGGCGGTCCTTCCGGCCTCGTCGGCATTCCGGCGTTCGCGATCGGCGATTTCGCGTTCGACACGCCGCTCAAGATGTACTACCTGGTCGCGGCGCTGCTCGTCGCCGTGATCCTGATCCTTCTCGGCGGCATCCGCTCGGGCTTCGGCCGCGCGCTGCAGGCGGTGCGCACCGACCAGACCGCGGCAGCGGCGCTCGGCGTCGACGTACCGCGCTACAAGATGGCGGCCTTCGCCATCAGCGCGGCGCTCGCTTCCCTGTCCGGGAGCCTGTACGCATTCTTTTTCCACTTCCTCTCCCCGGAGATGGTCGGCACGCAGCGCTCGCTCGAGATGATCGCCATGCTGGTGGTGGGCGGCGAAGGCACGCTCGTCGGCCCGGTATTCGGCGTGGCGCTGCTCACGCTCCTGCCGACGATCTTCCAGCCGCTCGCCGTGTACAAGACGCTCGCCGAGGGAGTCCTCCTCGTCGCCACGGTGCGCTATCTGCCAGGCGGCATCTTCGGCACCGTGGTCGGCACTGCGGCCGCGCGCCTTTCCCGATGAACGCGCCGGCGCTCGAAGCGATCGCATTGTCCAAGTCCTTCGGCGGGGTGCGCGCGGCCGTCGACGTGTCGTTCGCCGTCGCGCCGCAGACGCTGACCGCCATCATCGGTCCGAACGGCGCCGGCAAGACGACGCTTTTCAACCTGATCACCAATCTCTTTGCGCTGGACGGCGGCGAGGTGCGCTACTTCGGCACGCCGCTCACCGGCCTGACGGCCTCCCAGATCGCCCGTCGCGGCCTCATCCGCACCTTTCAGAGCGCGCGCATCTTCCCCGGCATGACCGTGCTCGAGAACGTGCTGGCGGGCGCGCATCTGCGCGTGCGCTCCCATCCGCTCGGGCAGATGCTGTGGTTGCCGGCGGCGCGCGCCGAGGAACGAACCCTGCAGGCCCACGCGAGCGCGCTGCTCGAGCTCGCAGGGCTCGCCGAGCATCGCGAGGCGCCAGCGAACGTGCTCGCCATCGGCGCGCAGAAAATGCTCGAGGTGATCCGCGCGCTGATGGCACGCCCGCGTGTGATGCTGCTCGATGAGCCGGCCGCCGGGCTGAATGACGCGGAGACCGCCGAGCTCGGCACGCTGCTTGGCGCCGTACGCGCGAGCGGCGTCACCGTCGTCGTCGTCGAGCACAACATGTCGCTCGTCATGGGAGTCGCCGACCAGGTGATCGTGCTCGACGCCGGCAGCATCGTCGCGGCCGGCACGCCGGCCGAGATCCAGCGCGATCCGCGCGTCGTTGCGGCTTACGTCGGCGCGCAGGCGGCGTGATGCTCGAGCTGCGCGGTCTCTCGGCGGGCTACGGCGGCAACCCGGTGGTGCGCGGCGTCGATCTCACCGTGCGCGAGGGCGAGATCGTCGCGCTCGTCGGCGCCAATGGCGGCGGCAAGTCGACGCTCGTGAAAGCGGTCTCGGGCCTGGTTGCGCCGCTCGCGGGCGAGATCTTCTTCGGCGGCAAGCCGATCGCGCCGCTTTCGCCGCGCGCGCGGGTGCGCCTGGGCATCGTGCATGTGCCCGAGGGCCGCCAGGTCTTCGCCGGCTTGTCGATCGCCGAGAACCTGCGCCTGGGCGCCTGGGCGCGCCGCGCGCAGGGCAAGCGCGCGATCGAGGAGCGCATGCGTGAGATCGCCGGCCGCTTTCCCGTGCTGCTCGAGCGCCTGGACGAGCCGGCCGGCACGCTCTCGGGCGGCCAGCAGCAGATGCTCGCCATCGCGCGCGGACTGATGGCCGAGCCGCGGCTCTTGCTGCTCGACGAGCCCTCGCTCGGGCTCGCGCCGCTCCTCGTCGTCGACATCTTCCGGCTGATCGAGGCGCTGCGTGCGCGCGGCATCGCAGTGCTGCTCGCGGAGCAGAACGCCCGCATGAGTCTCGGCATCGCCGATCGTGGCTATGTGATCGAAACCGGCCGCGTCGTCCTGCAGGGAACGGGGCGCGAGCTGATGACGCGGCCCGACATCGCCGAGCGTTATCTTGGAGTGGGTAAAGCGGTCGGCGCGCAATCCGCCGCGCGCGTCGCCGAGCTCGCCGCCCGTCTGCGCGGCGTGCTCACCGCGCGCGATTAACGGCGGCGCTTCTTCTTCGCCCTTTTCGCCTTCGCCGTCGCCTTCGGCTTGCGGCGCTTCGCTTTCTTGGGCGCTTTCCTTCCCACGACGCGCGCGGGCGGTTCGCCGGGCCTCGGGAACCGCAGGATCGCGTCCTTGAAAAGCTCCACGAGCCCCATCACCGCCGCGGCCTGCGACGGATAAAGCGCCTCCGTGCGCACGATGAGCTCTTCGTGGTTCTCCGGGTTGTAGAGCTCGGCGATATACATGCCGCTAGACTGGTCCAGCACGAACTCGACGCGAAATTGGGCCACCGGTGCTCCTCCTCGTCGCGGGATAATAGCGACCACGATGCGCGCAGTCGAGATTGGCAAGCCCGGCGGTCCCGAAGTCCTGCGCGTTGCGGATCTGCCGAAGCCTGCGCCGCAGCCAAACGAAATCGTCGTGAAAGTGGCCGCCGCCGGCGTCAACCGGCCCGACCTGCTTCAGCGCATGGGCCACTATCCCGTGCCGCCGGGCGCATCGCCGTTGCCCGGCCTCGAGGTCGCGGGCGAAGTCGCCGAGCTCGGCGCCGCGGTGAAGCTGTGGCAGCGCGGCGACAAGGTCTGCGCGCTCGTCAACGGCGGCGGCTACGCCGAGTACTGCACGGTGCCCGAGACGCAGGCGCTGCCCGCGCCCAGGGGTTTGTCGATGGTGGAGGCCGCATCATTGCCGGAAACGTGCTTCACCGTGTGGGGCAACGTCTACGGCCGCGGCCGCCTCGCGCCCGGCGAGACGCTGCTCGTGCAGGGCGGCACTTCCGGCATCGGCGTGACCGCGATCCAGATGGCGGCGGCGACCGGCAACCGCGTGTTCGCCACCGCAGGCTCGGACGAGAAGGTCGCGGCCTGCGTCAAGCTCGGCGCGCAGAAGGCGTTCAACTACAAGACGCAGGACTGGGTCGCCGAAGTGCGTGCCGCCACCGGCGGCAAAGGCGTCGACGTGATCCTCGACATGGTGGGCGGCGACTACGTGCCGCGCGAGCTGAAGTGCCTGGCGGAAGAAGGCCGGCTCGTCTTCATCGCCTACCTGCGCGGGCCGCGCAGCGAGCTCGACATCGACGCGGTGATGCGCAAGCGCCTCACGATCACGGGATCGACGCTGCGGCCGCGCTCCACGGAATTCAAAGGCACCCTGGCGCGCAACCTGCGCGAGAAAATCTGGCCGCTGATCGAGGCCGGACGCATCAAGCCGCAGGTCTACAAGACTTTCCCGCTTGCCGAGGCGGCCGAGGCCCATCGCCTGATGGAGTCCTCGCAGCACATCGGCAAGATCGTCCTCACCGTTTAGCCGCCTCGTCTTTCAGCCATTCGATGAACTCCTGCACCTCCGGGCGGCTGGCGGCCGTCTTGGACGGGATGACGAAATAAGCCCGCGCCGGATCGGCGGAGGTCTTGAACGGCGCGACGAGCTTCCTCTCCTCCAGCAGGTCCTTCACCAGCGGACTGCGCCCGAGCGCCACGCCGTGCCCTGCGACGGCGGCGGGAATGATCTGCTCGAAGCCCGAGAGCGAGAGCGTGCCGGCCGGCCGCAGGTCCGGGATGCGGGCGACCTCGAGCCAGGTCTTCCAGTGCAGCCACGGATGGCGCGCCTCCGGATCGTCGTACTGCAGCAGCGTGTGATTCTTCAGATCGGACGGCTCGCGCAGCGGATTCGCCTTGAGCAGCTTGGGGCTCGCGACCGGGAAGACGCGCTCGCCGAATAGGCGCACCGCGTGCGGGCCGGCGAGCGACGGCGGGCCATGGCGGATGGCGAGGTCGAGGCCATCGCGCTCGAGATCCTGCACGCGCGTGTCCGCGGTGATGCGCACGTCCACGCCAGGATGCGTGCGCGTGAAGCCGGCAAGGCGCGGAATGAGCCACAGCGCGGCGAATGAATGCGTGGTGGTCACCGACAGCGGGCGCTTGCGCCCCGCCTGCGTCCGCAGCCGTTCGGTGGCGGTGCGCATCGTGGTGATCACCTGCGCGGCCGCGGCATAGAACTGCTGGCCGGCGTCGGTGAGGACGAGCGCGCGGTGGCGCCGATGGAAGAGCGGCACGCCGAGTTGCTCTTCGAGCTCCTTGATCTGCCGGCTGACGGCCGATTGCGTGAGGAACAGCTCTTCGCCCGCCTTGGTGAACGAGAGATGGCGCGCCGCCGCCTCGAAGCCGGTGAGCAGGTCCAGGCTCGGCATCACATTCCGATTTCTCATGTGTTGCTTGAGAATTTACCGTTTGAGCGCCCCGCGCGCAGGATGCATTCTACGCATGCGAATAAAGGAGCAACAGATGACACTGGAACTCAGAGCAGGCGCCGTCAGGCTCGGACCCAACCAGACGCTCAAGGTCATGGACGGCCAAGGCAGCACGGTGTGCGCGCTCCATGGCTCGGTGTGGATCACTGAAGAAAACCAGCCGAAGGACATCGTGCTCGAGCCCGGCGGCTGCTACCGGCTGCGCCATCCCGGCGTCGCCCTCGTCAACTCGCTCGGCGGCGAGGCCGCCGTGTCGCTTGCGTGAAAGGACAGGTCATGAGAGTCGACTTTCCGGAACTCGAAGCGCTGAACGCCAAGGCCCGCCGCGAACGCGCCGAGGCGGTTTACACGTTCGTTATCGCGCCGATCGCCAGGCTGTTCACACACAAGGCCGGCAACCGGCCCGCGCGCGCCAAGCAGCGTCATCTGCCCGCCTGAGGCGGATGCCATGCAACCGCTCACGCTGGCAGAGTGGCGTCGTAACCCGGAGCTGCGGCAGCAGATCGTGCGTGCCGCTCACCGGCAGCGGAACGAAGAAATCGGCCGGCTGTTCGCGCGGCTCTACCTATCGCTGAAACGCGGAGTTGATAACCATGCCGCTCGTCCGGATCTCGCTTCTCAAGGGTAGGTCGCCCGAGCTGCGGCGGCGGATCGGCGACGCCATCCATCGCGCGATGGTCGAGACGATCAACGTACCGCAGCACGACCGCTTCCAGCTGCTCACCGAGCACGAAGCCGGCGACCTGGTTTACGACTCGGAGTACCTCGGCATTGCGCGCACCAATGAGATCGTGATCGTGCAGATCACGATGAACTTCGGGCGGACGCTCGCGCAGAAGCGTGCGCTTTTCCGGCGCATCGCCGGCAACCTGGCCGCGCTCGGTCTGCGGCGCGAGGACGTCTTGATCAACCTCGTCGAGGTGGCGAAAGAAAACTGGTCATTCGGCCTCGGCGAAGCATCGTACGCGGATCCGGAGAAGATCCCGGCCTAGCGCGCCGAGATTGCTGGGCAGCGTGGCGGCGATTTCGATCTTCGCGGCGGTCATCGCCGCGGTCGCGCTCGGCGCTCTCGTCAGCCTAGAATACGCGCTCCCTCTCCGGAGCGCGCATGTTCAAGGACCACCTGCTCAAAGGTAAGCGCATCCTCATCACCGGCGGCGGCACCGGCCTTGGCAAAGAGATCGCCGCCCGATACCTCGAGCTCGGCGCCGATCTCTGGATTGCCGGCCGGCGCGGCGGCGTGCTCGAAGACACCGCCAAGGAGCTGACCAGCAAGCACGGCGGGCGCGTGCGCACCCATGCGGTCGACATTCGCGATGCCGCGGCGGTAGACGCGATGGTTCAGCGCATCTGGGACGAGGACGGCCCGCTCAGCGGGCTCGTCAACAACGCCGCCGGCAACTTCATCAGCCCGACGAAGGACCTGACGCCGAACGGCTTCAACGCCATTGCCAATATCGTGTTCCACGGCACGTTCTATGTGACGCACGCGGTGGGCAAGCGCTGGATCGCGGGCGGGCAAAAGGGCAGCGTGATCTCGATCCTCGTCACCTGGGTGCACACCGGCTCGCCGTACGTTGTGCCCTCGGCGATGTCGAAGGCAGGGCTGCACGTGATGACCAAATCGCTCGCCGTCGAATGGGGCCGGCACGGCATTCGCCTGAACGCGATCGCCCCGGGACCTTTCCCCACCGAAGGCGCGACCAAGCGCCTGCGCCCGGGCGGCGGTTTCGATGACGGGGCAAAAATCAACCCGATGCGCCGCGTCGGACGCATGGAGGAGCTGCAGAACCTCGCGACCTTCCTGATGGCGGATGGCTGCGAGTGGCTCACCGGCGAAACCATTGCGATCGACGGCGCGGGCTATCTCGCTACCGGCTCCGGCGCCTACTTCACCGAGCTCGACCGGCTCTCGGACGCCGACTGGGAGCGCATGCGCGCCATGATCAAAGCGCAAAACGAGAAGGACCGCGCCGGCCGCACTGCATGATCACCCGCGTGCTGGGCATCCAGAAACCCGTGGTGCTCGCGCCGATGGGTTTCGTCTCCGGCGGCGCGCTCGCCGCCGCGGTCTCGCAGGCGGGCGGCCTCGGCCTGATCGGCGCCGGTTATGGCGACGCCGAGTGGATGCGGCGCGAATTCGAGCATGCCGCAGGCGCGCGGGTCGGCATCGGCTTCATCACCTGGAGCCTTGCCAGGCAACCGGCATTGCTCGATCTCGCGCTGAGCCACAAACCCGCCGCCGTGATGCTTTCGTTCGGCGACCCGCGCCCATTCGCCGAAAAGATCCGCCGCTCCGGTGCGCAACTAATCTGCCAGGTGCAGAGCCTGGCGATCGCGCGGCAGGCGCTCGAAGCGCAGGCTGACGTGCTGGTGGCGCAAGGCACCGAAGCTGGCGGGCATGGCGGCGAGCGATCGCTATTCGCCCTGCTTCCGGCGGTGCGGGATCTCGCACCGGATAAACCAATTCTCGCTGCGGGCGGCATTGCCGAGCGCCGCGGTTATGAGGCGGCGATCGCGCTCGGCGCCGCCGGCGTGCTGGTCGGCACGCGCTTCAGCGCATCGCACGAGGCGCTCACCGCGCCGCGCGCGAAGGAGCGCATCGTGCAGACGGGCGGCGACGCGACGATCCGCACGACGGTGTTCGACGTGGTGCGTAGCATCGATGGCTGGGCCGGCATCACCGGCCGGGCGCTGCGCAACAAGTTCACCGACACCTGGCACGGCCGCGAGCCGGCGCTGCGCGCACGCATGGAGGCGGAGCGCAAGAGCTATTACGCGGCGGTCGATCGCCAGGACTTCGACACCGCGCTGGTGTTCGCCGGCGAAGGCGTGGATCTCATCGACGAGATCCTGCCCGCCGCCGAGATCGTGCAGCGCCTCGTCCCCTGATGGCCGCGCAGGCCGCACGCCCCGCAGCGACGCTCGCGCTCTTGCGCGACGCGCCCGAAGGCCCGCAGGTGCTGATGCTGCAGCGCTCGCCGAACGCCGTATTCCTCGGCGGCGCGTACGTCTTTCCCGGCGGCTCCCTCGACACTACCGATACCGATCCGCGGGTTGTCGGGCGGCTGAAGAACCTGCCGGGCGAGAATCCGCCGATTCCTTACTGGATCGCCGCGCTCCGCGAGTGCTACGAGGAGGCCGGCATCCTCCTCGCGTGCGACGCTGATGGCAAGCTGATCGCGCCCGAGCGCGCCGCGCGGCTGGCGGCGGATCGCCATCGGCCGTTCATCGAGCTGCTGGAAGCGGAGAACCTGTACCTGCCGGCGGGCGAGCTCGGCTACATCGGCCACTGGGTCACGGCGCCGGGCCGCGCCCGACGCTTCGATACGCGGTTCTTCGTCGCGGCCGCGCCGCCCGGCCAGGAGGGCTTGCATGACGCGGCGGAGACGGTGCACACGCTGTGGCTTCGCCCGAGCGAAGCGCTCGAGCGTGCGGCGCGCGGCGAGATCGAGCTCGTCTATGCGACCAAGCACACGCTGGGGGAGCTCAAGCCGTTCTCGACGGTCGAAGATGCGATGCGCCATGTGCGGGCGCTCACCGACATCGAGGAAAACCGCGCGTGCATCGCGATCGGCAAGGAGGGCGAGAAGATCTTCCGCCGGGTCGATCCGCCGTATCACGAGATCCACTGGAGCGATCCGGCGGAAACAGGCACTACCACGTACGATCTCGTCGCCGGCGAGCCCAAGCGCCTCGACCGCTGGGTGACGCGGCTGATCGCGCCCAATCCGGGAATGATGACCGGGCCCGGGACCAACACGTATATCGTCGGAGAAGACGCACGCGCGATCATCGACCCGGGGCCGGACATCGCTTCGCACATCGAGAAGCTGCAAGCGTACGGCAGCATCAAATGGATCCTGTGCACGCACACGCATGTGGATCACTCGCCGGCTGCCGCGGCGCTCAAGGCAGCGACCGGCGCGCAGGTGCTGGGCCGGCCAGCCCCGGCGGGCCAGGATGCAACCTTCAAGCCGGATTTCGTGCTCGAGAGCGGCCAGCGCATCGATCTCGGCGGCCTCACGCTGCGCGCCATACATACGCCGGGGCATGCGTCGAACCACCTGTGCTACCTGCTCGAGCAGACGAAGATGCTGTTCACCGGGGATCACGTGATGCAGGGGTCCACCGTCGTCATCAATCCGCCCGATGGCGACATGCGCGCGTACCTGCAGTCGCTGGAGAAGCTGCTCGCCGAAGACATCGCGATCATCGCGCCCGGGCACGGCTACCTCATCGGCGCGCCGCATAAGGAAGTGCGCCGCCTCCTCGCGCATCGCCGGATGCGCGAGGAGAAGGTGCGCAACGCGCTCGCGAAGACCGGCGCCGCTACGGTCGAGGAGCTGCTGCCGCATGTCTATGACGATGTGCCGGCGCGCTTGCACCGCGTCGCGGCGCGCTCGCTGACCGCGCATCTCGAGAAGCTGGTGGCCGACGGCGCGGTGCGCACCGCGGGCGAGCGCTACGCGCTGGTACAATCGCGCAGGATCTGATGATCGCGATTGCAGGGGAGCGCCATGGCAGAAGACGATAAGACCGTAAGAATGGTGACCAACCTCGACCGCAAGGCGGTCGAAGCCAAGCTCGCCGACGTGCGCAAGGCGGCGCAGGCCGAGAACCTCAACGAGCTCGCGACCATGCTCAAGGGCGTCGAAGGCATGCCGAAGGGGCAAATCGAAATGCGCGTGCGCAACGCGCTGCTATGGCTCGCCGACAAACCGCAGCACCAGCGCATCACCGTCGACCTCGAGCTCGTCGAGCTCAACCTGAAGAACCTGAAATAAGCTTCGATTACGATCTTTTCACCATAGGAGGCGGCTCGGGCGGCGTGCGCGCCAGCCGCGTCTCGGCCTCCTATGGCGCCAAGGTTGCCATCGCCGAGTCGCATCTCTTCGGCGGCACCTGCGTCAACGTCGGCTGTATCCCGAAGAAGCTCTTCTCCTACGCCGCGCATTGGCGCGAGGAGTTCGAGGTCGCGCAGGCCTATGGCTGGTCGAGCACCGCGCCGCGCTTCGAATGGCCCACGCTGCTCGCGAACAAGGACCGGGAAATCGCCCGGCTCAACGCCGTCTACGAGCGATTGCTCACCAGCGCCGGCGTGGAGATCGTCCGTGGCCGCGCCACCGTCGTCGACGCGCACACGGTCGAGATCAACGGCCGGCGCCACAGCGCAAGGCACATCCTTGTCGCCACGGGCTCCTGGCCCGTGATCCCGCCGATCGAAGGGCGCGAGCACGCCATCACCTCGAACGAGGCCTTCCACCTGGAACGCCTGCCGGCGCGCGCGCTAGTCGTTGGCGGCGGCTACATCGCGCTCGAATTCGCATCGATCTTCCACGGGCTCGGCGTCCAGACCACGCTCTCCTATCGCGGCCAGCGCCTGCTGCGCGGCTTCGATGCCGATCTTGGCGAGCGCATCGCGGAGGAGATGACTCACAAGGGCCTCAAGATCCATTTCGGCGGCGAGCCGTCGAAGATCATCAAGCATCCGCATACGCTGGAGGTCTGCTACACCGACGGGCCGCACCAGAGGACCGATCTCGTGCTCTTCGCCACCGGCCGCAAGCCGAGCACCGCCAAGCTCGGGCTCGAGCGCGTCGGCGTGAAGCTCGCCGCCGATGGCGCAGTGATCGTCGATCAGTACTCGCGCTCGAGCGTCGAATCGATCCATGCCGTCGGCGACGTCACCAATCGCATCAACCTCACGCCGGTGGCGACGGCCGAGGCGATGTGGCTCGCGAAGACGCTCTTCGGCGGCAAGCCCACGCCGGTCGATCACGACAACGTGCCGACCGCGGTGTTCGCCAATCCCAATCTCGCTACCGTAGGCCTGAGCGAGCTGCAGGCGCGCGAGCGCTATGGTGAAGTGGACATCTACAAGACGTATTTCCGGCCGCTCAAGCTGACGCTCACGGAGAAGAAGGAGCGCGTCTTCATGAAGCTGGTGGTCGAGCGCGCCTCGCAACGGGTGGTCGGCGCGCACATGATCGGCCCGGACGCCGGCGAGATCATCCAGGGCCTGGCGATCGCGGTGAAGCTCGGCGCGACCAAGGCACAGTTCGACGCCACCCTCGGCATCCATCCGACGATCGCCGAGGAGTTCGTCACCATGCGGGAAAAGGCGAACTAGGAGCGTTTTTTGCAACGCGCGGGGCACCATGCCCCGCCACGAATCCGTCTGGTCCGCCACCGCCCTGCTGCCGCAATGCCGGCCGCTTGAAGAGAACGTCCACGTCGACGTCTGTGTCGTCGGCGCCGGCATAGCCGGCCTCAGCACCGCTTACCACCTCGCCCAGGCCGGCAAGCTCGTCGCCGTACTCGACGACGGACCGCTCGTCTCCGGCATGACGCGCATGACGACCGGCCACCTCACCAACATGCTGGACGACCGCTACTTCGAGCTCGAGAGGCTGCACGGCACGGAAGCGATCCGGGTGGCCGCGGACAGCCACAGTGCGGCGATCGAGCGCATCGACGAGATCGTGCGGCGCGAGCAAATCGATTGCGGCTTCGCGCGGCTCGACGGCTATCTGTTCCTCGCCGAAGGCGACAAGCGCTCGACGCTCGAGCGCGAACTCGATGCCGCGCATCGCGCCGGCCTGAAGGAGGTGCAGCTCGCCGAGCGCGCGCCGTACGCCTGGGACACCGGCCCATGCCTGCGCTTTCCGCGGCAGGGGCAGTTCCATCCGCTCAAGTACCTCGCCGGCCTCGCCGCGGCGATCCGGCGCGCCGGCGGCCGCATCTACTGCCAGAGCCACGCCGATCAGGTCGAAGGCGGCGTGCCGGCGCTGGTGCATGTCGGCAACCACGTGATCACGGGCGATGCGCTGGTGGTCGCGACCAACACGCCGATCAACAACCTGCTTGCGATTCACACGAAGCAGGCGCCTTACATGACCTACGTGATCGGCGCACGCGTGCCGGCCGGCTCCGTGCCGCAGGTGCTGGCGTGGGATACGGGCGACCCCTATCACTACATCCGATTGCACGACGACCTGCTGATTGTCGGCGGCGAAGACCACAAGACCGGCCAGGCACAAGACTCGCCGCAGCGCTACCGGCGGCTCGAAGCCTGGGCGCGCAGCCGCTTTCCGACGATGCAGGAGGTCGAGTTCAACTGGGGCGGCCAGATCATGGAGACGATCGACTACCTCGCCTTCATCGGCCAGAACCCCATGGACCGCGAGAATGTCTACATCGCCACCGGCGACTCCGGCATGGGCCTCACGCACGGCACGATCGCGGGGATGCTGCTCTGCGACCTGATCCTCGGGCGCAAGAACCCGTGGGAGAAGCTTTACTCGCCGGCGCGCGTGCCGGTGAAGGCCGCGGGCGAGTTCGCGCGCGAGGACCTCAACATGGCCGCGCAGTACGCCGACTGGCTGACGCCCGGCGACGTCAAGTCACTCGATCAGATCGGTCGCGATAGTGGCGCCATCGTGCGCCACGGGCTCGAGAAGCTCGCGGTGTATCGTGACGCCAACGGCGCGCTGCACGAGTGCCTCGCGGCGTGCCCGCATCTTGGCTGCATCGTGCAGTGGAATCCGGGCGAGAAGACCTGGGACTGCCCCTGCCACGGCTCGCGCTTCGACGCCTACGGCAAGGTGATCAACGGCCCGGCGAACCGCGGCCTCGCGCTAGTGCAGCGCGCGCACGACAAGCGAGCTGCCTGAGGCAAGCAGCACCACCGCCACCGCCCGCATCAGCAGCTCACGCGAGATGCGGCGGTAGAGCCGCCGCGCGACAAATAACCCGAGCAGCCCGGCCGGGCCCACCGCGAGCGCCGTGAACCACACCGCCGGATCGAGCAGCAGCCCGGTGATCGTAAACGCCGCGACGCGGAGCGAGATGCTGGTCATCGTGGCGAAGCCCATCGTGGCGCGAAACTGCTCCTTCGTCAGCCCGCGCTGCGAAAGATAGATCGCGTACGGCGGGCCGCCAGCGCCGAACAGCGCGCTCGTAATCCCACCCGCCAGGCCGGCGACCCAGCCCCACGCCGGCGCGATGACACGCGGCGCTCCGCGATGCACCAGGCTGTAGAGCGCATACGAGAGGACGAAGGCGCCGAGCAGGAACATGCCGGCCGCGCGCGGCAGGTTGACGAGCAGCGTCACGCCGAGCGCCGTGCCGGCGAGGATCATCGGCACCAGGCGCTGCCACTCGGTGCGTACCGCGTTGCGCGGATTCTCGAGGCCCACGCTGAACGCGCTGCAAGTATCGACGAGCGCAAAGAGCGCCAGCGCAAAGCCGAGCGGCACGAGATGCGTGGCGAGCGGGATGGTGATGAGCGCGGAACCAAAACCCGTGATGCCGAAAACCAGCGCGCCGACGAACGCGATCGCGGCGAGCGGCGCCGCCTCAGCCGCCATGGATCACGAGCGCCTCGGCGCTACAGCGGTTCATGCCGCGCAGCTTCGACACGTAGCGCCCGAACGGCAGCCCGTAGCGCGCCTCCAGCTTCTCCGCTCGCCGCCGCAACGCCTCCCAGGCGATGGCGCCTGGCGCGCCGCGAAACGCAAAGGCGATGATGTTCGGGTCGTAGAGCGCCGGCATCGCCAGCACCGCGCCGCCGAAGGCGCGCTCCAGACGCTGCAGGTAATGGTCGAACTTCGGGTCGTCGTCCATGAAGTTGACCACCAGCGCTCCCGGCTCGCGCAGCGCGAGAAACGCCGCGTCGTAGAACTCCGCGGCGGCGAGCTGCGGCACGTGCACCTCGTCGTGGAAGGCATCGACGACCAGCAGGTCGCAGCACTCGGGCGCGAGCGCCTGGGCGCCGTCGCCGATCTCGACGCGAAGGCGCGCATCGTCCGGCGGCAGCGCAAAATGCGCGCGCGCGGCGGCGACGACACGCTCGTCGAGCTCCACGACGCGCACCCGGGTTGCTCTCAAGTGCCGATGAAAGAACTTGGGCAGCGACGCCCCGCCCAGCCCGATCATCAGCGCGTCGCGCGGCTCGGGTTGCACGAGCAGGAACGCCATCATGCAGCGCGTGTAATCGAGCGCGAGCGCGTGCGGATCGTCCAGGCGCATCGCGCTCTGGATCGCCTCGCCGCCGACGTGCAGCGTGCGCACGCCGCGGGCATCGCTCACGGCGATGGCGGGCTTCGCTTTGCGGCTCAACGGCGCTTTTTCTTGGCCTTGGGCTTGGGCCGCGCCGCAGACGCGCCGACGGCGGCGACCACCTCGACCTCGAGCAGCAGCTCGGGCTGCACGAGGCTCGTCACGCCGACCAGCGTGCTCGCCGGCATCTGGCCGGACTTCAGATAACCGGAGCGTATTTCGCGAAAAGCAGCTACGTTTTCCGCGTTGAGGTTCACCATGTAGCTGTTCATCTTGACGATGTCGCTCCAGCCGGCGCCGGCGGCTGCGAGAACGGTGGTTACGTTCTTGAACACCTGCTCGCACTGCGCGCGCATGTCGCCCGCGCCGACCACGCGGCCGTCCGGTCCCCAGCTCACCTGGCCGGAGACATAGACCAGCTTCGCCTGCCCGGCGAGCGACACAGCATGCGAGTAGAACTTTGGCGCCGCTCCCAGCTCTTTCGGATTCAAGTACTGCTTGTTCATCCGTTCCTCCTCAGTAAACCGCGCCGCGCGCGGTGATCGGCCAGAGCGCCTCGAC
>DASSLQ010000199.1:0-2508 GCA_035689325.1 Burkholderiales bacterium | reverse complement strand
GCACGAAAGGCATGGCCGAGGGCGGCGTGATGGGCGCGGTGGGCGTCATCATGAGCGCCGTGAACGACGCGCTCGCGCCCTTCGGTGTCGTCGCCGAGCGCCAGCCGCTCAGCCCGGATTACCTGCGAGCCTTGTTAAGAGCACGAGCAAACTCAATCAAGCGTAAATAGCTCGTGCTCGCCGTCCAGGCCTTTCAGGACATGCTTTCCCGCAGAGACGAGGTTTCCACGATAGGCCGCAGCGAAGGCCGCTGAAGTCAGCACCGGCTTCTTCAGCTCCTTCGTCATGCCCTCGATGCGCGCCGCCTCATTCGCGGCTGCGCCGATCACGGTGAACTCCAGGCGCTCCGGCACGCCGATGTTGCCGTAGGTAACGTCACCTATGTGAAGGCCGATGCCGTAGCGCAGCGGCGGCCGGTCCGGATTCGCCTGGTTGACCTCGCGCACGCGCTCCGCGGCCAGGCGTGCGGTCTGCAAGGCGCGCTCGCAAGCCGAGGCTGGATCGCTCTCGATCGGGAAGATCGCGAGCACCGCGTCGCCGATGTAGCGCAGCACTTCGCCTTTCGCCTCGAGCACCGCACCCGCCATGCAGTAGAAGAAACGGTTGAGCTGTCGCAGATACGCGCGCCGGCCGAGCTGCAAGGAGAGCGGCGTGGAGTCGCGGAAGTCGCAGAACCAGATCACGGCGTGGATGTGCTCGCCGTCGCCGTGCTTTACCAGTCCCTGCAGCACGCGCTCCCCGGTATGGCGGCCGAGGTAGATCTCGAGGAGCGCGGTGGCCGTGCGGCGCAGTGCATGCACCTCGAACATGCGCCCGAGCGCCGGCAGCACGTCGTAGATCTCGCCGAGCTGTGCGCTCGCGAAGCCGCCCGGCGCGAACGAAGTAAGCGACATCACGTTTGCCTGGCCATCGGCGAAGTGGAACGGGATCGCCACGTAGTCGGTCGCGCCCTCGGCGCGCAGATCGCGCACCACCGGAAAATCGAGCGCGCATGCCGGGTCTTCCAGGCGGCGCCGCACGCCTCCGGCGCGCTCGCGGATGATCGGCGCGAAAGGGCTGTCCGCGAACTTCGGCTGCAGCAGGATGTCGTGCGGCTCGTGGACGGTGCGGATGCCCGGCGTGTCGGCCCGCCACACGAGCACGCTGGCAAAGATCTGCGGGTGCAGCGTCGGCATGATGATGGTGCTGCGATCCACCGGGTAGCCCGCGCCGCGCAGGAAGCCAAGGAACGCCGCTGCGAGCTCGGCGCTCGAGCTCGCCTTCCATGCTTCCTCAACGAGCCAGTTGGCGAGCGGGTTGCCTTGGTGCGTCATGTACCTGGGCACATTCTCCACCGTGCTTGTCGCCGGCGCGAACTGCGATCGCATCATCCGAGCAGGCGCCGGCGCGATAAGCGCGCGGCGGCGCGAAGGAGAGTGCGACGTAGTTATCGGGGAGCGCTACTGCATCGCGCCGGGCTTTTCCATCTTGTCCATCTTGTCGTGCTTGGCCATCTGGTCCTTCTTGCCAGTCTTCTGCTTCTTGTCCGACTTGCCCATCTTGTCCATCTTGTCGTGGGTCTGCGGCTTGCCCATCGAATCGTGCTGCATCTTGTCCTCGGCGAAAGAACCGAATGCGGCGAAGGCGAAGCAGAGGGCAGATGCGATGAGGGTCGTGCGTTTCACGTGGCGTTCCTTTCGAGTGTGCGGCGGCGATTGCCGGCGCTGCGGCTTTCGTCGGGCAGTGCGGGCGGTTCCTGACGCTGCTGCGGCGTTACGTCTGTAACGGCGCGGTCAAGTGCGCTCGTCCTGCAGCCGCTGCATCGCCCGGCGGAGGAAGTCGAACTGCCTGCTCACGGCGCGGCAGCCGCGGCAGATGGCGAGATGAACCTGCAGCGAAGCCCGCTCGCCGAGCGAAAGCTCGCGATCCTGGGCCTGGGACATGAGGCGGGTCGCCTCTTTGCACGAGAGATTCATTTGGCGGCAAACCAGGTCTTCGCGAGGCATTCGCGCAGCGCCATGCGCGCGCGGTAGAGAAGCACCCAGCAGTGCGTCGAAGTAAGGCCCAGTTCCTTACAGATTTCGCCGGTCTCGAGACCGAGGTGCTCACGCATCAGGAACACCTGCGAGGTGCGCGCCGGCAGTCCGCGCAGACAAGCCTCGAGCGCCGCGAGGAATTGCTTCTGGTGCAGCGCCCCGTCGGGGTCCTCCCACGGCGAGGGATGCTCGTTCCAATGACCGCGCTCGTCGAACAGGCCGTCGAACTCCGCGGCGCTCTCTTCCCCTGCGTCGAGCGGGCTTTCGCGGCTCGTGCGGCGGATGGTGTCGACGATCTTGTGCTTGAGGATGCCGGTGAGCCAGGTGCGCAGGTTGGCGCGGCCCTCGAAGCTCGCCTGCGCCGTCAGCGCGGCGAGCAGCGTGTCCTGCACCGCATCCTCGGCGGCGTCCGGGTTTCGCAGCTGCAGCGAAGCGTAGCGCAGCAGGTAGGGGCGCTGCGCCTCCACCTCGGCGCGGAAGTCGCGAGACACGG
>DASSLQ010000198.1:0-29141 GCA_035689325.1 Burkholderiales bacterium | reverse complement strand
GAGCAAAGGTGGAGGCTCGGCTGGACGACGTTGTTACTGGATTGGGCAAAGTACGGGACCAGCGCGACGAGGAGCAGCGCGCCAAACCAAAGCGCCACTAACAGCCAACTTGCAAGGCTTTCTAGACATTAACTAGAAACTAGACACGAAGGCCGCACCAAGTCTAAGTACCTACCTAAGTTTATTGATTTGTCGTGGCGTCCCCACTGGGAACACCGGGCTATATATACCAGCTACGGAGGCGGATTTCCGGCGTTGCGGTTGGCCAGTGATGCGTCCCCTTCGGCCAAACGCGAGCGTTGTTAGCCGTGGCCGGTCGCTACGATGTCCAGCGCCCTTACATAAACATCCACCGGCAGAGGCACAAGCCCATCAAGCCAATGGGACAGGTCGCCGACAGACACCCTTAGAGCCTCTGCTAGCGCCGCGACCCCCCCGCACGCCGCGGCGGCGCGCCGCAACGTTCGAACTTGAGGGGTACTTTCCGCCACCGTAAAAACATAGACGAACCAGCGGGCACCCTCTGCTCGGTACCGCACAAAAGGTGCTTTTGATTCGAGGGGGACACCCAACTAGGCCCCCTCTTCGAGTCCCGGGTTTATAAAGGTGTGGCGTCCCCACGGGGATTCGAACCCCGGTTACCGCCGTGAAAGGGCGATGTCCTAGGCCTCTAGACGATGGGGACTGCGGGTTGGCTGGTGGAGGTAACCGGGATCGAACCGGTGACCTCTTGCATGCCATGCAAGCGCTCTCCCAGCTGAGCTATACCCCCAACCAAGGGGCGAAATTATAGCAAGGCGACGTTACGCGTCCTACGACGTGCACGGGCCGATGCGGCGGGCGTTGACGTGCGAGCGTGTCTTGAACTGCATGCCCTGCGCGTCGCCGTTGAGATCGAGATCGCCGTCGAGCGTCTGCGCGCTGTAGCGCATCTTGCCCGAGCCGTGCACCGGAATGCGGCCCGTGCATTGCACGTCGAAGGTGAACTCGCTGCCGGTGTCGCGCTGGTTCGAGAACTGGCAATCGCCGCGCGCGCCCTCGTCGCCCAGCACCTTCGCCGGATTCGCGGCCTGCTCGGCGCTGATGCAGCGCGTGTTGACGATCGGCCCGGGCTTGGGCTGGAAGGCGCCGAGCCCTTCGGCCTGGACGTCGACGGTGAATTCCCAGTTGCCGGGCTCGATGTTGTCCGCCGCGGCGAGCGCCGGGGCGAGCAGGACGGCGAAAAGCAGTTGGCGCATGTTCAATCCTCGTCGAGATGCTGTGTCAGGCGCTGGAGCACGGTCTCGCGGCCGAGAAGCTCGAGCACCGCGTCGATCGACGGCGTCTGCGTGCGCCCGGTGACGAGACGCCGCAGCGGCATCGCGAGCTGCGGCATCTTGAGGCCGCTCGACTTCACCACGTCCTTGATCGCTTCGCTTAGCGCGGCGCGCTCCCAGCGCGCGGTGGCAAGGCGCGCCTTCAGCATGCGCAGCGCCTTGCCGACGTTCTCGTCCCAGTCGGGCGTGCCCGGGTTCACCTCCACCGCGTAGAACAGCATCGCCTCGTCGGCGAGCTGCACGAGCGTGGAGGCGCGATCCTTGAGGAGCGCGATGACGCGCGCGAGCGGCGGGCCGCCCTCATTGTTCCAATGGAGCTGCGCGCCGCGCGCGCGCAGCAGCGGCTCGACCAGCTCGGCGAGGCGCTCGTCCGCAGCGCTCTTGATGTACTGCTGGTTGAGCCAGGCGAGCTTCTCGGGGTTGAACTGCGCGGGCGAGCGCGACACGTGCGCGAGGTCGAACCACTGGACGAGCAGGCTGCGCGAGAAGATCTCGTCGTCGCCGTGCGACCAGCCGAGGCGCGCGAGGTAGTTCACCAGCGCTTCCGGCAGGTAGCCGTCGTCGAGGTACTGCATGACGCTGACCGCGCCATGGCGCTTGGAGAGCCGTTCGCCGTCGGCGCCGAGGATCATGGGCACGTGGCCGAACTCCGGCAGCGTCGCGCCGAGCGCGTGGAAGATGTGGATCTGGCGCGGCGTGTTGTTCACGTGGTCGTCGCCGCGGATGACGTGCGTGATGTTCATGTCGAGGTCGTCGACCACCACGCCGTAGTTGTAGGTCGGCACGCCGTCCGCGCGCAGGATGACGAGGTCGTCGAGCTCGGCGTTCGGGAACTCGATCGGCCCCTTCACCAGATCGTTCCAGGCCACCGTGCCCTGCTCCGGCGTGCGGAAGCGGATCACCGGCGGCCGGTCGGCCGGCGGCACGAGGCCGCGCGCCCTGGCGCGCTCGGGGCGCCAGCGGCCGTCGTAGCGCGGCTTCTCGCCGCGCGCGCGCTGCTCGGCGCGCAGCTGGTCGAGCTCTTCCTTCGTCGCCCAGCAGCGGTAGGCGTTGCCTTCGGCGATCAGGCGATCGGCGACTTCCTGGTAGCGCGCAAGGCGCTGCATCTGGAAGAACGGCCCTTCGTCCCAGTCGATGCCGAGCCAGCGCAAGCTGTCGACGATTGCCTGCACCGACGCCTGCGTTGAGCGCTCCAGATCCGTGTCCTCGACGCGCAGGATGAACTGGCCGCCGTGGTGGCGCGCGTAGGCCCAGGAGAAGAGCGCGGTGCGCGCGCCGCCGATGTGCAGATAGCCGGTAGGGCTCGGCGCGAACCGGGTGCGAACAGCCATGGATCGCCGATTCTAATTCAGTCGGCGAAGGCGCCTTCCCGCGCAGACGGGCACGCTCCAGCGTTTGCTAGAATGCGCGCTCGCCGGGTCGTTAGCTCAGCGGTAGAGCACTGCTCTCACACAGCAGGGGCCACTGGTTCGATCCCAGTACGACCCACCATCGATCCCGCAGCCCAATCCGCGCCTGCCTCATGACAGCGGCACGCTGGTCGCGCTTTCGAGAGGCATGCGGCCGTCAATGGAGAATGTCTTCGCCTTGCGCAACGCGCCTGATCTACACGATACCGCTCGTCGGTTACGGATTGTTCCTGCTGCATTCGCGGCACGCGGGATCGGACACCTCCCAGGAGCTCGTGGCCTGCGTCAGCGCCTGGCTCATTTCCTAGGCGGTCAGGCCTGGCGATGCCGTCGGCGGCCGTAATGCGGCGCTTCAACGCCCACAAACGGCTGCTGGCCGCGTTCGCCATCGTAGCGGCGTGCCTCGCATTGCTGCCGGGCTCGTTCCCCGACGCCGTGCGCGTGGCCATGGCGTGGGACATCGGCGTGCTCTTCTTCCTCGCCTTCACCTGGTGGGTGATCGAGCACTGCCCGCGCAGTGAGATGCGTCAGACCGTTCTCGAGAACGACCAGGGTCGCGTCGGCGTGCTGCTCATCGTCCTCGCCGCGATCGGCGCGAGCATCGCCGCAATCTTCTTTCTGCTGGAGAAGCCCAAGGAGACCGTCGGCTCGCCGCCCGTCATGCATGTGCTGCTCGCCGTGCTGACGATCGTCTGTTCCTGGTTCATGACGCACGTCATGTTTGCGCTGCACTACGCGCATCGCTTCTACCGGGACGATCCGTCGACACAGGAGAAAGACGCCACCGGGGGCCTCGCGTTTCCGCGGACGCCGGCGCCGGACTACTGGGACTTTCTCTACTTCTCCTTCGTCATCGGCATGACCTCACAGGTGTCCGACGTGCAGGTCACTTCTCACGCCATGCGTCACCTCGTCCTCTGGCATGGCGTCCTTTCCTTTGCCTTCTACACCATCGTGCTCGCGCTCAGCATCAACATCGTCGCGGGACTGCTCTAGCACGCGCGGGTTAGGTCGGCAGCCGCTGCGGATCGTTCCACAGCGGCAGTGCGCGATGCGCGGCGAGATAGTCGCGCATCAGCTCCCCCATGCGGACTTCGGGATCGGCGGCCACTTCCCAGCTGCAGCCGCTGACGCGCTCGCCGCTGATGGCGCGCGCGCGCAGCTGCCCGTCGAGCGCACTGCGGATCGTCGCCGCGCGGCCGTAGTAGACGATGCCGCCGCCCTGCCAGAGCGCGAACACGCCCGGCGCGTGCGGTGCCGCGGCGATCAACGACTCGGTGAATGGAACGCTGCCGCTGGTGATCGACATGCTGTCCTCCGCTCTCGCGAAAATTCTACGCGTGCATTGCGCTCGTCGACGCCAAGTCGCGTGTACATGTCGCCTCGTTTCGACAGCCAAAAAACGGAACACGTTTTCAGTCGCTTACCGCACTGCGGTGGCTGGCATAACGGTTGCAGAAGCATGGTGATCAATAGCCTGAAGAAAGCGAGGCGACCATGCCGTTGAAACCGAATGGCGCTTTATGCCGGGTACGCGAGCAGATCATCGAGGACGCGCCGAGCGGCCTGACGCTGCAGTTCGAGTGCGAGGACGGGCGCCTGCGCCTCGTGATCGCGGGAAAGGCGCTGCCCGTGGGCAACCGCGAAATCCTGTTCGACCAGGAAGGACGCGAGGCGGCCGCCGGCACGCTGGTGGGCGAGTTCCGCCGGCCGAGCTGGCTGAAGGCCGTCTAGGGAATTCGGGGACGGAGCCCGAACTATTTCAGGCTCCGTCCCGGCGATAGTTCGGGCTCCGTCCCCGAATGGCTAGGTTCGGGCGAGGAGCTGGCGCAGCCACTCCTGCGCGTCGGATTGCCCGCCGCGCAGGTTCATGCAGCGGTCGCGCAGATTCTTGAGCACGTGCTCGACCATGCCGCCGCGGTGCTCCGGCGCGAGGCCGTCGAGCGCGCGCGCGAAGGCATGCGCGAAGTGCGTCTTGTCGAGCACGCGCTGCTCGTGCAGCGTCTCGATCAGCACCATCTGCGCGGCGGCCAGTCCGGCGAGCGTCTCGACCAGCGTCGTCAGCGGCTCATCCATTGAGGCGCGCCTCCTGCGGCAGCGTGCGCCAGAGCGTCGCGAGCAGCACGTCGATGTTCACCGGCTTCGCCACATAGTCGGTCGCGCCCGCCTCCAGGCACTTGTCGCGATCGCCCATCATCGCCTTGGCGGTGACGGCGATGATCGGCAGGCTCTGGTAGCCGTCGAGCTGGCGGATGATGCGCATGGTGTCGAGGCCGTCGAGCCCCGGCATCATCACGTCCATCAGCACGAGATCGATCTCCGGCGTGTGCTTGAGGAGCTCGATGCCCTCCTTGCCGCTCTCGGCGTGCAGCACCTGCATGCCATGCGCTTCGAGCGCGCTCGTCAGGGCAAACACGTTGCGGATATCGTCGTCCACCACCAGCACCTTGCGTCCCGCCAGCTCCTGCGCGGCGCGCGGCGCCACCGTGTGCGCCAGCTCTTCGCCCACCGGCGCGAGCGCCGGCTCATCGGCGCGCCGCGCCCTGACCGGCGGCTCGGGCTCCATGAACGGCTCGCGCGGCAGCTCGGGCGTCGCTTCGTAACTGAGCGGCAGGTAGAGCGTGAACGTGCTGCCCTGGCCGGGCGTACTGGTGACGCGGATCTCGCCGCCCAGGAGCCGCGCGAGCTCGCGCGAGATCGAGAGCCCGAGGCCGGTGCCGCCGTACTCGCGGCTGGTGGTGCCGTCGGCCTGCTGGAACGCCTCGAAGATCAGGCGCTGCTTGCTCGCCGGGATGCCGATGCCCGTGTCGGTGACGGCGAACGACACCACGTGGTCCGCCTGCTCGAGGATCGGGTGTCCCGGCGTCCAGCCGCTCTGCGCCTCAGCGACACGCAGCGACACCTTGCCGCGGCTGGTGAACTTGAAGGCGTTCGAGAGCAGGTTGGTGATGATCTGCTGCAGCCGCTTGCCGTCGGTCTCCATCGCCGCGGGCAGCTTCTCGTCCACCGCGAGCGTGAGCTCGAGGCTCTTGTCGGTGGCCATCTGCCGGAAGGTGCGCTCGACGTAGTCGCAGACGTCGGCGAAGCGCTCGGCCGCGATGTTGAGCGTGACCGTGCCCGACTCGATCTTCGCGAGATCGAGGATGTCGTTGATCAGCGCGAGCAGCTCGGCGCCGGATGAATGGATGGTGCGCGCGAACTCGACCTGCTTCGAGGTCAGGTTGCCGCCGACGTTGTCCGCGAGCAGGCGCGCCAGGATCAGGAGGCTGTTGAGCGGCGTCCTCAGCTCGTGCGACATGTTGGCCAGGAACTCGCTCTTGTAGCGGGAAGAGAGCGACAGCTGCTCGGCCTTCTCCTCCAGCGCGGCGCGCGCCTGCTCGATCTCGCGGTTCTTGAACTCGACCTGGTGCATCTGCTCGGAGAGCTGGCGCGCCTTTTCCTGCAGCTGCTCGTTCGCGGCGCGCAGCTCGTCCTGCTTGGACTTGAGCAGCGACTCCGACTTCTGCAGGTTCAAGGCCTGCTGCTCGAGGCGATCGTTGGTCTTCTTCAGCTCTTCCTGCTGCGCCTGCAGCTCGGCCGTGAGCGACTGCGACTGATGCAGCAGGTACTCCGTCTGCATGTTGGCGGCGATCGTGTGCAGCACGACGCCGATCGACTCGGTGAGCTGGTCGAGGAAGGTCTGGTGGATCTCGCTGAATTTCGAGAACGAGGCGAGCTCGATCACCGCCTTCACCTGCCCCTCGAACAGCACCGGCAGGATGACGATGTTCACCGGCGCGCCCGAGCCGAGCGCCGAGCTGATGCGGATGTAATCGGAGGGCGCGCCCGTCAGCGCGATGCGCTTCTTCTCGAAGGCGCATTGCCCGACCAGGCCCTCGCCGAAGGCGATCTTGCGCGGCAGGCTCTTGGAATGGCGCTGCGCGTAGCCGGCGAGCAGCTCCAGGGTCGAGTCGCCGCTGCGGTGGTCCGCGACGTAGAACGCGGCCTGCTGCGCGTTTACCAGCGGGGTGAGCTCGCTCAGGATCAGGCGGGAAACCGTCACCAGGTCGCGATGGCCCTGCAGCATGCGCGTGAAGCGCGCGAGGTGCGTCTTCAGCCAGTCCTGCTCGGTGTTCTTGCGCGTCGTGTCCTTGAGGTTGCGAATCATCTCGTTGATGTTGTCCTTCAACGAGGCGACTTCGCCCTGCGCGTCGACCGCAATCGACCGCGTCAGGTCGCCCTTGGTCACCGCGGTGGCGACCTCGGCGATCGCGCGCACCTGCGTGGTGAGGTTCGCCGCGAGGCGGTTCACGTTCTCGATCAGGTCGCGCCAGGTGCCGGCCGCGCCGGGCACGCGCGCCTGCCCGCCGAGCTTGCCTTCGCTGCCGACCTCGCGCGCGACGTTGGTCACCTGCTCGGCGAAGATCGCGAGCGTGTCGATCATGCCGTTGATGGTGTCGGCGAGCGCCGCAATCTCGCCCTTGGCTTCCACGGTCAGCTTGCGCGTCAGATCCCCGCTCGCCACCGCGTTCACCACGCTCGCGATGCCCCGCACCTGGCTCGTGAGGTTCGCTGCCATCGAGTTCACGTTCGCCGTGAGGTCGTTCCACACGCCGCCCGCGCCCCTCACCTGCGCCTGGCCGCCGAGCTTGCCCTCCGCGCCGACTTCCTTGGCGATGCGCGAGACTTCCGAGGCAAAGGCATTGAGCTGATCCACCATCGTGTTGACGGTGTTCTTGAGCTCGAGGATCTCGCCGCGCACATCGACCGTGATCTTCCTCGACAGGTCGCCCCGCGCGACCGCGGTGGTCACCTCGGCGATGTTGCGCACCTGGCCGGTGAGGTTCGCCGCCATGGAGTTCACGTTGTCGGTAAGGTCCTTCCACACGCCGGCGACGCCGACCACCTGCGCCTGGCCGCCGAGCTTGCCTTCGGTGCCCACTTCCTTCGCCACGCGCGACACCTCCGAAGCGAATGCGTTGAGCTGATCGACCATCGTGTTGATCGTGCTCTTCAGCTCCAGGATCTCGCCGCGCACGTCGACCGTGATTTTCTTGGACAGGTCACCCTTCGCGACCGCGGTCGTGACCTCGGCGATGTTCCTCACCTGCCCGGTGAGGTTCGCCGCCATCGAGTTCACGTTGTCGGTGAGGTCCTTCCAGACGCCGGCAACGCCTTTCACCTGCGCCTGCCCGCCGAGCTTGCCGTCGCTGCCGACCTCGCGCGCGACCCGCGACACCTCGCCCGCGAAGGCGTTGAGCTGATCGACCATCGTGTTGATCGTGCTCTTCAGCGCCAGGATCTCGCCCTTCGCCTCGGCGGTGATTTTCTTGGACAGATCGCCTTTCGCCACTGCGGTAGTGACCTCGGCGAGGTTGCGCACCTGGCCGGTGAGGTTCGCCGCCATCGAGTTCACGTTGTCGGTGAGGTCCTTCCACACGCCGCCGACCCCGCGCACGTGCGCCTGGCCGCCGAGCTTGCCTTCGCTGCCCACCTCGCGCGCCACGCGCGTGACTTGGGCGGCGAAGCCGTTGAGCTGATCGACCATCGTATTGATGGTGCTCTTCAGCTCGAGGATCTCGCCTTTCACATCGACGGTGATCTTCTTCGAGAGATCGCCCCTCGCGACCGCGGTGGTGACGTCGGCGATGTTGCGCACCTGGCCGGTGAGGTTCGCCGCCATCGAGTTCACGTTGTCGGTGAGGTCCTTCCAGACGCCGGCGACCCCGACCACCTGCGCCTGGCCGCCGAGCTTGCCATCGGTACCGACTTCCTTCGCGACGCGCGACACCTCGGAGGCGAAGGCATTGAGCTGATCGACCATCGTGTTGACGGTGCTCTTGAGCTCGAGCACTTCGCCTTTCACGTCGACGGTGATCTTCCTGGACAGGTCGCCCTTGGCCACGGCAATGGTCACCTCGGCGATGTTGCGCACCTGACCGGTCAGGTTGGCGGCGAGCTGGTTCACATTGTCGGTGAGGTCCTTCCACACGCCGGCGACACCCGGCACCTGCGCCTGGCCCCCGAGCTTGCCGTCGGTGCCCACCTCGCGCGCCACGCGCGTGACCTCGGAGACGAAGGAATTGAGCTGGTCGACCAGCGTGTTGAAGGTGTTCTTGAGCTCGGCAATCTCGCCTTGCGCCTCAGCGCTGATCTTCTTGGAGAGATCGCCCTTGGCGACCGAGGTGGCGACCTCGGCGATGTTCCTCACCTGGCCGGTGAGGTTCGCCGCCATCGAGTTCACGTTGTCGGTGAGGTCCTTCCACACGCCGGCGACGCCTTTCACGTGCGCCTGGCCGCCGAGCTTGCCCTCGGTGCCGACTTCCTTCACGACGCGCGACACCTCGAAGGCAAAGGCATTGAGCTGATCGACCATCGTGTTGACGGTGCTCTTGAGCTCCAGCACTTCGCCTTTCACATCGACCGTGATCTTCCTCGACAGATCGCCTTTCGCGACGGCAGTGGTGACCTCCGCGATGTTGCGCACCTGACCGGTGAGGTTGGCGGCGAGCTGATTGACGTTGTCGGTGAGGTCCTTCCAGACGCCCGCGACGCCCGGCACGTGCGCCTGGCCCCCGAGCTTGCCGTCGGTGCCGACCTCGCGCGCGACGCGCGACACCTCGCCCGTAAAGGCGTTGAGCTGGTCCACCATCGTGTTGATGGTGCTTTTCAGCTCCAGCACCTCGCCCTTGACCTCCACCGTGATCTTCCTCGAGAGATCGCCCGCGGCCACCGCCTTGGTGACGTCGGCGATGTTGCGCACCTGCGAGGTGAGGTTGGCGGCCATCGAGTTCACGTTGTCGGTGAGGTCCTTCCAGACGCCGCCCACGCCCTTCACCTGCGCCTGGCCGCCGAGCTTGCCCTCGCTGCCGACTTCGCGCGCCACGCGCGAGACTTCGCCCGCAAACGCGTTCAGCTGATCGACCATCGTGTTGATGGTGCTCTTCAGCTCGAAGATCTCGCCGCGCGCCTCGGCGGTGATCTTCCTGGACAGGTCGCCCTTCGCCACCGCCGTGGTGACGTCGGCGATGTTGCGCACCTGGCCGGTGAGGTTCGCGGCCATCGTGTTCACGTTCTCCGTGAGGTCCTTCCACACGCCCGCGACGCCGGGCACCTGCGCCTGCCCGCCGAGCTTGCCCTCGCTGCCGACCTCGCGCGCGACGCGCGAGACTTCCGATGCGAACGCGTTGAGCTGGCCGACGATGGTGTTCAGGACCGTGCCCAGCCGCAGCGCTTCGCCGCGCAGCGGCCGGCCTTCGCTCTCGAGCACCATGGTGTGCGAGAGATCGCCCTTCGCCACCGAGCCGAGCACCCGCGCCACTTCGTGCACCGGATAGATCACGTCGCCCACCAGCGTGTTGATCGAATCGATCACGTCCGCCCAGCCGCCGGTCGCGCCCGGCAGGCTCATGCGGTGACCGAACTGGCCTTCCTTGCCGACCAGCTCGGCAACGCGCGCGATCTCCGCGGCCTTCGCTTCCTCGAGCTCCACCACGTCGTTGAACGCTTGCGCGATCTCGCCGTCGACGCCGGTGAGGTTCAGCGGCATGCGCACCGAGAAGTCGCCGCGCTTGAACTGGCGCAGCGCCTTCAGCAGCTCTCCGCGGTCGAGCATCATTTGCAGGCCTGCGTGCATGGATTCCATGAGGATTCCCCCTGCGGGGTCGTTCTAGTAGCTAAGTCGGTGATGTTACGAGTCGTTTTCCGACGGGAATATCGGAAAACGGACCAACGGACTGTCGTGGTTTCCACTACAACCAGAACCTGGGACAGACCGCGTTTTTCCGCGGTCTGCGACGGCGGCTAATCCACCAGATGATGCGCGATGGCGTAGTGCATCAGCTCCGCGTTCGACTTCATGTTCATCTTGCGCAGGATGCGCGTGCGGTGCGTGCTGACGGTGTTGGGCGAGAGGAACAGCTCGTCCGCGATCTGCCGCACGGTCTTGCCGGAGGCGATCATCCACATCACCTGGTACTCGCGGTCCGAGAGCGTCTCGTGCAGCGGCTTGCCGCGATTGTCCTCGAGCTCGAGCGCAAGCTTTTCCCCCAAGGTCGGGGTGACGTAGCGACCGCCACCCGCGACCTTGCGTATTGCACTCACCAGCTCCTCGGGTGCACTTTCCTTGGTCAGATAGCCTGCGGCGCCGGCTTTCAAGGCACGCACGGCGTAGCGATCCTCCGGGTACATCGACAGGATCAGCACGGCGCGCCCCGGATAGCGCTGGCGCAGCTCCTTGATGAGCTCGAGGCCGTTCTTCCCCGGCATGTTGTAGTCGAGCACGGCAACTTCCCACGGCACGCGGCGCGAGAGCTCGACCACTTCCTGGCCATTGCGGGCTTCACCCACCACGGTGAGATCCTGCTCGACGGCGAGCATCTGCCGCAAGCCCTGGCGGACCACCGGGTGGTCGTCGGCGATGATGACTTTCACTTCGGTCACACCCTCTGGCGCATTGGAATGGACACCGCCACGCGCGTTCCGTGTCCCGGCGTCCCGGTGATTTTCACTTCGCCCCCGAAAAGGAGCGCCCGTTCGTGCATGCCGAGGAGTCCCAGCGACTTCTTGCCGTTCACCTCGGCTTCCGCGATGCCGACGCCGTTGTCGACGACGTCGAGCGCCACGCGGTCCTCATTGACACTGAGCTCGAGATCCACGCGCGTGGCGCGCGAGTGGCGCGTCACGTTGGTGAGGATCTCCTGGAAGATGCGGAACATCGTCGTCGAGACGTCGACGTCGAGCTTGACGCTCTCCGGCGGCAGCTTCGCGCGGCAGCGGATGCCGGTGCGCTTCTGGAAGTCCTTCGCGTACCACGCCACGGCCGCGACCAGTCCCATGTCATCGAGCATCTCGGGCCGCAGGCCGGTGGCGATCTTGCGCACCGTCTGCACCGTGGTGTCGATCAGCTTGCACATCGAGTCGGTCTTCTCGACCAGCGGCTTCTCCTTCAGCCGCTTCGCCAGCCAGGTGACCTCCATCTTCAGCCCGGTCAGCACCTGGCCGAGCTCGTCGTGGATCTCGCGCGCAATGTGCGCCCGCTCTTCCTCGCGGACCGAGATGAGGTGCGCGGCCAGCCGACGCAGCTTGTCTTCCGACTCGCGCAGCCGCTCGCTCTTGCGGAACAGCTCGACGAACACCGCGACCTTCGCTTTCAGAATCTCCGGCACCACGGGCTTGGGCAGATAGTCGACCGCGCCCGCCTCGTAGCCGCGGAACATCGAGCTCATCTCGTCCGCGGCCGCGGTGAGGAAGATGATCGGCGTTAGCCGCGAGCGCTCGCGGCTGCGGATCATGCGCGCCGTCTCGAAGCCATCCATGCCGGGCATGCGCACGTCGAGCAGGATCACGGCGAAGTCGTTCTTGAGCGCGAGGCGCAATGCCTCCTCGCCCGACTGCGCGATCATCAGGTTCTGGCCGAGCGTCGAGAGCAGCTCCTGCAGGGCGAAGAGGCTCTTCGGCTCGTCGTCGACGAGCAGGATCTTCGCCTGCGGCGCGGCCTCGGCCGCCGGCTCTGCAACAAATGCTTCGGGCTCGGTAGCCAGGCGGACCACCGCTGCAGCGTCGTGCATCAATCAGCCGACCAGTTGGTGGCGAACGGCGTAGTGCACGAGCGCGGCGTTGCTCGCCAGGCCGAGCTTGCGCAGGATGCGCGTGCGATAGGTGCTGACCGTGCTCGGCGAGAGCCCCATCTCGCGCGCGATCTCGCTGATCTGCTTGCCGGTCGCGAGCAGCCACATCACGCGGTACTCGCGATCGGAGAGCTTCTCGTGCAGCGCCTTCTGCGGATCGCTCGAGCATTCGGAGGCGAGAATTTCCGCCAGCGAGGCGCTGACATACTTGCCGCCGTTCGCGACCTTGCGCACCGCCGTGGTGAGCTCCTGCGGCGCGCTGTCCTTGGTGATGTAGCCGGCGCCGCCGGCGCGCAGCACGCGCGAGCCGTGCACGTCTTCAGAGTGCATGCTGAGAATCAGCACCGGCTTGCCGGGAAATTCCTTCTTGATGTCGCCCAGCAGATCGAGTCCGCTGCGCCCGGGCATGGAGAAATCGAAGATCGCCATGTCCCATTCGACCTTGCGCGCGAGCTCGAGCGCCTCGTCGCCATTGGTCGCTTCTCCCACTACGGTCGCAGCGGGATCGGACGCCAGCATCTGCTTGAGACCGTGCCGCACGATCGGGTGGTCGTCAGCTATCAGAATTCGCATCGCCGTTCCTCTTATCGGTGGTGACCCCTGTAGGGCGAAAAGTATAGGCGGGTGCGTGACCTTTGACCATCCTCGATTCCTCTCTTTGTTCAACGGTGTAGTCGAGATTCGACAGCGCTGTCAGTGTTCGCCCGACAGGGCTGATCTGTACGCCATCGGCGCTGCGATGGACGCGTCGCCGGCGCCTCGCGCATCCTCCTCCGGTATGCGTAATCCGCTCATTTTCCTTGCGCTCCTCGGTGCGCTCCCGGCGCTGGGCGCCGAGCCACGCGTCGTCGCCACCTTCGAATCGCTCGGCGTCTACTGGACACCGCCCGCAAATCCCGGCGCCGGCGGCTGTCCGCTGCGTTTTCGCAAGTCGGGCGAGAACGCCTGGCGCGCAGCGCTGCCGCTCTGGTTCGACGCGCGCAACCGCGAATGCCGCGGCAGCATCGTGCAGCTCGAGCCCGGCAGCGCCTACGAAATCTCCGTCGGCGGCCAGCAGGTCACGGCGCGCACCTGGAGCGAGCGCTTTCCAGTCGCGCGCACGGTGAAGGTCGCGGCCGCGAGCGCGCTCGAGATCACCGAAGGCGGCACGCCGGACGGCTACGTGGTCTACGACGGTAACGGCGCGACGATCGACGGCGGCGACGCCGAGCAGTTCAACGTCACGGTGGCTGCGCCGTACGTCATTGTGCGCGGCTTCACGCTGAAGGGAGCGAAGCAGGACGCGATTCGACTGCTGGCCGGCGCGCACGATGTGGTGATCGAGGACAACGACATCAGCGGCTGGGGCCGCTTCCGCTACACCAACAGCAAGGGCTGGAAGATCGGCCAGGACATGGATGCGGGCGTGCGCGCGGTATGCAGCGCGAGCTGGCAGCTCGAGCGCACGGTGATCCAGCGCAATCGCATCCACCACCCGCGCTATGGCGCGAACAGCTGGTCATGGGACCATCCCGCCGGTCCGCAGGCGATCACCTACAGCAATTGCGGCGGCAACCATGTGATCCGCTACAACGAGATCTACTCGGACGAGCAGCACTACTTCAACGACGGCATGGGCGGCGAGGAGAACTTCTCCGCGGGCGGCTTTCCGAACGCGGACAGCGATATCTACGCCAATCGCATCTCGCACGCCTACGACGACGGCATCGAGTCCGAGGGCGGCAACCGCAACGTGCGCATCTGGGGTAACTATCTCGACCTCACCGCCACCGGCGTCGCGAGCACCGTCACGCACAACGGCCCGCTCTACATCTTCCGCAATGTGTACGCGCGCAGCCGCAAGATGTCGGAGCGCTCCCCAGACGCGGATGATCGCGGACCCTTCGCCAAGGCGGGTGCGAGCAAGGAATGGGGCGGCGGACGACGCTACGTGTTCCACAACACGCTGTTGCAGCCGGACGGGAATCGCGGCGCCGGCGGCGGGATCAGCGGCAACTCGAATGAGCCGCTGACGAACACCGTCACGCGCAACAACATCTGGTACATCTGGAAGCCGCATTGGGAATCGATCAACGAAGCGGGCGGCTCGGGCAACGACTTCGATTACGACCTCTACAACGGAAAACTCGCCACCTATGGCGGCGCCGAGCGGCACGGCATTGCCGGCGTGCCGAGCTATGAGCACGAGTTCGTGCTCGCGCGGCGCTCACCCGGCGTCGACGCCGGCGTGCGCATCGCGAACTTCAACGACAATTACGTCGGCGCAGCGCCCGACGTAGGCGCGCAGGAAACCGGCGCTCCCATTCTGCGCTTCGGCCTTGATGCCGCCGAAAGTCGGGAACGGGCGACATTGAGAACGGCACGCAAACAGTGACTTAAGCGTTTCGTACGACACGCCGTCGTCGTCTCACCACAAATTCGTAGTGCCCGCCATGACAAGCGACTAGTAAGCGCCTGATCTGAAGCGGCTTCTCCCGCTGGCACGGCACGTGCTCATGTCCCTGCGCGAACTACATCCGGGACAAGAAGCCCGGCTGTTTCTTTTTCAAGGGAGAAGACATGAAATTCCGCAAGTCCCCTATTGCGCTCGCCGCGCTCGCCGTATGCGGCGCGATGCCGCTTGCCGCGCAGGCTGCGCCCACCATCTCGTGGGCCGCGCCGCTTAGTGGCGCCACACTGAAGGGCACGCTGAGCGGCAGCGCGTGCGCGGTAAAGACCAGCACGGACACTGTCAGGGTCTCCTTCTATGCGACCAATTGGCAGATCAACAACGCGTACAGCGCGCCGTTCAACTGCACCTTCCCCACTACCTCGTTGAGGGACGGCTCATACACCCTGCGCGCCATCGCGTACGACTCGAGTGGGAACTCGAGCGAGTCGGATATCAACATCACGATCAACAACACCACCGCGACCGTCACGCCGACGCCGTCGCCGACTCCGTCGCCAACGCCTTCGCCGACGCCTAGCCCGACGCCTTCGCCGACGCCGAGTCCCACGCCCTCGCCGACGCCAACGCCGACGCCGAGCAGCGGGGCGCCGCTCAGCGTTTCCTGGGCCAATCCGCTCAATGGTGCCGTCCTCAAAGGCACGATCGGCGGCTCTACGTGCGCCGTGAGCGCCGGAAGCGCGGTCACGCGCGTCACCTTCTGGGCCAACAACTATCAAATCAACAACGATTACAGCCCGCCGTTCAACTGCGCTTTCAATACCGCGGCCTTGAGCGACGGCAGCTATCCGCTGCGCGCGGTAGCGTACGACGCGAACGGAAACTCGGTCGAGTCGCGCATCAATGTAACGATCAACAACACCGGCGCGGTCGTCGCGCCGACGCCGAGCCCGACGCCTTCGCCGACGCCGAGCCCGACGCCCACCCCGTCGCCGACGCCGAGCCCGACGCCTTCGCCGACGCCCACCCCGTCGCCGACGCCTTCGCCGACGCCCACCCCGTCGCCGACGCCTTCGCCCACGCCCACGCCGACCACGACGACGCCGACCCCGGCGCCGTTCAGCGGCGGCCTGGAAGTGTGGTTCAAGACGCCGGGCTACGGCGCCACCGTCTCGGGCGTTCTCAACGGCGGCACCAACTGCTACGTGAACGGCTCGGGCAGCATCGCCAAGGTGGTGTTCGCCATGGATGGCACGCCGCTCAACACGGACAGCACGCCCGCCGACGGCATGCAGTGCGTAATCGACACCACCAAGTTCGCCAACGGCACGCATAAGCTCACCGCAGTTGCCTACGGCACGAACGGCTCGACCTACACCGAGGTGAATAGCCTCACCGTGAAGAACGCGGCCGTCACCCCGACGCCGAGCCCGACGCCTTCGCCGACGCCGTCACCGACGCCGTCGCCGACGCCGTCGCCGACACCGAGCCCAACGCCCACGCCGTCGCCGAGCTCCGGCCTGCCGGCGAACGGCGCGCGCGCGGTGCCGACCTTCGAGTCGATCGGCTTGTACTGGAAGCCGTCGGCCAACGTGGCGAGCTGTCCGGTGCAGTTCCGCAAGGTGGGCGACTCGACTTGGCGGCAGGGTCTCGACATGTGGTACGACCCCGCCAACGCCGAGTGCCGCGGCAGCCTCGTGCTGCTCGCGCCGGGCACGAGCTATGAGATCCAGATGGGCCTGCCCGGCCAGGCGCCGAGCGCCGGCCTGACCGCCACGACGTGGAGCGAGCAATTCCCGATCGCGCAGACCATCACGCTGCCGGCGGGGACGCAGAGCCAGCCGCTCGCCATCACGCAGGGCGGCACGGCCAACGGCTACGTGCTCTACCAGGCCGATCCGTCGAGCGGCACGACGATCGACGTGCAGAACCAGTCCGCCAACGACGTCACGATCGCTGCTCCGTACGTGATCCTGCGTGGCTTCAGCCTGAAGGGCGCGCAGGCCGACGCGATCAACCTGCTCGCCGGCGCCCACGACGTGGTGATCGAGCAGAACGACATCAGCGGCTGGGGTCGCTACAGCTCGGACAACAGCTCGAGCGGCGGCTGGCAGATCGGCGTCGACATGGACGCGGGGGTGCGCTGCGAGAGCGTCGCCAACCTCGAGCGCGTCGTGATCCAGCGCAACAAGATCCACGACCCGCGCTACGGCGCGCAGAGCTGGGATTGGGGTCACCCGCGCGGACCGCAGGGCATCACGTTCAACTACTGCGGCGGCAACAACGTCATCCGCTACAACGAGGTGACGAGCGCCGACTATCGGCATTACTACAACGACGGCATCGGCGGCTCGGACAACTACACGACCACGGGCTTCCCCAATTACGACAGCGACATCTACGGCAACCTGGTGCAGGGCGTGATGGATGACGCCCTGGAGATCGAGGGCGGCGACAAGAACGTGCGCGTCTGGGGCAACTACATGGACCAGACCGGCACGGGCATCGCGAGCACGCTCGACTCCGTCGGGCCGCTCTACATCTTCCGCAACGTCTACAACCGCAGCCGCATGCGCTACCTGAAGAGCTACGACCAGGACGACCGCGGACCGCTGTTCAAGGCCGGCACCGACACCTCGGTCGGCAACGGACGCCGCTACGTGTTCCACAACACGTCGCTGCAGCCGACCGATTCGAGCGCGCAGTACGGGCTCGGTGCGGGCAGCGGCATCCACGGCCCAGGCGGCAATCCGCTCACCAACACGGTTTCCAGGAACAACATCTACTGGATCTGGAAATCCGGCTGGGACTCGGTTGACCAGATCAGCGGCGGGTTCGGCAACGACGTCGACTACGACCTGTACAACGGCACGATCAACGCCAATGCGGGCGCGGAGTCGAACGGCGTCAAGGTGACGGCGCCGACCTTTGCCTCGGGCAGCGGTCTGGGCATGAGCGGGATGTACCAGCTCGCACCCGGAACGCCGGGCTTCGGCACGGGCGCGCACATCCCGAACTTCAACGACATGTACACGACGCCGGACATCGGCGCGCACCAGGCGGGAGCGCCGGCCATGACGTTCGGCGTGAACGCCAGTCGATAGTCGAACAGCCGACGCCAGACTGGGCCCAGGGCGCGCAGCCCTCAGGCTCCACAGGTGCGGGCCGTCTTGCTCGTTACGCAAGATCACGTCCGAACTACATGCCCTTCAGCGGATTGTTCGCAGCGGCACCGCTTAGCAGAATTTGGCATGAATCTCAGGGCGGCGTTGCTCGCTACGGCGGCGGCCGGAATACTTCTTTTCGTCGCGGCGTGCGGTGGCGGCGGCGACGGTGACAGCAATGGCAGCAATGCTAGCGGCAGCGGCAGCAGCGGCAGCGGAAGCAGCGGCAGCAGCGGCAGTGGAAGCGGCGGCAGCAGCGGCAATTGCCAACCCCAGACTCCGACCACTATTGTCGGCGGCGATCTTTTCGTCGCTGACCAGGGGCCCGTCGGCATGACTTTGCTAAGCACCGGCGGGTTTACCCAATACTCGTTCATGTTCCTCTATGACAACGTCTTCGGAATATCGACGAACAATCCGCAGGACAAATGGGGCCAGGTCACGGCATTCCCGCCCGGTACGCCGGTCGGGGCGACTGCTCAAGTGCAGCTGCAGCCGCCGCCGCCCGACCTGATTCACTTTCAACCGGTGCCGAGCACTTTCCCGAAAGGGATTCCCATCGAGCTATGGCTGACGATCAGCGATCCGGCAGGCGGACCACCGGGGCCGACAAATTCGTCCAGCACCGCCTCGATCGGCAAGGACATTCTCGGCCATGACGCGTGGCACACAGCGAGCGTTACGTACGGAGCGAACAACACCGCTACTGTCACCTTCTTCGCCAGTGCCACCGCACCGGGCTTCAGTGTGAGCCTGACCAACGTTTTCGGTACGGGCTCGCCGCCAAGCCCAGGCGGCACCTGCATGTAAGATCCTGACCGCGAACTAGCCGCAGATCCCTGGAAACAGCAGCGACCCCGAGCGCCGCTGGCCGCGGGCTCGTGCGCTGATCGGAGAAGGCAGTGGAGTCGTTCGGATTATCGTGGCCCGAGCGGGACGAAATGCTTGCGGCTCACACTGGCCGATGCGATGCACAGGGTACTCATGAAGCGCTTCACGACCGGCGTCATGGTGTTGCTCGCGGCGATGCTCGTTTCCTGTGGCGGCGGTGGCGGAGGCGCCGGCGATAGCGGCAGCGGAGGCGCCGCCGCCAGCGGCAGCGGAGGCACCGGCGACAGCGCCAGCGGCAGCGCCGCAAGCCGCGCGTCCGCAGGCATGCATGTCGAGGAATCGGATCCGGCGGTGACCTTGAGCGGCGAGTGGACGCAGAGCAATCCCGGGTTCGGCTGGAGCGGCGGTTCCGCCAGGCAATCCACCATGGCTGGCGCGCGGGCTTCGTTGGCCTTCACCGGCACGTCGGTTACGTGGTTTGGCAGCCGCGGCAAAGGCATGGGAATCGCATTGCTGAGCGTCGACGGCGGTCCGGGGGTCGAAGTGGACCTGTTTGCCAACCCGGACGATGAAATCCACTCGCCTGCTTTTACGGTAAACGGCCTGAGCGATGGCCCGCATACGCTGACGATCGACGTAACGGGCCGGGCGAACCATGACGCGACGTCAAACGTCGTGGTGGTGGATGCCTTCGATGTGCAGGGACAGATCGTGTCCCATCTGCAGCAAACGAATCCGGAAGTCACCTTCAGTGGCGACTGGATGGAGGCATACGGTGGTCCTTGGAGTGGCGGCGGCATCTCCAATCCGCCCGAAACACCGCAGGGTGCGAAGATGGCCAATACCGCGGGAGCAAAAGCCACGCTCGCATTCCGCGGGACTTCGGTGAGCTGGATCGGCTATCGCGGCCCGGATGCGGGCATCGCTCTTGTGCAGATCGACGGCGATGCGGCGGTCGAAGTCGACACTTTTTCTCCATCTCCGACGACGGGGAAGGTTCAGGAGGTGTTGTTCACCGCCACGGGACTCGCCGATACCAACCACACCTTGACCATCGAAGCGACGGGCCGCAGAAACGACCAGTCCACGAGCGCGATGATATTTGTGGATGCGTTCGACGTCAGAACGCCCGGCAGGCGTTACCAGGAATGGGAGCCGTCGATTGCCTATACCGGCACTTGGACTCCCCGCAACGTAAATAGAGTCTGGAGCGAAGGGGCGACGGCCACCAGCAACTCAGGCGGCTCGCGCGCCGTCTTCAGCTTTACCGGGACCTCGGTTAGCTGGATCAGCTCCGCAAAGAGCAGCCTCGGCACCGCTAACGTTTACCTGGACGGCGTTTTCCAGAGGCAGGTGGTGCTGTTCAGACCTTTTCCGATCGAGGCATACCAGTGGGAGGCCTTCAGAGCCGACGGCCTCGCCAACGGTCCGCACACGCTGACGATCGAGTACGCGAGTGGTGGCTACGTTGTGGTGGACGCCTTCGACGTCCACCCGTGAAACAGTTGCCGGTAGGCGGGTCGGTTAGGCCTCTGTCCCCGAACTAGCCGCAGACGCCTACGTAGCCGCAGGCGGTGCAGTAGTCGCAGCCGTCGCGGCGGATGAGCGTACTGTTGCCGCACTCGGGGCAGGGCGCGCCGGCGAGCACCGGCGTCGCGCGCTCGGCGGGCGACTCGAGGATGCCCATCTGCGTGCGAGGGAAGCCTTGTTCGTCGAGGATGCCGAGCATGGCGTAGCGGTGCACGATCAGCCGCGCGAGGTAGGCGACCGTTGAAGGGAATGTTTGCTGCTTGCGGCTGCCCGGCACGAAGGCCATGAAGTCGCCGAGCGGCTCGGGAAAATCGAGCAGCTTGCGCAGCTTCATGCCGATCCACGCGGGATCGAGCACGCGCATGTCGAGCGACAGCAGCTTGCACAGCCCGTCGAGCGCGCGCGGGTATTCGCCGGAGAGCCAGAGCGAGTAGGGACGCGTGACGCCTGCCTCTGCTCCACTTCCCATGGGCAGGGTGATTTCCTTCAGGCCGAGGACGAAGTCGTCGTTGGTGCGCGGGTTGAAGACGTCTACCGTCCAGGAGATGGTGCCGTCGGCGCCGGTCTTGGGTTCCTTCAGCGCGAACATCGCGTCCATCACCGGCGACGCGCCCGCTTCGCCGGCGAGCTTGAACTGCTCGTCGCCCATGCCGGCAAAAAGCTGCTCGACGCGCCAGCGCACGATCTGTGCGAATGCCGACACCACGGAGGGCATCTGCTTCTTCTCGCCGCGCGGCGGGAAGGGCATCTCGAACGCGTCGTCGCCGCGGGTCTTCGCGAGCGTATCGAGCTTCAGCTTGAGCCACGCCTGGTCGTTGGCGCGCATGTCCATCGAGAGCGACTTGGCGAGCGCGCCGAGCCCCCTCGGCTGTTCGCTCCCGTTTACCCAGACCTCGAATGGATGCGGGACGCCATTCTCGATGTGGCCGACGAACACCGCGAAGCGGTGCCGCGGGTGCTCGATCATGTAGGTCCACGCCGGATTGCCGGCCGCGATGTCGGGCCGGCCGGGCCAGCGCAGCGATGCGAGCACCGGCGCCGGCACCGATTTCACGGTGATGCGGCGGTTGACGTCGTCCTGCATGAAATCCTGCGGCGTCTTGCCGACCGACAGCACGGCGCCGAGCACCTTGTTCGGCCGGTAGGTGGCGAGGCCTTTCAGGCCCGACTTCCAGGCGTGGAAGTAGAGGTCCTGGAACTCGCCGTAGGGGTAGTCCTCCGGCACGTTGACCGTCTTCGAGATGCTGGTGTCGATGTACGGAGCGACGGCGGCGACCATCTGCTCGTGGGCACGCGCCGTGAGCTCGAGAGCGGTAACGAAATACGGAGGCAAGGCATCGGTGTCGCCGCCCATCGCCTTGTAGCGGCGCCAGGCGTGGTCCTCCACCGGGAATTCCTTGAGCGTGCCGTCGGCCATGCGCTTCTTGCGCGTGTAGGTCCAGGAGAACGGCGGCTCGATGCCGTTGGAGGCGTTGTCGGCGAACGCGAGGCTGATCGTTCCGGTCGGGGCGATGGACAGCAGATGCGAGTTGCGGATGCCGTGCTGCTTGATCAACTGCTTGATCGCCGCCGGCAGGCGCGTGGCGAAGCTCGTGCCCGATAGATAAAGGTCGGCGTTGAAGAGCGGAAACGCGCCGCGCTCGCGCGCGAGCTCGACGGAACCGCGATAAGCGGCATCGCGCATTGCTTCCGAGATCGTGGCGGCCATGCGGCGCGCTTCGTCGGTGTCGTAGCGCAGGCGCAGCATGATCAGCGCGTCGCCGAGGCCGGTGAAGCCGAGGCCCACCCGGCGCTTCGCCATCGCCTCCTGGCGCTGCTGCTCGAGCGGCCAGGCGGTGACCTCGAGCACGTTGTCGAGCATGCGTACCGCCACTTCGACCGTGCGCGCGAAGTGCTCGTAGTCGAATCGCGCGCGCTCCGTGTACGGCTCGGTAACGTAGCGCGTGAGATCGATCGAGCCGAGGCAGCAGCAGCCATAGGGCGGCAGCGGCTGCTCCGCGCACGGGTTCGTCGCCTCGATCGTCTCGCAATAGTTCAGGTTGTTATCGCGGTTGATGCGGTCGAGGAACAGAATCCCCGGCTCGGCGTGGTCATACGTCGAGCGCATGATCTGGTCCCACAGCTCCCGGGCTCTAATCTTCCGGTAGACCCACAGCCCATCCGCGCGCTGGTAAGTCTCCTCGCCCGGCCAGGGCTTCGCCTTGTGCGCGAGCTCGAGCTGCTGGTCTTTCTCCACCGCGAGCATGAACTCGTCGGTCACGCCCACCGAGATGTTGAAGTTCGCGAGGTCGCCCGCGTCCTTGGCGTGGATGAATTCCTCCACGTCCGGGTGGTCGCAGCGCAGGACGCCCATCTGCGCGCCGCGGCGCGAGCCCGCCGATTCCACCGTCTCGCAGGAGCGGTCGAAGACGCGCATGTAGGACACGGGGCCGCTCGCGCGCGAGCGCGTGCCTTTGACCTCCGCGCCTTTGGGCCGGATGGCGGAGAAGTCGTAGCCCACGCCGCCGCCGCGGCGCATGGTCTCCGCCGCCTCCAGCAGGGCCGTGTAGATGCCGGGGCGGCCGTCGACGACCTCGGAGATCGAGTCGCCCACCGGCTGCACGAAGCAGTTGATGAGCGTCGCCTGGAGCTGCACGCCGGCGGCCGAATTGATGCGGCCGGCGGGAATGAAGCCGTCCACCTGCGCCTGCAGGAAGCGGCGCTCCCAATGCGCTCGGCGCTCTTCGGGCTCGGCCTGCGCGAGCGCGCGTGCCACGCGCCGGCGCACTTCCTCGATGCTGGCTTCGTTGCCTTTGGCGTACTTCTCGAGCAGCGTGTCGCGGGAGATCTCCTGCGCGGGCGCGGTGGCGACAGTGGTGTCCATACTGAATGATTGTACAGTATCAAACCCAGCGGCGCGGAGGCCCGCCGGAGGCTGAATTATCCCGCGAGGGCGGCGGACTGCTGGCCGGTTTCGGCTTCCAGCGCTTCGGCTTCCTGGCGCGCGGCTTTGAGCAGGTCGGCGACGTCGGCGTGTCCCATGCGCAGCGCCAGCTCCACCGCCGTATCGCCTTCCTTGGTGGTCAGCGCCGGGTTGGCGTCGTTGCGCAGCAGGAGCTCGATCATCGCCGGGTTGCCCTTCATGGCGGCGTAGGCAAGCGGCGTATAGCCGTTGTCGTGGTGCATGTTGGGATCGAAGTTCATCGCCAGCACCTTCTTCGCGTACACGAGGTTGTTCTTCTCGATGGCGTAGAAGAGGGCACGGGTGCCTTCGGCGCTCTTCTCGCGCGGACGCGGCTCGAGGCCGGTGGGCAGCAGCTTGACGACGTAGTTGATGAGGCCGACGCCGATCAGCGCAAGCAGCGCGAGGATGATCGGCACGCGCGAGATGTTGAGGCCCTCGGCGATCTGCTCCGGCATGTTGGCGCCGGCAATCAGGAGCACCACCGCGACGAACAGGCCGACTCTCAGGTAGAGGAACAGGCCCACGATCACCGCGATGCCGAGCAGCGCGATCAGCGTGTTGCGGGAGACGCCGAGCGTGTCCTCGACGTAGTCTTGCGGCAGGTTGGCGAGCACCGCGGTGATGGTGATGAGGCCCATCAGGATCAGCTCGCGGATGCGCAGCCTCGTCAGAAAGTCGAGCTTTTCCTTCCCCCCTGCCATGCTTCGTTCCCCCTTTTGGGGCGCATTGTCCGGCTTTGCGCCGAGGGCTTCAAGCTAAAATTGCCCCACGCATGTCGAAGGCCTTCGTTAGGGAAGATGCGGACGCGGACGACGACGTCGAAGGCACCGCGCCGCAAGCTCCGGCGGGAAAAAATTACATCACGCCCGAGGGCTTCGCGCGCCTGAAGAGCGAGCTCAAACAGCTGGTCGAAGCCGAGCGTCCCGAGGTGGTGAAGGTCGTGGCGTGGGCGGCATCGCTCGGCGATCGCTCCGAGAACGCCGACTACCTCTACGGCAAGAAGCGGCTGCGCGAGATCGACCGGCGCGTGCGCTTCCTCATCAAGCGCCTCGAGTCGGCGCAGATCGTGCATTCGTCGGGCCGCGACACCGACCAGATCTTCTTCGGCGCGCAGGTGCGCGTGAAAGGCGCCGGCGGCGAGCGCACGGTGCGCGTCGTCGGCGTCGACGAGGTCGATCCGAAGCGCGGCGACGTGTCGTGGATCTCGCCCATCGCGCGCGCGCTCATCAAGGCGCGCGCGGGCGACAGCGTCGTGCTGCGCACGCCGGCCGGCGAGGAAAAACTCGAAATCCTGGAGGTCACCTACCCGTGAGGAACCTGCTCAAGGAATTCCGCGAGTTCGCAATCAAGGGCAACGTCGTCGATCTCGCCGTCGGCGTGATCATCGGCACCGCGTTCGGCAAGATCATCTCCTCGCTCGTCGCCGACATCATCATGCCGATCATCGGCATCCTCATCGGCGGTGTCCACTACGAGGACCTCGTCATCGAGTTCGGCGACGCCCAGGTCACGTACGGCAAGTTCATCAATAACGTGCTCGACTTCATCGTCATCGCCTTCGTCATCTTCCTGATGATCAAGGCGATCAACCATTTCCGGCGCCAGGAAGAGCCGAAGGCCGCGCCGCCGCCGCGACAGGAGCAGCTGCTGGAGGAAATCCGCGACCTGCTGAGGCGCAAATAATTCCGACCCCGGGTCGGAATTACTTCTTGAAGTCGCCGGCGGCGACCAGCGAGAGCCTGGCTGGATCGATGTACTTGGCGAGCGCCGCGTTCACCTGAGCCGGCGTGAGCGCGGCGATCTTCGACTCGAGCTCGGCGTCCCACGCGAAGGTGCGCCCGAGGAAGAGGTAGCTGCTGATGCGGCCGGCGAGCGCGCGGTCCTGGGTGCGCGCGAGGCGGCGCTGCTCGAGCAGGCCCTTCTTGCCGGCATCGACTTCCTGGGCGCTAAAGCCGGCCTTCACGGCGCGCGCGATTTCCTCGCGGATCGCGGTCTCGACACGCTTGCGGTTCTGCGGCGCGAAGATCGCCGAGAGCCGGAACCACGCCGACTCGTCGAGCGGGCTCGCGCCGTAGCTCGAGCCAGTGCTGTAGGAGAGGCCCTCCTTCTCGCGCACGCGCTCGGCAAGGCGCGAGCTCGAGGTGCCGCCAAGAAGATAGTTCGCCAGCAGCAGGGCGGGAAAATCGGCATCGTCATCGCGCATTTTGACGTTCTCGCCACCGCGCAGCACGGCGTTCGCCTTGTCCGGTGTGATGACCTCGTCCGCGAGTGCAGCGCTGTCGAAGTAGCGATACGGCACGCGCGTGAACGGGTAGGGCGAGCGCCAGGGCCCGAACAGCTCATCCACCGCGCGCGCCACGGCCTCGGGCTCGAATTCGCCGACGGCGGAAAAATCGGCGCCGGTCGCGCCGATCAGGTCGCGATAGCAGCTCTCGGCATCCTTGAGCGTGGTCTTGCGGATCCAGCCGATGCGCTCCTGGATGGTGGGCGTGTAGTTGCGGTGGCCCACCGGATAGCGCTCGAGATGGCGCGTGAGCCGCACTTCGGCGTTGGCGGCCGGATCGGAGAGCTGCGCCTGCGTGCCGGTGAGCACGGCGCGCTTCAGTTCCTCGAACTCGGAGGCAGGAAACGAGGGCTCGCGCAGCGCCTCGGCGACAAGCGCCAGCGCGGGCAGGAGATTTTCGTTGCGCACCTCTAGGGTGGCGCCTTCGGCGCCTACCGAGACACGCGCGTTCAGCTTGTCGAAAGCCTCTTTCAGCTCGGCTCGGCTGTGCTTCTTCGTGCCGCGCAAGAGCATCTCGCCGGCGAACTCGCACGCCACCTCGCGGTTCATCAGCGTCTTCTCGTCGCCCCAATGCAGGGTGAGCTGCGCGACCACGCGGTTGCCGCGCGTCTGCTTGGCGAGCAACGCGAGCTTGATGCCGTTCGTCGCCGTGCGGCGCACGAGGCGCGACTCGATGTTCTGCGGCGACGGGTCGAACGCTTCACCCAGGCTGACCAGTGCGCCGCCCTGGTAGTCCTTCAGCTCCGCCGCCACGTCGGGCACCGGCGGGATGTCGGCGCGGTCGGGGCGCTCGGTGGGGACGAAGGTGCCGACCACGCGGTTCGCGCGCTTGAGATAGTGATCGGCGACGCGCTGCACGTCGGCCACGCTGACCTTCTTCAGCTGATCGCGGTACAGGTAGAACAGCCGCCAGTCGCCGATCGCCGCGTTCTCCGAGAGCGCGCGCACCAGCTGGTTGCTGTCGAGCTGCGCGCGCTCGATGTCATTGAGCAAGCGGGTGCGCGCGCGCTCCACTTCCTCGGCGGTGATCTTGTGGCGCCCGAGGTCTTCGAGCACGCCGAGCAGCGCCTTGCGCGCTTTCGCGAGGTCCATTTCCTTGCCGAGCTGCGCGCCGAAGTACATGTAGCCCGGATCGTGCAGCTGGCGCTCGGCGCCCCACACGCTCGAGGCGATGCCCTTCTGCACGAGCGCACGATGCAAGCGCCCGGTGGGCGTGTCGCCCAGGATCTGGACGAGCAGGTCGAGTGCCGGATAGTCGGGATGGCTGCCCGCCATCGCGCGATAGAGCGCCACCACCATCTGCTGGTCGCCGACGCGCTCCAGCGTCACGTCGCGCTCGCCGTCCTGCGTCGGCTCGTCGGTGTAGAAGCTGGGCAGCGCCCGCGCCGGCTTGGGGAGCGGCCCGAAATGCTGTGCCACGCGCTCGAGCGCGCGCGTCTCGTCGAAGTGTCCGCCGATGAGCAGCACCGCGTTATCCGGCTGGTACCAGGTGCGGTAGAACGCCTGCAGCTTCTCGATCGGCACTTTCTCGATGTCGGCGCGCTCGCCGATGATCGGATTGCCGTAGTTGTGCCAGACGAAGGCGAGCTGCTGCACGCGCTGGAAGAGCACCGAGCCCGGATTGTTCTCGCCGAGCTCGAACTCGTTGCGCACCACGGTCATCTCGCTGTCCAGGTCCTCGCGCGAGACGCGCGAATGCACCATGCGGTCGGCTTCCATGGCGAGCGCCCAGTCGAGGTTATCTTCGGTCGCCGAGAGCGTCTCGAAGTAGGTGGTGCGGTCGTTCGACGTCGTGCCGTTCCAGCGCGCGCCGCGCCGCGTGAGCTCGCCCTTGATGTCGGCAAAGCCGCTCGAGCCCTTGAAGAGCATGTGCTCGAGCAGGTGCGCCATGCCCTTCTCGCCGTAGTCCTCGTGGCGCGAGCCGACGAGGTACACGATGTGCACGGTGATGGTGTCGACGCTCGGGTCGGGGATCGTCACCACCTTGAGCCCGTTCGGCAGCCGGTACTCGGTGACGCCCTCGATGGAGACGACCGGCGCCGGCTTCGCCGGCGCGGCGTCGTTGTTCGGCGCGGGTGCGGCGCAGGCGACGAGCGCGAGCGCGGCCGCGGCAGCAAATCGTCTCAAGTCATTTCTCGCCGCGCTGCTCGCGGATGCAGGCGCTGAGCTCCTCGGCGCGCTTGTCCTTGCAGGCCTCGCGGATCCGCGCGCGCCGCGCGAGGGCGCTGCGGCCTTCGGCCTCGCAGCGCGCCGGGTCCTTCGCCTGCGCGCACATCGCCTTCATCATGCACTCGTCGTGCTCGGCGCCCTGCTTTCCGTCGCACGCGGCGCGCGCGCTGCGCGCGGTGTCTTTCATCTTGGCCACGCGCTCTTCGCAGGCCTGCGGGTCCTTCGGCTGCGCGCACATCTGCTTCAGCATGCAGTCGCGGTGCTCGGCGCCGCTCTGGCCAGCGCAGGCCTTCTCCGCCTGCGCGCGCTCGGCGCGTATTTTCTCCCGTCGCTGCTCGCAGGCCTTGGGGTCCTTTGCCTGCGAGCAGTCGAAACGCGCGCCTTCCTGCGCGTACGTTGGCGGCGCACCGAGTGCCAGCAGCACGCCGGCCAGCGCTAGCGCCAGCCTCACGCGAGCTGTTTGAGCATCGTCGCGGCGTCCGACACTTCGAACTTGCCGGGTGCTTCCACGTTCAGCTGCCTGACGACGCCGTTATCGACCAGCATCGAGAAGCGCTGCATGCGCGTGCCCATGCCGCGTGCATTCAGGTCGAGCTCGAGGCCGAGTTTCCTGGTCCAGTCCGCGGAGCCGTCGGCGAGGAAGCGGATCTTGCCGAGCGCCTTCTGGTCGCGGCCCCAGTGCGCCATGACGAAGGCGTCGTTGGTTGCCAGGCACCAGATCTCGTTGACGCCCTTCTTCTTCAACTGGTCGAGATTCTGCACATAGCTCGGCACGTGCTTTGCCGAGCAGGTGGGCGTGTATGCGCCCGGCAGTCCGAAGATCGCGATCTTCTTGCCTTTGGCGGCGTCCGCCACATTTACTTCCTTGGGCGGCATCGCGCATTGCGTGCCGCTGTCGAATTCCGTGGACTCCATCAGCTTGCCGTCAGGCAGACGGTCGCCAACCTTGATGGTCATTGCCAGGGGCTCCTTTAAGGTGTCGCGGTGGGGAACGAGAATAATACTTGGATGACGCGCGCCGAGCGAGTACTGGAAGGCGAAGTGCTCGCGCCGGAATCGGACGCGCAGCGCGCGGTGCGCGAGCGGCTTAAGTTTCTTGCCTGGCTGCTCGACAGCTCGATCCCCATCCCGGGCACGCCTTACAGCGTGGGGCTGGACGCGATCGTGGGCCTGTTCCCGTTCATCGGCGACCTCATCGGCGTGGTGCTATCAAGTTACATCCTGGCGCAGGCGAACCGCCTCGGCGTCGGCCGCGCGATCCTCGCGCGCATGGCGTTCAACATCGCGCTCGAGGGCGTGATCGGCATCGTGCCGCTCTTCGGCGATCTGTTCGACGCGGCGTGGAAGGCGAACGTGCGCAACGTGCAGCTGCTCGATGCCTGGGCCGAGCAGCCGCATGCAACACGGCGCGCGAGCCGCCTATTCCTTGGGCTGCTTATGCTCGCGCTCCTGGGCCTCGCGGCGTTGAGCGGCTGGCTGCTGTACCTGCTTTTCGCC
>DASSLQ010000197.1:0-50930 GCA_035689325.1 Burkholderiales bacterium | reverse complement strand
GGCCTGCAGTACGAATGCATCGGCTGCGCGGCGTGCATCGATGGCTGCGACCAGGTGATGGACAAGGTCGGACGGCCGCGCGGTCTGATTCGCTACTCCACCACGCACGCGATGGAGGGCGTGCGTACGCGCGTGCTGCGGCCGCGCGTGCTGGTCTACGCGGCGCTCCTGCTCGCCATCGGCACGGCCGCGGCGGCGACCCTGTACCTGCGCGTGCCGCTCAAGCTCGACGTGATCCGCGACCGCGCCGCGATCGCGCGCGAAGTGGAAGGCGGCCTGATCGAGAACGTGTACCGCCTGCAGGTGATGAACACCGCCGAGCAGGCGCGGGCGCTCGAGCTGAGCGTCACCGGCCTCCCGGGGCTCGAGCTCGCGGGCGAGCCGACCATCGGCGTCGGCCCGGCCACGAGCCGCACCGTGCTCGTCAAGCTGCGCCTGCCGGCGGCGGCGGCCAGCGCGGGATCGCACCCGATCGAATTTCATTTGCGCGCGCTCGGCGTGGAGGGCGTCGAAGTGCGCGAGCGCTCGGTGTTCATCGTCCGATGAAGCCGGTCGTGAAAGCGGCAGCCCTCTATTTCGCCGCGGTCTTCGCCGCTGGGTTCGCGCTCGGCACGCTGCGCGTGCTGTGGCTCGCGCCGCACATCGGTGCACGCGCGGCCGAGCTTCTCGAGACGCCGCTCATGCTCGCGGTAATCGTCATCGCTGCGCGCGCCATCGTAAGGCGCCGCGCGCTCGCGCCTGCGCTCGGCCTGCGCCTCGGCATGGGAATCATCGCGCTCGCGCTGATGCTCGCCGCGGAATCCGGCCTGGTGCTCTGGGTCGCCCGCGTCTCGCTGTCCCGGCACTTTGCCAACCAGGACCCGGTCAGGGCGGCCGCGTACTACGGCGCGCTCGCGATCTTCGCCGTGGTGCCGCTCTTCGTGCCGCCGGCGATCGCAAGAGCACGGCGCGCCGCGCTTGCCTCCGGCGTCGCCGTGGTCATCCTCATGAGCGGCGTTATCTACGCGCAATACCGGCTGGATCTCGGCGTCGAGCGCGAGCGCGTCGCGAGCGGCAGCACGATCGCGCAGACTGCCTGCGGGCCGATCGAATACGCCTCGGTCGGACAGGGACGCCCCGTGCTGCTCGTGCATGGCGCCGGCGGCGGCTACGACCAGCTCGCCGACATGGCGCGAGAGCTCGCCGATGGCGGCTTCCGGGTCGTCTTGCCGTCGCGCTTCGGCTACCTGCGTACGCCGCTGCCCGCCGATGCGTCGCCAGCGGCGCAGGCAGATGCCCATGCCTGCCTGCTGGGGGCGCTTGGAATAGAACGCACGGCGGTGATCGGCCTGTCTGCGGGCGCGCCTTCCTCGATGCAGTTCGCCTTGCGCCATCCTGACCGCATCTCCAAGCTTGTGCTGCTGGTGCCGCTTGCATATCCGCCGCACGCCGCCGCACGCATGTCGCCGGTCGCCGGCTTCATGCTCGAGCGCGCCGTGACCTCGGATTTCCTCTACTGGGCGGCGATGACCCTCGTTCCCGATGTCGTCGTCGAGACGGTGCTCGGCACTCCGGCCGAAGTGCTGGCAACGGCCGGCCTCGACGAACGGGTGCGCGTCCGGACGATAATGCGGCACATCCTGCCGGTCAGCCTGCGCAAGCAGGGGCTACGCAACGAAGCGGTGATCGCTGCCTCGCTCGGGCGCTATGAGCTCGAGCGCATCGCTGCGCCGACGCTGCTCGTCAGCGTCGAGGACGATGGCTACGGCACCTATGCGGGCGCGCGCTACACGGCGGAGCACGTAACAGGCGCGCGCTTCATCGGCTATCCCACGGGTGGCCACATGATGGTCAGCCACTTCGCGCAAGTGATGGCGCAAGTCAGCGCCTTTCTCGGCGCTGCGCCAGGCACGGGGGTCGCACAGTGAACCGGCCCTGGTACCGCCATCTTTGGCCGTGGCTGCTGATCTCCGGCCCCGCAGCCGTGCTCATCGCGGGCGGCGTGACGATGTGGATCGCGTTCACCAGCGCGGATGGGCTCGTCGCCGACGACTATTACAAGCAGGGTCTCGCGATCAACAAGCGCCTGGCGCGAGAGGAGACGGCCCGCAAGCTGGGCGTCGTCGCGATCGTAGAGCTGCAAGCCCGGCACATCCGCGTGCGGCTGACCGGCGACGCGCCGCCCGTGCTCTTCGTGCAGCTCGCGCACGCGACGCGCGCGGGTTACGACATGCGCCTGCGCCTGACGCCGGTAGCGGCGGGCGCCTACGAGGCGGAGCTCGATCCCCTGCCGCGTGGCCACTGGCGCGTGGTGATCGAGGATCCGCGCGGCACCTGGCGCATCGCACAGGAGGTCTCATGAAGAACGCCATGGTGATCCTCTGGGCCTCGTTCCTCGCCGGTGGCGTGGCCGAGGCGCTGTTCTTCACCGTGATCGACCCGGCCGAGCTCTATTTTCTCGGCCGGCCCGTGGAGCTCGGGGCGCTCGCCACGTATTCGATCGGCTTTCTCTTCTTCTGGGCGCTGTGCGCCGCCTCGAGCGCTTTCAGCTGGTTCCTTTTGCGCACAAGCAAGGAGATCAACGATGCGCCATTGGCAGGCCGTTAGCGCTGTCGCGCTCGCGTTGTCGCCGCTCGTCGCGGCAGCGCAGGACATCGAGCGCGGTCGCGTGCTGTACGAGACCTACTGCTTCGATTGCCACTATCCGCGCGTGCACGAGCGTCCCCGCGCCAGGTCGGAGGTGCACAACCTGTCGCAGCTGCGCGACCTGGTGGCGAGCCGGGCGACGCTCACGAAATACCGCTTCTCGCTGGATGAAAAGGAGGACGTGGTGCAGTACCTGAACAGCTCGTACTACAAGTTCGCCAAATGAAGTTCCTGATCGCCACCGCAATGGCCGCCGTTGCGTTAGCGCTGGCGCAGTCGCCGCCGTCGCACGAGCACGGCTTCAGCGGCGCCGAGAAATGGGCGCACGTGTTCGACGACCCGCAGCGCGACGCGTGGCAGAAGCCGCATGAAGTGATCCAGGCGCTCGCGCTCAAGCCCGACGCGACCGTCGCCGACATCGGCGCGGGCACCGGCTATTTCGCCGTGCGCCTCGCGAGCATGCTGAAAGCGGGCCGCGTCTATGCGGTGGACGTCGAGCCCGACATGGTCAAGTACCTCGGCGAGCGCGCGCAGCGCGACGGCCTGCCCAACATGATCGCGGTGCAGGCCGCCGCGGACAGCGCGCGGCTGCCCGGCAAGGTGGACCTCGCGCTGTTCGTCGACGTGTATCACCACATCGACGATCGCAGCCGTTACTTCCGCGGCCTGCGCAAGTCGCTCAATCCCGGCGCGCACGTCGCGATCATCGACTTCCGGCTCGATTCACCCGACGGCCCACCGGCGGCGGCGCGCATTGCGCCGGAGAGCGTAAAGGCGGAGATGAAGAAAGCAGGCTATGTGCTCGTCGCCGAGCACGCGTTCCTGCCGCGCCAGTACTTTCTGGTGTTCCGCGGCGCGTATATGTAGCGCCGCTGACGTCCTAGGCGACCGCGCCTTGGATCTGGTTGGTCTCGCCCTGGTTGTCGAGCCAGCTCACTTCGATCTTGTCGCCCTTGGCGCCGCCCTTCAGGCGAAACGAGAATACGGGGTTGCGTGACACCGCCTGGCTCGTCTGCGCCTCGAGCACCGCTCTTCCGTTCACCTTCAGCGTGACGTTCTGGATGAAGTGCAGCGGCAGGAGCTTGCCGTCGGCGTCCTTGCGCTGGCCGGTCTCCATCGGGTGGGTCATCAGCACGCGCACCTCGGTGAAGCCCTGGCCGAGGCTCGCGCGCATTTTCATCGGTCCTGCCGCCATGTCGTTGTCCTCTCAGCCCCCGCAGCCGCCGATGGTGACCTTGATGTTCTTGCTGGCGGAGTAATGTTTGCCGCGGGCTTCCGCGATGACGCGCACATCGGCGGTCTCGGCGAGCTTCAAGTTGAGTTTCACGTACGGCAGGGCACCTTCCATGAAGTCGAACCTGCCGACGAGCGGAAATGGATTGTTCTCGGCGATGACAGAGATCGAGCGCGTCCCGGGGACGTTGCTCGTGACCTCGATGGGCACAACGGCGCCGTTCTCGGCGATCTCCGGCGCGTCGATCAGGACGTCCTTGCTCGCGACGGCGTCCGCCGCGCCGATGCTCTTGAGCGCATCAGCGACGGTCTTGGCCCCGAAGGCTTCCTTGTTCCAGGCCGCCGCGAGCGCGCTCAGCGGGCTGAGCAGCGCCACCGCCAGCGCGCCAGCGCTCTGTAACAGCGCTCTGCGAATTGGGTTCATTGCATCGTCTCCTCGCGGCTGCGGCATCGTAGCGCAAGGAGGCGAGAACCAAAGATCGAATCTGCTTATGGCCGGATCAGCACTGTTCCCAGGGCAGGCCAGCGTGCCGCCAGCCGGTGAGCGAATTGCGCTGGTGCTTGGCGTTCAGTTCACCCTCGAAGCCATGCTCGATGTGGTAAATGCGGGTGAAGCCGTGGCGCTCGAGCTCCTCGCCGGCTTCGCGCGAGCGGTTGCCGCTGCGGCAGATGAGCACGATCGGCCGTCTGGCGTGGTCGGTGCCGGCGACCTTCTTCACCTGCCCGATGAAATGCGGGTTGACCTCCCACTCGGGCCCGTCGTTCCAGGCGACGTGCAGCGCGCCTACCGGATGGCCGACGAAGAGATACTCCATCTCGCTGCGGCAGTCGATGAGCAGCGCGTCGGCGTTCTGCTGCAGGAACTCGTACGCCTGCTTCGGCTCCAGGTTCACCATGAGCGGCAGATTATAGGGACCGGACCGGAGGCCTCAGGCAGGCTCGCCCGCGGCGAGCGACCGCTAGCGCATCGGGCTTGATCTCCATCAACGATGCGCTCGTCCGCCCGCCCAGAATCGCGCTATGGAACTCAGGTCACAGAGCGCACTCGCTTCGCCCCTATGAAGCTTCGCCGGGTCGTCGTTTCCCTCGCGCTCCTCGCCGGCGCGGCACTGGTCGGAGGCTACCTCGTGCTGCACGAGCGGCCGCAGCGCGCCGCGCTCGGCAGTGCTACGGAGTCGGCGCTCGCCTCCGCGGCTGTCGAGTTGCGCGAGATGGACGTGGACTACACCGCCGAAGCGCTGATCGAGGCGGTGCGCCAGTCGACCGTGTCGGCGCAGATCGCCGGCCGCATCGTCGAGCTGCGCTTCGACGTCGGCGACTACGTGAAGAAGGGCGAAGTCATCGCGCGCATCGACGAGCGCGCGGTGTCGCAGGCGGAGGCCGCGAGCGTGGCGCAGGTGCGCGAGGCGCAGGCTGCGCTCGCCAACGCGCGCGCGAGCTACGAGCGCTCCCAGCGGCTGCTCGCGCAGAAGTTCATCAGCCAGGCGGCGCTCGATCAGGCCGAAGCGGGCTACAAGTCGGCGCAGGCGCGCGTCTCGGCGCTGCTCGCGGGTGCCGGCCAGGCCGCCACCGAGCGCAGCTTCGCCACCATCGTCGCGCCCTACAGCGGCGTGGTGTCCGCGCGCCACGTGGAGCTCGGCGAGATGGCGACGCCGGGCAAGCCGCTGCTCACCGGCTTCGACCCTTCGACCCTGCGCGTGGTGGCGAACGTGCCGCAGGCGCAAGTGGCGGCGATCCAGGCGGGAGGGAAGGCGCGCGTCGAAGTGCCGTCGCTCGGAAGATGGGTCGACGTCAAGAACATCGTCATCGTGCCCTCGGCCGACCCCCGGACCCACACGACGCGCATCCGGCTTGAGCTCCCCGAGGACGTGCGCGGCGTCTATCCGGGCGTGTACGCGCGGGCGCATTTCTCGGTCGGCAGGGCGTTGACGCTGCTCGCGCCGCGCGCGGCGGTCCTGCGCCGCAGCGAGGTGACCGCGGTGTACGTGCTCGGCGCCGACGGCGCGCTGCGCTTGCGCCAAGTGCGCCTGGGCGAAGCCGCGGACGAGAGCTACGTGGAAGTCCTCGCCGGCCTCAAGGCTGGCGAGCGCGTCGCACTCGAACCGGTCAAAGCCGGCATGGCGGCCGCGGGGCGCTAGGCGATGGGAATCTCGGGGCGCATCGCCCGGTATTTCCAGGACTCGCAGCTCACGCCGCTGCTCGCGCTGGTGGCGTTCCTGCTCGGCCTCTTCGCGGTGCTGGTGACGCCGCGCGAGGAGGAGCCGCAGATCAACGTCACCATGGCGAACGTGCTGGTGCCGTTCCCGGGCGCCTCTGCGCAGGACGTCGAGACCCTGGTGTCGACCCCGGCCGAGCAGGTGCTCTCGCAGATGGCCGGCGTCGACCATGTGTACTCGGTGTCGCGCCCGGGCATGGCGGTGCTTACCGTGCAGTTCAAGGTGGGCGTGCCGCACGTCGAGGCGCTGGTGCGGCTGTACAACACGGTGCACTCGAACCGCGACTGGCTCTCGCCCGAGCTCGGAACGCTGGAGCCGATCGTGAAGCCCAAGGGCATCGACGACGTGCCGGTGGTAGCGGTGACGCTCTCGGCCACCGAGGCGCAGCAGGGCGCATACGAGCTCGAGCGCGTCGCGCATGCCGCCGAGATCGAATTGAAGCGCGTGCCCGGCACGCGCGAGGTGCAGACGCTCGGCGGCCCGGGCCGCGCGCTGCGCGTGCTGGTCGATGCCGACCGCATGAACGCCTACGGCGTCTCGGCGCTCGACGTCAGGGCGGCGCTGCAGCTCTCCAACGCTTCGCTGCCGTCGGGCAAGCTGGTACGCGAGAACCGCGAGATCGTCGTCGAAACCGGCAACTACCTGGCGTCGGCGGCGGACGTCAGGCGCCTGGTGGTGGGCGCCTTCGAGCAGCGCCCGGTCTACGTCTCGGACATCGCGACGGTAACCGACGGGCCGCCGCAGCCATCGCGCTACGTCTGGATCGGCACCGCCGAAGGCGAGTCGCCGGCAGTCACCCTGCAGGTGACCAAGAAGCCGGGCGAGAACGCGGTCGAGCTCGCCGAGCGCGTCATGCAGCGCGTGCAGGAGCTGCGCGGCACCGTGATTCCGGATGACGTGCGGGTCAGCGCGACGCGAAACTACGGCGCCACCGCAAACGAGAAGGCGCAGAAGCTGATCGAGAAGCTGGTCTTCGCCACGCTCTCGGTGGTGGTGCTGGTGCTCGCCACGCTCGGCCGGCGCGAGGCGCTGATCGTCGGCACCGCGGTGCTGCTCACGCTCGCGACGACCCTTTTTGCCTCCTGGGCCTGGGGCTTCACGCTGAACCGCGTGTCGCTGTTCGCGCTCATTTTCTCGATCGGCATCCTGGTCGACGACGCCATCGTGGTGGTCGAGAACATCCATCGACATCGCGCGCATGCGCCGGAGACGCCGATCTCGCTCGTTATTCCGCTCGCGGTGGACGAAGTCGGCGGGCCGACCATCCTCGCCACCTTCACGGTGATCGCGGCGCTGCTGCCGATGGCCTTCGTCAGCGGCCTGATGGGACCCTACATGAGCCCGATCCCGATCAATGCCAGCATGGGGATGCTGATCTCGCTCGCGATCGCATTCACCGTCACGCCCTGGCTCGCGCTCAAGCTGCTCGGCAAGACCAAGCACGCCGAGGCGAAAAGCGCGCGGCTCGAGCGCCTGTTCAGCCGCGTGCTCGGGCCCTTCGTCGACTCGGCCAGGAACCGGCGCCGGCTGTGGCTCGCGGTGCTGGGGCTGATCGTGGCTTCGCTTGCGCTTGCCGCCTTCAAGCTGGTGATCCTCAAGATGCTGCCCTTCGACAACAAGTCGGAGCTCCAGGTGGTGGTCGACCTGCCGGCCGGCACGCCGGTCGAGATCACCGCCGCGGCGCTGCACGACATGGGCGCCGAGATGGCGAAGCTCCCGGAGGTGACCGACTACGAGGCCTACGCCGGGCTCGCGTCGCCGATCAACTTCAACGGCCTCGTGCGCCAGTACTACCTGAGGAATCTCTCCGAGCAGGGCGACCTGCAGGTGAACCTCAAGCCGAAGGGCGAGCGCGAGCGGCAGAGCCACGAGATCGCGCAGGCCGTGCGGCCGGCGCTGGAGAAGATCGCCCAGCGCTGGAACGCGCGCGTCAAGGTGGTCGAGGTGCCGCCCGGACCGCCGGTGCTCTCGCCGATCGTCGCCGAGGTCTACGGCCCCGACGCGGCCGGGCGCATGCGCACCGCGGAGCGCGTGCGCTCGGCGTTCGCCGCGACCGCCGACATCGTCGGCATCGACGACTCGGTCGAGGACGGCGCGCCGCGCATCGTGCTGAAGGTCGACCAGGCCAAGGCCGCGCTCCTCGGCGTGAGGCAGCGCGAAGTGGTCGATACGATGAGCATGGGCCTGTCGGGCAGCGCCGTGACCCCGCTGCACGACGGGCAGTCGAAGTACGAGGTGCCGGTCGTGATCGAGCTGCCTCCCGAGCGCGGCGCACGGCTCGACGAGATCCTCAAGCTCGCCATCCGCTCGCCCGCCGGCAGTCTGGTACCGCTCTCCGAAGTGGTGAATGTAGTAAAGAACGAGCGCGACCGGCCGATCTACCACAAGGACCTGCTGCCCGTGGTGTACGTGATCGGCGACCAGGCGGGCCGGATCGGCAGCCCGCTCTACGGCATGTTCTCGATCCGCGGCAAGATCGCCGGCCAGCCGCTCGCCGATGGCGGCGTGCTCGGCGAGTACTTCGTGCGCCAGCCCTCGGATCCGTATCGGCAGTACGCGCTGAAGTGGGACGGCGAGTGGCAGGTGACCTACGAGACCTTCCGCGACATGGGCATCGCCTACGCGGTGGGACTCGTCCTCATCTACCTGCTGGTGGTGGCGCAGTTCCGCTCCTACCTCACGCCGCTCGTCATCATGGCGCCGATCCCGCTCACCGTGATCGGCGTCATGCCGGGGCACGCGGCTCTCGGCGCGAACTTCACCGCCACCTCGATGATCGGCATGATTGCGCTCGCCGGCATCATCGTGCGCAACTCGATCCTGCTGGTCGACTTCGTCAACATCAAGGTCGAGGAGGGCGTGCCGTTGCGCGACGCGGTGCTGCAGTCGGCGGCGGCGCGCGCGAAGCCGATCGCCCTCACCGGCCTCGCGGCGATGATCGGCGCGACCTTCATCCTCGACGACCCGATCTTCCAGGGCCTGGCGATCTCGCTCATCTTCGGCATCCTGGTCTCGACGCTGCTCACGCTGCTCGTCATCCCGGTGCTCTACTACGCGGTCAACTACCGCCGGCGCGCCCGGGCTCCCGTTTCCGATGAACCCGAGCACCTGTCCCATGGAACTGCGACTGGAAGTTGATGCCCGCTCGACCGCGAAGGCGCCGCAGCTCTACACCGAGACTTGGGGAGCATCGTTACTTGACGTGGATCAACCGGCCGCGCCGGCAGACATGGGAGCATTTTCGCTCGCCGATTGACGCCGGAATGTTCCTTATCGGTCGATCACACAGCTAGGATGGCGAACGTGCCTGGGTCGAATCGCATCAGCATCGTCGTGGTTTCCGGAACGCTGGAGCGGCTGCAGATGGCGGCAATGATGGCTTCCGTCGGCGCCGTGAGCGGCAACGCAGTCACCGTCTTCCTGTCGATGAACGCGCTCGCGCACTTCAAGCGCGGCGCGGCCTCGCCGGCGGCGGAGGGCCAGTTCGGCAGACTGCTGGTCGAGAAGAAGGCGCCCGGCTTCAAGCAGCTCTTCGAGAACGCCGCCGAGCTCGGCGACGCGAAGATTCATCCGTGCTCGATGGCGGTCGACGTCCTCGGGCTCGAGCGCGCGCAGCTCGAGCCGTGGCTGAACGAGCCGCTCGGGCTCACCAAGTTCCTGTCGGACGCCGAAGGCGGCCAGGTCTGGTCGTTCTGATGGCCGAGCGCATCATCATCGACGCGCGCGGCAGCTTCTGTCCGGGGCCGCTCATGGAGCTGATCGCGCGCCTCAAGTTCGGCACGGTGGGCGAGGAGTTCGAAGTGCTCTCGACCGACAAGGGCTCGGCCGCCGACATTCCGGAATGGGTGCGCAAGGTCGGCCACGAGCTGCTCGGCACGCGCGAAGAGGGCGGCGTCTGGCATATCGCGCTGAGGAAGACGAAGTGACCACACAGAGGAGTGGGCAATGAAGATTCTGATCGTCGGCGGCGGCATGGGCGGCACCATCCTCGCCAACAACCTGGCGCGGCGCCTCGCGCCGGAGATGCGCGGCGGAAGAGTGCAGGTCAGCATACTTTCGGCGTCGGACAAGCACATGTACCAGCCGGGACTGCTCTATCTCGCGCTCGGGCGCATGACGCCCGACGAGCTCTACCGCGACGAGGCGAGCCTGCTCGAGCCGGGAATCGATTTCCAGGTCGACCCGGTCGAGAGTTTCGAGCTCGACCGCAACCAGGTGAAGACCAAGGGCGGCAAGACGCACGGCTACGATATCCTGGTCATCGCCACCGGCTCGCGTCCGGTGCCCGAAATGATCCCGGGGCTGGCCGAGAACGCCGAGACCTTCTACACCGAGGAAACCGCGGTGAAGATGTTCAAGCGCCTGCAGGCCTTCCAGGGCGGGCGGGTGGTCGTCGCCGTCGGCGTGCCGCACAAGTGCCCGATGGCGCCGCTCGAGATCATCTTCATGCTGCACGACTACTTCAAGGACCGCGGCATCCGCGACAAGGTGCAGCTCCACTACACCTATCCGGTGGGCCGCGTGCACTCGCTCGAGAACGTGGCGAAGTGGGCGGCGCCCGAGATGGAGCGCCTCGGCATCACCTACGAGACGCTCTTCAATATGAAGGAGGTCGACGGCAAGAACAAGGTGGTGAAGAGCGAGGAGGGCAGCGAAGCGAAGTACGACCTGCTCATCACCATTCCATCGCACAAGGGCATGGAGGTGATCGAGAAGAACAAGCTCGGCGCGGGCGGCTTCATCCCCACCGACAAGACCAAGCTCACGATGGAGGGGCGCAAGAACGTCTACGTGATCGGCGACACGACCAACATCCCGATCAGCAAGGCCGGCTCAACCGTGCATTACCAGGTCGAGACGCTCGGCGAGAACATTGCCGCGATCGTCAAGCTCGGCGCTCCGGTGCGCGAGCACGATGGCAAGGTGTTCTGCTTCATCGAGGTCGGCAAGGACCGCGCAACCTACGCGCAGTTCAACTACACCACGCCACCCGACCCCAAGCCGCCGACGAAGGCCGTGCACTGGTTCAAGATGGCGTACAACAAGCTGTACTGGACTACGGCTCGCGGGCTGCTCTAGGAGGACGCCATGGACGAATCACAAGCGCTCGAGCTGGAACGGCTGGTCGCCGCGGGACGCGACGCGCTGACCGACGAGATGGTGAGCCGCCTCTCGGCCACGGTCGCGGACGGCGTGGATCTGCTCGACCGGATCAACCGTTCGGGCGTGTCAAGCGCCCTGCCGGCGATTTCGCAGCTTGTCGCGAACGGCGACCTCGAGCGCCTGGTCGCGCTCGCGCGCACCTACGGCGCGGCGCAGGACGCGCTGACCGATGAGATGGTGGCGCGGCTCGCCGAGACGGTGGCCGAGTCGCTCGCCCTCATCGACCGCATGAACCGGGCGGGCCTTGACCGCCTCGTCGGCAACATCGAGCGGCTGGGGGTAGTGCTCGAGTCGACGATGAACGCGCTCGAGGCGGCGAAGCGCAGCACACAGGAACCCGCGCGCGGCGGCGGATTCGCCGGCATCTGGCGCCTTCTCAGCGACCCCGAGAACCAGGAATCGCTGCGATTCCTGCTCGCCTTCGCGCGCGAATTCCGCAAGCGCGTCTAGGGAATCTCCGAATAAGCGGGATCAGCAGGCTGCTCCGCGCGCGCCCGACAATCAACCGCACCGCAAGGGTCAGGGAACACTGATGGAACTGCTGCAGTTTGCCCGCGGCCCGGCGCTTGCGTTCTCGGTCGCCGTCCTGGTGCTGGGACTCGCCTGGCGCATTTACGTCATCTTCCGCCGCCCGCTGCGACCCGACTATTCGCAGCCCCGGCGTAGCGGCGCAGCGCTCGGCGGCCTGCGCGCGATCTTTTCCAAGATGCTGCCGCCGAGGGTGAAGATCCGCGGCGGGCAGATGCTGAACGCCTACGCCTATCACATTGCCCTGGCGTTGATCGTGTTCACGTTCGCGCCCCATATCGCTTTCATCACCCGGCATCTCGGCGTGAGCTGGCGGGCGCTCCCCGATCCGGTAACGTACGTAGCGACCGCGGTTGCGATCATCGGCCTGGTCGTCGCGTTGATCTACCGCCTTACCGACGGCGTGACGCGGCTGCTCTCGAGCTTCGACGATTACTTCAGCTGGTTCGTCACACTGTTGCCGCTCATTACCGGCATGGCACTCATCGAGCGGCCGCATTACCCGGCACCGGTGGTGGCTCCCGCGCTGCCGACGACGCCGGCGCTGCTCGCGCTGCATCTGCTCAGCCTCGAGCTGCTGCTCGTCTGGCTGCCGTTCGGCAAGCTCTCGCACGCCGCGCTCGTGTTTGTGTCGCGCTGGCGCACCGGCGCCGACTTCGCGCGCAAGGGAGCGGCGCTATGAACCGGCCCGACTTCGACTTTCCCGGCTTCGGCATCGAGAAGCCGGCGATGCGCTACGACAGGCAGGGCGATACGCCGGACGCAGAGCGCGCTGCGCGTGCGCTGCAGGCCTTCATGCGCGATATGACGCGCTCGGCTGCGACCTACATGGAGTCATGCATCCATTGCGGCCACTGCGCCGAGGCGTGCCACTTCTACGTCACCAGCCACGATCCGCGATACACGCCGATCTGGAAGCTCGAGCCGTTCAAGCAGGCATACCAGCGCGAGGCGGGGCCTTTCGCCTGGCTCTACAAGGCGTTCAACCTGAAGCACGAAGTGACCGCCGACGAGCTGCGCGAGTGGCAGGAGCTGCTTTACGACTCCTGCACGATGTGCGGGCGCTGCACGCTCGCCTGCCCGATGGGCATCGACATCGCCGGCCTGGTGGCGCAGGCGCGCCACGGCATGTTCGCTGCCGGCCTCGTGCCGCACGAGCTGCATGCGGTTGCCGAGCGCGCGGCGCGCGAAGGCAGCCCGCTCGGCGCGACACCGAAAGTACTGAAGGAGCGCATCGAATGGCTGGCAGACGAGCACGATGTCGACATCGCGCTCGACCGCTCGCCGGCCGAGGTGATGGTCACGCTCTCCTCGGTGGAGATCATGAAGTATCCCGCGTCGATCGTCGCGGTAGCGCGCATCCTCAATGCCATGGGCGTGGCATGGACGCTTCGCTCCGACGGTTACGAGGCGACGAATTTCGGACTCTTCTCCGGCAACCTGGACTGGCAGCGCGAGATGAGCCTGCGCGTGATCCGCGCGGCCGTCGCGCAGAAGGTGAAGACGCTCGTGCTGCCCGAGTGCGGCCATGCCTATGGCGCGATGCGCTGGCAGGGCGCGAACATGTACGGCCAGCCGCTGCCGTTCCGCGTGCTGCACATCAGCGAATTCCTCGCCGAGGCGGTGCGCGAAGGGCGGCTCAAGCTCAAGCCGATGGCGGGCTCGCTCACGTTCCACGATCCCTGCCAGGTGTCGCGCCGCGGCGGCGCAACGCAAGCGCCGCGCGAGGTGCTCGCCGCGCTCGGGGTCGAGCTGCGCGAGATGCCGCCCGCGGGCGATGCCAACTGGTGCTGCGGCGGCGGCGGAGGCGTGGTGACGCTGCATCGCGCGGACGAGCATCGCCACCGCGCCTTCCAGATCAAGATGCAGCAGGTCGAGGCTGCTGCCGCCGGGCATCTGGCGACGAGCTGCTCAAACTGCCGCCTCACCTTCGATGACGGGCAGGCCCACTACAAGTGGGACAAGAAGATGGAGAGCCTGCTCGAGCTCGTCGCCGATCACCTCGCCGCAGCCGAAGCCGGCTGACGCTGCCCCGCCGCAAGGACGGCGAGCCGCTGCTTGGCGAACGCGACGAAGCTCGCGAGCAGCTTGGATTGGAATGTCTGCTTCGGATACACGATGCACAGGTTGCGCACCATGCGCGGCGCGAACGCGATGGCGACGAGCTCGCCGAGGCGCGTTTCCTTCGCCACCGTGGCGCGCGACATGATGGCGAAGCCGACACCCGTGCCGACCAGGCCCTTCAGCGCCTCCGGGCTGCCGAGCTCCATCACCGGGTGAAGCGCTTCGGGACCAAGGCCCGCTTTCTGCAGGTAATGGTCGGCGACCTCGCGCGTTCCCGAGCCCGGCTCGCGACTGACGTAGGCGTGCTGCGCCAGCAGGTCCGCGCTGATCGCCGCGTGCCTGGCGAGCGCGTGCGAGGGCGCGCACACGAGCTGCAGCTCGTCCTCGCAGCACACCTCGGTGACCAGCGAAGGCAGAAGCGACTCGCCTTCGATAAAGCCGATGTCGAGGCTGCGCTCCGCGACCTGGTTCTGCACGGTCTCGGAATTCGCGACCAGCAGCCGCGGCACGACATTCGGGAAGCGCGCGTTGAACTCACCCAGCACCTGCGGCAGCAGGTAGTCGGCGATGGTCATGCTCGCGCCGATGAGCAGCGGCCCCGCCACTTGACCGGTGAGGTCCTTCACGCGGGCGTCGAGCTCTGCGGCGAGCGCCAGGATGCGCTCGGCGTACTCGAACACCATGCGCCCGGCGTCGGTCAGCGAGATCTGCCCATGGCCGCGCTCGAACAGGCGCACGTTGTACTGCTCTTCGAGCTGCTTGATCTGGAAGGTCACCGCGGGTTGCGTCATGAACAGGGTCTCCGCCGCCTTGGTGAAGGAGCCATGCTTCGCTACCGCGTGAAACACCTGAAGACGTCGATCCGCCATGAGCCCGCCTTATGCGTGCGCTATTTGCCTATGTAGCACAAACCTGTAGCACCTTAGAATCCGGCGCTTGATCCGGGTCATCCTTCTTGTCGCCGGCCTCGCGCTCGCCCCGAGCGCCCTGGCGGCAGGCGGCGACGCGGCTGCGTGGTGGGCCTGGCCCCTCGCGCTGTTCACGCTCAGCTTCCTGCTTGGTGTCCTCGCCGTGATCGCCGGCGTCGGCGGCGGCGTCCTGTTCGTGCCGATCGTCGGCAGCTTCTTTCCCTTTCACCTCGACTTCGTGCGCGGCGCGGGCCTGGTGCTTGCGCTCGCCGGCACGCTCGCCGCAGCGCCGACGCTACTGCGCTCGGGCCTCGCGAGCCTGCGGCTCGTGCTACCGCTTGCGCTCGCGGGCTCGATCTGCTCGCTCGCGGGCGCGCTCGCCGGCTTCGCGCTGCCGGTCAACGTGGTCCAGAGCGCGCTCGGTCTGGTCATTCTTGCGGTCGCCGTGCTTGTCCTGATCACCCGGGGCACCGACGTGGTCGCGATCGAGCCCGATGCGTTCGGGCGATTGCTCGGGTTGAACGGCGAGTTCAACGACCACCTGCAGCAACGCGTGCAGTGGCGTACTCGCCGCACGGCGCTCGGGGTAGCCGCGTTCGGCGGCATCGGCTTCATCGGCGGCCTGTTCGGCCTGGGCGCCGGCTGGGCCAACGTACCGGCGCTCAACCTGCTGATGGGCGCGCCGCTCAAGCTCGCCGTGGGCACGAGCGGGCTCGCGATCTCCATCATCAACAGCTCCGCGGCCTGGGTGTACATCGGCCGCGGCGCGCTGCTGCCGGCGATCGCCATGCCCGCGATCCTCGGCGTCATGCTCGGCTCGCGCCTCGGCGCTCACCTGCTGCACGGCATGCCGTCGGTCGCCGTGCGGCGCATCGTCATCGCGGTGCTCGCCATTGCCGGCGCACGTGCACTGCTGCGCGGCCTGGGGGTGTGGCCGTGATTGCCCCGGCAAGCGAGCGCGATCCGCAGCACACGTACGCGCGGTGGCTCGAGCTCGGCACGCGCATCGTTTTCGCCTTCGGCGTCCTCGCGCTCGCGCTCTACCTCTCCGGCCTGGTCGCTCCCCTGATTCCGCTGCGCGACCTGCCGAGTCTCTGGACCCTTCCCGCCGCCGAGCTGTTGCGCGAGGCGCATGCGCCGAGCGGCTGGGCCTGGCTGCGATACCTGCGCTATGGCGACTATCTGAATGTGGCGGCGATCGCGGCGTTCTCGCTGCTGAGCCTGGTATGCCTGGCGCGGGTCATCCGGGCGTTCCTGCGCTGCGGCGAGCGCGTGCAGGCGCTGCTTGCCGCGCTACAGGTGCTGGTCCTCCTGGCGGCCGCCCTGGGCGCGTTTCCCGGCGCGAGCTAGAAGAATCAGCCGCGCTTATCGGCGGATCAGCGGATCGGTTTGCCTGCGCCGCGCCCGGGCAACAAAATGACTCCTCTCATGCCAGCCCTGGTACGCCCGCACGCGGGAGGCTCGCTCGAGCCGCTGATGCCGACAGGCGAGTTGCTCGCGGCCGAGAGGGCGCGCGCGCAGGCGTTGCGCGCCATTCGCGTGAGTTCGCGCGAGAAAGGCGACCTCGTCATGCTCGGCATGGGCGGCTTCACCCCGCTCGAAGGGTTCATGACGCGCGCCGACTGGGAAGGCGTGTGCGATCGTTACCGCACGGCCGCGGGCGTCTTCTGGCCGATCCCGATCACCCTCTCGGTGAGCGCCGAGACGGCCGCGGCTCTCCATAGCGGCACCGATGTTGCGCTCGCCGATCCCGACGACGGCACGCTGCTCGCCACGATGAGCATCACGGAGAAGTACCGCATCGACAAGGCGCACGAGTGCCTGATGGTGTTCCGCACGACCGACCCGGCGCATCCGGGTGTGAAGATGGTGATGCAGCAGGGCGAGGTGAACCTCGCCGGTCCGGTGAAGGTGCTGTCCGATGGCGGCTTCAAGGCGAAGTACGGCGCGCTCTTCATGACGCCGGCCGAGACGCGCGCCGAGTTCACGCGCCTCGGCTGGTCGCGCGTCGCCGCGTTCCAGACGCGCAACCCCATGCACCGCTCGCACGAGTACCTCGCCAAGGTGGCGATCGAGACCTGCGACGGCGTGCTGGTGCACTCGCTGCTCGGCAATCTCAAGCCGGGCGACATTCCGGCGGAAGTGCGCACGCGCGCCATCGCGATACTGATCGAAAAGTACTTCCGTCCGGGCACTGTCGTGCAGGCGGGCTATCCGCTCGACATGCGCTACGCCGGCCCGCGCGAGGCGCTGCTGCACGCGCTCTTCCGCCAGAACTACGGCTGCTCGCATCTCATTGTCGGGCGCGACCATGCCGGCGTGGGAAGCTACTACGGGCCGTTCGACGCGCACCGCATCTTCGACGAGATTCCGCGCGATGCGCTCGAGATCCGGCCGCTGAAGATGGACGTGACGTTCTGGTGCTACAAGTGCGGCGGCATGGCCTCCGGCCGCACTTGCCCGCACGCCGATGCCGACCGGCTGCAGGTCTCCGGCACGCAGCTGCGCAAGTGGCTCTCCGAGGGTGCCACCGTGCCGGCCGAATTCAGCCGGCCCGAGGTGCTCGCGGTCCTGCGCGAGTACTACGCGGGAGTGAAGGCCTGAAGCGCAGGACAAACGGCGCCGCCGGCTGATTCAGGTCCTCGGCGCGGGGCGGCTCGCGCACGCCTACGGCTGTTTCGGCGTCTTGTATTCGGCTTTCTTCTGGAACGGTTCCCAGATGGTTTCGTAACCGACAAATCCCTTTTCGTTTGCCGGCATCTGGCGCGTCGTCACGAAACGCGCATGGCCGTCAGGAACTTTGGCGGCGGGTTTCTTTTGCTCGCTCATCGGTCACCTCGATTTGCGTGGGTCAGGAAACGGGTCTCATGAGGGAGGGGTCGATAGCCGCACTCGCGACGATCGCCCCGCCCGCCCTTGTCTCTTCATCGGTGGCGTCGCGCACGCTCAGTATCACGAGCGTAAAGACGACCTCCCTGCCGCACAGCGGGTTGTTGCCATCGACCGTCAGTGTCTCGTTGTCCATCCGCGTCACGAGGAAGCTGCGCGTCTGGCCCTTGTCGTTCTCCATCAGGATGGAGGTGCCGATCTTCCGGTACTCCGCGGGGACGTTCTCGATGCGATCGGTAAATACCAGCGACTCGTTCCGCGCGCCGAAGATCCGATTGCCGTCGACCGGCACTTCGATCACGTCGCCGGCGGACTTGCCCTCCAGCGCCTTGTGGACGAAAGGAGCCAGGATCTCGTTGTGTCCGTGGACATAGCCGAGCGGGAATTCCACGCGCGTGAGGACATGCCCCGACTTCCTGTCGGTCACCTTGTAGGTGAGCTCGACGAACTTGCCGTCCTGGATGGTTTCACTCATGTCGAATCCGGGGCCGCCGATCAGAAGATGGATGCCGCGAAAATCCTGACCTCGCCATCTTCGTAGCCGAGGACCAGCCTGCCGAGCCATTCGCCCGGCTTCCTGGTGCTGCGTTGCCGGTAAAGGACCGTCACATGCTCGCCGCGGCGGATGGTGCCGAGATAGTCGAAGTCTTCGGACAGGCTCCTGGCCAGCTCGCTGTTCGCGAACTGGTGATTCACCACCACCTGATTCATGGCGAGCGCCAGCGACCTCGCGAACTTGCTTACGAACTCTCCGTACTTGCCTTCGTTGGAGTGCTTGAGGAGATCGCGCCACAGGGGATCGGCCATGGCGCGGATCTCCTCGTCGGTTCTCTCAATGATGTTCACACGGCGAGCTTCTGCTCCGCGGTATGGCTGGTCGTCGTCACCTCGTCCGTAACCAGGTGATAGCACGGCGCTTTCTCCATGGTGTATTCGCCGCTTTCGGGATCGCGACGCGAAACGGTCAGCACGTGCCAGTTCGCGTCGTCCACCTTCATGACGTCGCCGCGATAGTAGTAGCCCGGCCAGCGCGTCTCCTTGCGGAACAGCGTGTGGTGCGTGACGCACTCTGCCGCGCGATGACGGTGCTTTAGCTCCCACGCGCGCAGCAGCTCGTGCAGGTCCTTCGCGGCCAGCTTGTCGAGGTCTTCCTCCATGACCTTGAGCTTCTTGAGGCAGATATTGAGCAGCTTCTCGTTGGTCATGTAGCCGACGGTATAGCCGCCGCAATACTCGTCCATCAGCTTCTGCAGGCGGTCCAGGCCCTGCTGCGGATTGATGTAGTGCGGGTTGACCGTTCCCGCCACGACCGCGTTGCGGTAGACCCGGTAGTGCTCCAGGGGCTTGTAGATCTCTCTCCTGCGGCGCTCGATCTGCTCGTCGGATACGACGATGCCTTCGCCTTTTCCGTCGTCGATGTACTTGCAGGCAGCCTTCGCGGCGAGGCGGCCTTCGGTGAACGAGCCCGATGAGAAGGCGTGCGGCGTGCCGCCGACCGCGTCACCGGCGCCGAACAGGCCTTCGACCGTCGTCATGCGGTTGTAGCCCCAGAAATACTCGGGCGGGGAAACGTCCTCGGGACCCGAGCACCAGGCGCCCGAGCAGGTCGCGTGCGAGCCCATGACGTAAGGCTCGGACGTGGTGAGCTCAGGATTCTCGTTCTTGGGATCCACGTCGGTGGCGGCCCACAGAACCGCCTGGCCGATTGTCATGCCGAGGAAGTTTTCCCAGCCGACCTCTTCCAGGTGAGGATCCTGGAAGGCCTGCATCGTCACCATGTGGATCGGGCCGCGGCCGGCATTCACTTCGCTGATGATGCAATGGTTGCGAAGACAGGTCGGGATGGGCCGATGGGTCAAGTGGAAGGATTCCGGATCCAGATATTCCTTGCCGACCATTTTCTGGAGCTCGGGCCACCACTTGGACTCGTATTCCTCGCCCACGCCGTTTTGCGTGTAGGTCTTGAGATGCAGGAAGTAGGCGCCGACCGGCCCGTAACCGTCCTTGAAGCGCGCGAGGACGATGCGATTCTCCATCTGCGTCATCTTGGCGCCGGCGTCGATCATGAGGCCGTAGGCGGATGCGGACGACCAGGGCGCATACCAGGTGCGGCCGGCACCTTCGCCCGTCGAACGCGGCTTGAAGATGTTCGAAGCGCCGCCCGCCCCGCAGATCACCGTCTTCGCCTTGAAGACGTGGTAGTTGCCCGTGCGCACGTTGAAGCCGACGGCACCGGCCACCCGGTTCGGCTTCGCTTCGTCCATCAGCAGGTGGGTGACGCAGATGCGGTTGAAGACCTTGTCCGCCGATTTCTTGGCGGCCTCGGCCACGATGGGCTTGTAGGACTCGCCGTGGATCATGATCTGCCATCGCCCTTCACGAAGATAGCGCCCGGTCTTCGGGTTCTTCATGATGGGCAGGCCCCACTCCTCGAACTGGTGGACAGTGGAGTCGACGTGGCGGGCCATGTCGAACAGCAGGTCCTCGCGCACCAGCCCCATCAGGTCGATACGCGCGTAGCGAACATGGTCCTCGGGATTGTTCTCGCCCCAGCGGGTGCCCATGTAGCAGTTGATGGCGTACAGGCCCTGGGCGACCGCGCCCGAGCGATCGATGTTCGCCTTTTCGGCGATGACGATGTTCTTGTCCTTACCCCAGAATCTCGCTTCCCAGGCGGCACCCGTGCCGCCGAGACCCGCACCGACGATCAGGATGTCGATGCCGTCTTCGATGATCGTTTTGTAGGCCATTAGTAGTACACGCCTTTCTTCAGCTTGAGGCCGGCGTCCTTCAGCGTACGCAGGCCGCCGTCATCCATGCGGATCCACTTCGGCTCGTTGTACAGCAGCTGGCTGTCGCGCATTTCCTTGCTCGGTGCCGGAGCGTCCGCCAACTTGGGGATCGCGGTCCCCCAGGGCTTGGTGGTGATGGGCGAGAGGAAGTTCTTTTCCGTGCCGTTGCGGAACTTGATCCGCCAGGCGATCGTGCCTCTCTGCTCGTCGCGGTCGACTCGCACGCTGTGCCCGAGCGGGGCGAAGTCGGCATATCCGCGCACGTCGATCGCATGCTGCGGGCAAGCCTTCACGCAGGAGTAGCACTCCCAGCACATGTTCGGCTCGATGTTGTAGGCGCGGCGATAGGTCTCGTCGATGTGCATGATGTCCGAGGGACAGATGTCGACGCAGTGTCCGCATCCGTCGCACCTCGTCATGTACACGAAGGTAGGCATAAGTCGGCTCCCGCTTTTCTAGTAGTGGCGCGGCGCTTCGCGCTTGATGCCAAGCCCCATTTGCATCGGCGCGTCGCGCAACAGCTCCATGGAGTGTCTTTTCTGTTGCTCGGGGTCGTCCCGGGTCTGCGTCGGCAGATTCTCGGCCGTGCCATTGGCGCTGGATACTCTTTTCTCGAACGCCGCCGCCGGCTTGAAGAACATGTGCGCGAACTTCGACCACGGCACGCCTGCGAATAGCACCGTGGTGGCGAGGATGTACAGGCCGAAGAGCACGCCCACGCCGCCGCCCGCTGCGGCCCAGATCAGGCCGAGGGTCGCGCTCGCGAGCAGCGACAGGACGAACAGGTCGGCCTTCATCACGCGCAACGGCGAATGGCCCTCGGCCGCGACGTCGACGCGGATGAAGAACCAGAACCAGTAGCCGCCGATGCACACCATGAGGCCGCCGAGCCACCAGAGCCGCGGCCAGATCGCGCTCGCCGCGGGATCGAACACCATGACCACGGTGGCGACGACGTAGAGCACGAAGCCGTACATGCCGAGCAGGTGCGCGATGCGGCGGCGCTGATTGCAGAACTCCCCCGAGGCGAGCACGTCCACGACCGTCGTCTTGACGGCGATCGCCGCGAGCTCGCCGGCGCCGACCGGCTGCTTGCTCTTGCTCCTCGACTTGCGCCAATTGTCGAAGAAATAGCGGGCGCTGCCCTTGTGCACGATGTCGATCAGCGTCCCCGCCACGACCAGCAAAAGCATGACCACTACGAAGCTCTGCATGAAGAGTGGCGGCAGGAAATCGCCGAGGACGGCGAAAGGATTCTGCGTGAACATCCGGTCAGTCTCCCCCTACGAAGTGCAACGGATTTTAATCTTCGTCAAGGAGCACGCGCGGCACTGCGGCCCTGAATCTTCGCTATGCGCCCATAGAACGGCTGAATAGCTCTCGCACCTCGAAGCGCATCGCGGCAAGGTCGCCGAGCGCCCAGGTCGCAGGGGCCGCAAGCCCGGCCACCGTCCCTGGGTTCACAAGCCAGCTCTTGCCGCCCTTGACGTTCACCACTTGCTGCACGGCGGCAGCATGCGAGTGCCCGCAGCACACCAGGTCCCACTCGCCGGTACAGGCCATGGCGTAGCCGTACTCCGGGTAATGCACGACGAAAATGCGTCGCCCGCCGAGCTCGAGGCGCGCATCGGGGCCGTGGTACTGCAGCTGCCCGCCGCTCTCGCGCGCCCAGCGCGAGAGCGAGACCGGGTCGCCGAGATTGTTGCCGTGGATCACGTGCAGCGGCAGGCCCACTGCCATCGTCGCGCGCAGCGTCTGCGTGCCGATGACGTCGCCGCAGTGGATCACCGCCTGCGCGCCGTGCTGCTTTGCATCTCTCACAGCCTGCGCGAGCGGGTCGGCGCGATCGTGGCTGTCGGAGACGATGCAGATCTTCACGGCGCGGGATTCTAAGCGCGCGCGGCGGGCTTAGAAGCGCGTGCCCCAGGCAATGCCGAGCGAGTTCTCCGAGAGCGAGATGGTCTCCGTGCCCCCCACGTTGAAGTACGGGTTGGTCGCCGGACCCTGCACCGATTTCTTGAAGGCGTGCATGTACGCCATCGTGATCTCGGAGGTGCGCCCGAGGCCGTAGGTAAAGCCGAGCGTCACGTGATCCTGCACCACGCCCGGCGCGAGGATGTTGAACGTCACGTCGCGCGCCTGGATCGGATTGTCGCTGTGGTTGTAGCCGGCGCGCAGCAGTAGATCACTGTTCATCTGATACTCGACGCCGAGCTTGATCGCGTTCACGTCGCTCCAGCCGAATCCGATGCTCGTGTCGCTCGCGCCGAGGCAGGCGGCGCCGGTGCCCGGACCCGCAGGGAACCCGGGCGCGCAGCCCAGCTGGTTGCTCGGGTTGCCGACCGAGTTCACCTTGCTGTAGCTGATGTGCTGCCAGTCGAGCGCGAACGTGAGTGCCGGGCTTGCCTTCCAGGCGAGCCCGACGTTGTAGTTCTCAGGGATGTCGAACTTGCCCTGCTCGGCAAAGAGTCCCTTGTACTGGTCGAACTTGCCGCTGATCTTGGTCGAGTACGCCGCCCCCACGGCAAACGCTGGCGTCAATTGCGCGAAGTAGCCAACGCGCAGGCCGCCGCCCCACGTCGTGTCATAGCCCTGGTTCGTGAGGTGCGCCGGATCCGATGAAATCGGCGAGAACGCATCGAGGCCGTAGGCCTTGAAGCGCTGGTAGGCGATGAGCGGCGAGATGCCGATGGATTGCGTCGGCGTGAACTTCCAGCCGAGCGTCGGCGCGAAGATGAGCTGCGCGAGATCGACGCCCAGGTTGCCCGTGCCGCAAAGCAGGTTCACCTTGACGCCGTTGGGCGGCCCGCCCCGGCACACGCCCTGGTCGAGCTGTCCGCTCGGATAGTCGGTGTTCATGCCGCCGTTGCCGTAGACCGTGACACCTAGCGACATGTTCGGATTCAGCATCTTGTTGTAGCCGAGCTCCGGGATGAAGAAATCCTGCGTCTCGTTGCCCTCGGCCGAGCCGTCGAAGAAGCCGCCGAAGCTGCCGGTGCGCGACGCCGAACGGTCGGGCCGGAACCAGTCGATGCCGAGGTCCAGGCGATCGCCCACAAATGCCATGGTCGCGGGATTGACCGCGCCGCCGAAGGCATCCGTCGTCATGGCGCTCGAGGCCCCGGCGCGGCCCTTCGACTTCATGCCGTAGCCATGCGCGAAGTAGCCGTCGGTCGCGAGCGCGGCACACGGCACCAGAGCCGCCGCGGTCGCGGCGGCGAGCAACTGCCTTCTCATATTTCCCCCTAAATGAACAGACTGACGTCCGCGTCTTTCGCCATCGGCAGGAAGGTCGCGGCGCCGCAGTACTCCTTTACTTCCGGAATGAAATCGTCATGCGTGAAGCCGAACAGATCGACCGTCATCTGGCAGCCGATCAGGTTCACGCCCCCTTCGATGCAGGCCGCGCGCAGCTCCGCCACGCCCGCGACGCCCTTGTCCTTGATCGTCTTCTTCATGAGCGTGGTGGCGAGCGTTTCGAAGCCCGGCACCACGCCCTGTAAGGCATTCGGGATGTTCCAGTTGATGTGCTTGAACCATTCGGGCCCGAACGGCATCTTCATCGGCATGCCGGGATTGCCGAGCGGACTCACCTTGAGGTGGCTCAGGTCCTTCTTCAGCAGGTTCAGGCCGTAGAAGGTGAAGAACACCGAGACGTTCCATCCGAGCGCGGACGCGGTCGAGGCGAGAATGAACGGCGGATAGGCCCAGTCGAGCGTGCCCTTGGTGGCGATGATGGTGAGCGAAGGAGTCTGCTTTTCGCGCAGCTCGGCGAGCTTCTGCGGCAGCAGCGCATCGAGCCGTTCGCTGATCAGGCGATCGAGTGCCGCGGTATCGGGTAGGGCTGACATGCGACCTCCGGTGAATGTAATACTGGACGGGAGTATCGGCGATCAGATTACTCTATGCAGCGATACCGGTTACTGATGGTGCTCCACATACCCCAGGGTGTATATTCGCGCCGCCGATCCAGCAACCGCGAGCATGCACCGCACAGCGGAGGAGAAGTTGACGCTGGTCAAACTGCCGATGGGAAGGAGAAGCACACTGGTGAGCGACCCGAGAATGCACGACCCGGAAGCGAAGAAGGCGATGGATGCGCGCCTTGCGCGCATCGAAGGACAGGTGCGCGGGGTGCGGCGCATGATCGACGAGGACGAGCCTTGCGAGGCCATCGCGCAGCAGCTCGCCGCGGCTCGCAAGGCGCTGGATCGCGCCTTTTACGAGATGGTGTCGTGCATGATCCGGCACGAGGCGGCGAGCGGCGGCAAGGTCGCGGAGTTGCTCGCGCGTTTCGGTTAGGGATCCGCTGATGAGGAAGAGATGCCCATGAACTTCGACAAGGAACTCGACGCCCGCGGGCTCAACTGCCCGCTGCCGATCCTGCGCGCGAAAAAGGCGCTGAACGAGCTGAAGTCCGGCCAGGTGCTGAAGATCGTCGCCACCGATCCCGGCTCGGTGAAGGACTTTCAGGCTTTTTCCAAGCAGACCGGCAATGAGCTGCTTTCGCACGCGGAGGCGCAGAAGGAATTCACCTTCTACCTGAAGCGCAAGTAGGAGCAAGCGACATGCTGGCGCCGGTGTTCGTCAGCCACGACCTCTACCGGCAGGCGGGCTACGGCGCGCACCACCCGCTCGCGATCGCGCGCGTCGGGCCGGTGATGGACCTGTGCCGCGCGCTCGGCTGGCTCGACGAGGACAACTATCGCGTCAGTCCACGCGCGAGCGACGATCAGCTCGCTGCTTTCCACACGCGTGAGTACATCCGCGCGCTGCGCCGCGCCTCGGAAAGCGGCCAGGTCGACGCCGAAGCGCGCCGCCGCCACGCGCTCGGCACGATGGAGAACCCGCTCTTTGCGGGCCTTTTCGAGCGCGCGGCAACCAGCGTCGGCGGGTCGATCTTGGCCGCCGAGCTCGCGCTCCAGGGCCGCGTTGCCTTCCATCCCGCCGGCGGCACGCACCACGGACGGCCCGACCGCGCGAGCGGCTTTTGCTATTTCAACGATCCGGTCTTCGCCATACTCACGCTGCTCGGCGCGGGATTGGATCGCGTCCTCTACGTCGATCTCGACGCGCATCACTGCGATGGCGTGCAGGACGCCTTTGCGCGCGACGCACGCGTCCATACGGTGTCGATCCACGAGCAGGGGCGCTGGCCGCATAGCGGCGGGGCGAGCGGCGAGCGCGCCTGCAACCTGCCCGTGCCGCGCGAGTTCAACGACTCGGAACTCGAGGCGCTGATGGAAGGTGTTGTGATGCCGCTCGCGCGCCGCATGCGGCCCCAGGCAATGGTGATCACCTGTGGCGCGGACGCGCTCGCCGGTGATCCGCTTTCGCACATGGCGCTGTCGAACGTTGCGCTATGGTCGGCAGTCGAACGGCTCGCCGCCAGCGCGCGCGCCGCCGTGGTGCTCGGCGGCGGCGGCTACAACCCGTGGACCGTGGCGCGTTACTGGACCGGGCTCTGGGGAACGCTCTCGGGGCGCCGCATTCCGGCGCTGTTGCCGCCGGCGGCGCGGGCGATCCTCGCAGCGCTCGATTGCGACCTGGTGGAGGACGAAGAGCGGCAGGCTTGCTGGCTGACGACGCTTGCCGATGCGCCGAATCCCGGTCCGCTGCGGCCGCCAGTGGCCGCGCTGCTGGAGGAGAGCCGTGAGCTGGCTTGAACGCCTCCGGACGGTGGAGGAGCTCGAGGACGCGATGCTCGACGCGTCTCTGGTCGCCGAATTCGAGCGCTCGGCCGCTCGCGTGATCGAGCGCCCGATCCGCTTCTCGACGCCGACCTTCAAGGCCTATTCGAGCTGCGACATGCAAGGCTGCGGCAAGAACAGCTTCCCCGCGTTCTCCGTGACGGCAGGCGGCTGCGCGCTCATGTGCGATCACTGCCAGGCGAAGATCCTCGAGCCGATGATTCCGGCGACCAGCCCCGAGATGCTCGAGCGCAAGGTGCGCGAGCTCGTCGCCGCGCAGGACCTGCAGGGCTTTCTGCTCTCGGGCGGCTCGACGCGCCGCAACGAGATCCGCTACGAGCGCTACCTGCCGGTAGTGGAGCGGCTGAAGCGCGATTTTCCGCATCTCAAGGTGGCGGTGCACTCGGCGCTGCTCGACGCGCCGCGCGCGAGCGCCATGGCCGCGGCCGGCGTCGACACGGTGATGATGGACGTCATCGGCGCGCAGGAAACCATCCGCGACGTGTATCACCTGGACCGCCCGCTCGAAGATTTCGAATCCACGTTGGCCGCGCTCTGCAGCACGAAGATGGAAGTGGTGCCGCACATCGTCATCGGCCTGCACTACGGCCGCATTCTCGGCGAGCCCAATGCGCTCGACATCGTGAGCCGCCATGGCGTGCGCTCGCTCGTGCTGGTGGTGATCATGCCCTTCTATGCCAAGCCGGGGACCTTCGCCACGCCGCACACCTCCGATGTCGGCCGCATCTTCCTCGAGGCGCGGCGCCGCCTTGCGCAGCGCGAAGTGCTGCTCGGCTGCGCGCGGCCGCCCGGCATGCACCGGCGCGTCACCGACGCGTACGCGGTAATGGCGGGCCTCGACGGCGTCGCCTTTCCCGCGGATGGCACGCTCGCCGTCGCGCACACCATTGGCCGGCCCGCCGACCAGGAGCACGCCTGCTGCTCGATCAGGACCGGACGCACGATCAAGCTGCATCGCCGGCCGGCACTGAGCGCCTGATGCGAAGCGCTGACGTCATCGTCGTCGGCCTGGGTCCCGCCGGCGCGAGCGCCGCGGCGGCCGCGGCGCGCCTCGGTGCAAACGTGATCGCGCTCGATCGCAGGCGCGAAGCGGGGCGACCGGTGCAATGCGCCGAGCTGGTCCCGGCGCTCCTCGAAGTCGATGCGAGCGCGGTGCGCCAGCGAATCGATGCGATGCTGACCTTCATCGAAGACGACGCGCCGGACGTGAATTGCCATTTTCCCGGGCGCATGCTCGATCGCGCCGCGTTCGACGCCGCGCTCGTGCAGGCGGCGAAGCACGCGGGTGCCGATGTGCGCCTTGGCGCTGCGGTGGTCCGCATCGGCGCCGGGGGCGTGGTGCACCTTGCCGACGGCGCTGCGCTGCGCGCGCCGGTGATCGTCGGCGCCGACGGACCGCGCTCGCGCGCCGGACGCGCGAGCGGCGCCGTGAATCGCGAGCTGGTCGAGACGCGGCAGATCAGCGTGCCGCTTCTCGCGCCGCATGGTGCGACCGACATCTTCCTGTCCGCGGGCATCCCGGGCGGCTACGCGTGGCTCTTTCCCAAGGGAGAGGTCGCCAACCTCGGCGCCGGCGTTCATCCGCCGGCGCGCGCGCGCCTGAAAGACATCGTTACGCGACTGCATGCGCGCCTTTGCCAAGCAGGAAGAGTAGGGCGGGAAATTCTCGCCACGACCGGAGGCGCGATTCCCGTTGGCGGCATGCTCAAGGCCGCAGGGCGGCTCGGCGACACGCTCGTCCTGCTCGCGGGCGACGCCGCCGGGCTCACCAACCCGGTGAGCGGCGCCGGCATCGCCGCCGCGGTGCATTCCGGGCGTCTTGCGGGCGAGGCCGCCGTGCGCGGCGACGCCGAGGGCTATCAGGAAGAGCTTGAGGAGGTCTACGGCGCGGCGCTTGAGCGCGGGCTGCGGCGCAGGCGCGAGCTGATGCGATCGACTTTCACGAAGCCCGCACTCAGGCGCGGCTGGATCGCGTACCAGGAGTATTGGCAATGAGCTGCTACGAGCATTCCGCTCCCATGGCGCCGCGCGCGCCGGGCGTGATTCCGATCGAGCTGCGCAACGGCGCGCGCGTCAAGGCGAACGACCTCGCGCCGCACGGCGTGTATCGCCCGAACTACAACATCCTCACGCCAAACATGCGCTCGCCCGAGTACGTGCAGATGTCGACCGCGGCGGCGCTCACGCTCGGCATCATGAGCGGCAAGATGTACCGCTGCGAGTGCACGCGCTGCCTGAACCTGCTGCTCACCTATCCCGAAGGCTGCCGCGCGAACTGCGCCTACTGCGGCCTCGCGCGCCATCGCGAAGCCGAGCGCAACTACGCCGACCGCAACTTCATCCGCGTCGACTGGCCCGCGGTGCCGCTCGACATGACGATCGACATCGTTGCCAGGGACGGCGGCAAGAGCCCGTTGCACCGCATGTGCATCTCGATGATCACGCATCCGCGCTCCGACGAGGATACGGTCAGCGTGCTCAAGAAATGGACCGCGCGCATCGACCCGCGAACAATTCCGGTGTCGATCCTTTCCAACCCGACGAGCATGACGCGCGCCGATGTGCAGCGCCTGCACGAGCTCGGCGCCGACATCTTTACCGTCGCGCTCGACGCCGCAACGCCGGAGATCTTCGAGCGCACGCGCGGCAAGGGCGTGCAGTCGCCGCATTCGTGGGGCAAGTACTGGGAAATCCTGATGGACGCGCGCGACATTTTCGGGCCGCAGAAATTCGGCGCGCACATCATCGTCGGCATGGGCGAGACGGAATACGACGTGCTCGCGCTCGTGCAGCGCCTCGTCGACCTGGGCGGCCACAGCCACCTGTTCTGCTTCTTTCCGGAGAAGGGCTCGCTCATGGACCATCTGCCGGCGACGCCGCGCGGGCAGTGGCGCCGAGTGCAGCTCGCGCGCTACCTCATCGACTACCGCGGCGTGCGCCTCGAGCAGATGAAGTTCGGCGGGCGCGGCGAGGTGGTCGACTTCGGCCTGCCGGTAGCCGAGCTCGAAAGCATCGTCGCCGACGGCGTCGCCTTCCGCACCTCCGGCTGTCCGGGCAAGTTGCGCGACGACCTCTCGGCCTGCGACCGGCCCTACGGCGACTCGCCGCCGTCGAACATCGCGAGCTATCCGTTCCAGCCGAACAAGCGCGACCTCGTCAAGATCCGCCGGCAGCTCGCGTCGTGAAGCGCTTCCGCGTAATAGACACCGGCATGCGCGACGGTCGCCGCCAGATCGCGTTCGACCAGGCGCTGATCGATCTGCACAAGGCGGGGAAGATCCCGGACACGATCCGTTTCCTGCGCTTTCCGCCCACCGCGCTCATCGGGCGGCATCAGGCGCTCTCGCGCGAGGTAAAGCTCGACTACTGCCGTGCGCACGGCATCGGCGTCGTGCGCCACATTACCGGCGGCGGCGCGATCTACTTCGACGAGGGCCAGCTCGGCTGGGAGCTTGTCTTTCGGCGCGCCACGCTCGGTATCGCCTCGCTCGCCGATCTCGCGCGCGCGATCTGCGAGGCCGCGGCCGCGGGACTCTCGCGCCTGGGGGTGCAGGCGAAATACCGCCCGCGCAACGACATCGAGGTCGACGGGCGCAAGATCAGCGGCACCGGCGGCTTCTTCGACGAGGACACGCTGTTCTATCAGGGTACCGTGCTCGTCGACATGAATCCTGCCGACATGATGGCGGCGCTCAACGTCGCCCAGGCGAAGCTCGCCAAGCGCGCGCTCGACTCGGCGGCGCAACGCGTGGTCACGCTGAAGGAGCTGCTCGGCCGCCCGCCCGACATCGGCACCCTCCAGCAGGCGCTGCTCGAAGGCTTCGCCGAGCGCCTCGGCATCACGCCCGAGCGCGGCGCCATCACCGCCGAGGAAGAAGCGCTTGCCGCACGGCATTACGACGAAGAGATCGGCACCGAGGCGTTCGTCCGCGAGATCGATGATCCGGGCGTGGACAGCTCGGTGCGCGCGGGCTCGCATACCGGCGGCGGCGGCACCGTCACGGCTTACTTGCGGCTCGAAGGGGCGCGCGGCGAGCGCGTCCGCGAAGCGCTGTTCACTGGCGACTTCTTCGTCACGCCGCCGCGCACCGTGTTCGACCTGGAGGCGAGCCTGCGCAATGTGCCGGTCGGCGAAGCCGGTGTTGCGGTGGAGCGCTATTTCGCGCAGGCGCAAGTGGGCCTGCTGTCGCTGTCGCCGGCCGACTTCCGCGCGGCGGTGGAAGCCGCGTTGAAGTGAAGCTGGTCCATGTAGTGCAGCACACCTCGGCCGAGTATCTCGGCCTGATAGAAGATCATCTCGAAGGCCGCAGCGTGCGCTTTCGTTACTGCCGTCCTTTCACCGGCAAGGTGCCGCTGCCCAAGCCGGAAGCGCTCGACGACGGGCTGATCTTGCTCGGCGGCGGGCCGTGGGGCAGCGCCGGTGCGCGCGACGTGCCGACGCTGGAGGCCGAGATCGCGCTCGCCAAGGCGTGCCTCGAGCAGCACAAGCCGCTGGTCGGCATCGGCCTCGGCGCGCAGATCCTGGCGCTCGCCGCGGGCGGACGCTCGCAGCCAACGCCGCTCGAGTTCTCGGTCATAAGTGCGCGGCGCACCACGGAACGCGCGCTGAACGGCTATCTCCCGGCGCAATACCCGCTCGCCATCTACATGCGCGACTGGCCGCTCCCGCCCACGCATGCCGAAGTGCTCGCCGTGGATGAGACAGGACGCGCGGCGCTCTGGCAGGTCGGCAACCGCGCTTTCGGCTTTGCCGGTCATCCCGGCATCAAGGTGGCGATGGCCGAAGACCTGATCATGGAGTTCGAGGAGGGCCCGCAGAACGTCGCGGCGGGACTCTCCGAGCTGCGGGCCGCCCAGCGCGCGATCGAAGACGCGCTCGTGCCGATCATGACGGGGCTCGTGCAGCGCACCGGCTGGATCGAGCCGGGTTGACGGACATCAAGCCGCGCCGGCGCGGCTGCGCCACACTGTCGGCACCGTCGATCGCCTCCGGTTGCAATTTAGAAATCTCTAATATATCGTGCGTTATTCCTTTCGGGCCTGACCTTATGCCAAAGAAGCTCGTCATCGTGATGGCCAACACCGACCCGCGCAACGGCGAGGAGCTCGGCGCGCCGATCTTCCAGGCCTCGGTCGCCGCGGCGATGGACTACGAGGTCGACGTCATCTGCACCGCGACCGCGGGGCGCCTGATGAAGAAGGGCGTCGCCGAGAAGCTGCACGTGAAGGAAGGCTCGCCCAAGTCGGTCTACGACTTCATCAAGGAAGCGCACGAAGCGGGCGTCAAGTTCTACTGCTGCTCGCCCAACCTCGAACTCTTCGACATGAGGAAGGAGGATCTCATCCCGGAGTGCGAGGGCATTGTCGGCGGCGCGCACCTCATCGAAGAGGTGATGGAGAACGAGGACTGCAAGGTGATGACCTACTGATGTCCCACGCCGCCGAAGGCACGCGCGTCCAGCAGCACATCGGCGATCCGGTCGCCGAGGCGCCGGTGCTGCCGCGCGCCAAGCTCGAGCAGATCTTCGCCGACATCCAGTCGGATCTGCGCTACGACCACGAGCTGAACGGCTGCTTGAACTGCGGCATCTGCACCGCCACCTGCCCGGCGGCGCACTACTACGATTTTTCTCCTCGCGAGATCGTCCAGCTTCTCTGGACGGAGAACCTCGAGGGCATCTACGACGTCATGCAGGAGAAGATCTGGGCCTGTGCGCAGTGCTATACCTGCGCGGCGCGCTGCCCGTTCGGCAACTCGCCCGGCGGCCTGGTGATGCTGATGCGCGAGACCGCGATCAAGCACCAGATGAAGTCGGCGAAGGACGTGCTGCGCCCGTTCTCGCGCGTGCTGCTGAAGCTGATCTCCACGGGCAACCAGCTCTCGCCCGACATGATCAACAAGGATCATTTCGCCGACTGGGGACCGAACATCTCGAAGGTCGAGGCGCCGCTCAAGCTGCTGCGCAAGGCGATCCCTATGCCGACGCTGAATACGACGGCGACCGCCTGGGAAGTGAATCTCAAGACCTCGGTCGAGCTCTACACCATCTGGGAGATGACCGGCGTGCTGAAGCAGCTGGAGGGCATCGACGAGAACCTGTTCGACGTGATCACGGACATCATGGACGAGAAGCGCGAGGACTGGAAGGATTTCCTCGCCGAGCAAGAGGAGAACAAGGATGACTGAGCGATTCACCGGCCACGGCGCGGAATGGCGCGATTCCAATCTCAGCCCGACGCAAGCGAAGATCGCCACCTCCTGGGTCGAGCTGAAGGTCGACAAGCGCTCGATGCTTACCACCAAGGAGCGCGTCGAGGACGTGCGCGACGTCATGTGGCAGCTCGAGAAGGAGGGCGAGATCGTCGTGCACCGCATCTCGGAGGAGCACCAGCCGGCGATGGTGAAGACGCTCTACGGCTGGGACAAGAAGATTCCGACCACGCGCCTGTGGCACCACAAGTCCTGCGGCCAGTGCGGCAACATCCCGGGCTACCCTGCGTCCCTGCTCTGGCTCATGAACAAGCTCGGCACCGAGTACTTGGACGAGACCGACCAGACTTCCTGCACGGCGTGGAACTACCATGGCTCGGGCATCGGCAACCTCGAGAGCCTCGCCGCCGTCTTCCTGCGCAACTTCCATCAGGCTTATGTCGCGGCGAAGGCCGAGGGGAAGCCCGCGGCGTATTACTACCCGCTGGTTCACTGCGGCACCTCCTTCGGCAACTACAAGGAAGTGCGCTCGTATCTCCTGCATTCGGCCAAGCTGCGCGAGAGCGTAAAGCGGATCCTCGGCAAGCTCGGGCGGCTGGTAGACGGCAAGCTGCTGATTCCCGAAGAGGTCGTGCATTACTCCGAGTGGCTGCATGTGATGCGCGATCGCATCGCCGAGATGCGCACCATCGACTGCAGCGGCATCCGCGCCACGATCCATCCCGCCTGCCACGTCTACAAGATGGTCCCGGAGGACGCGATCTACGACGACAAGATCAACGGCGGCAACCGACTGGCCAACTCGACCGGCCTGATGCAGGCGCTCGGCGCCCAGGTGATCGACTACTCGACCTGGTACGACTGCTGCGGCTTCGGCTTCCGCCACATCATCTCCGAGCGCGAGTTCACGCGCTCCTTCGCCATCGACCGCAAGATCCGCGTCGCGGTCGAGGAGGCGCACGCCCACGTGATGATCGGCCACGACACGGGCTGCATCACCACGCTCGACAAGAACCAGTGGATCAGCAAGGCGGGCGGCCGGCCGGTCGAGCTGGCGGTGCTCGCCGACTGCCAGTTCGCGGCACTCGTGTGCGGCGCGCATCCGTACAAGATCGTGCAGTCGCACTGGCACGCCTCGCCCACGGAGACGCTGATGGAAAGGCTCGGCATCGACTGGCAGGCGAAGAAGGCCGAGTTCGTCGCCTATCTCGAAGAGATCAAGGCCGGCAAGCAGGAGAACCTCTACGACCCGCGGCGCATGATCACCTCCGGTCCGGGCTTCATACCCATCAAGGCGGCGCAATGACTAATCCCATCCTCATCGTCGGCGCGGGCCCGGCGGGCCTCGCCGCCGCGCACTCGCTCGCCAGCATCGGTCAGCGCGTCGTCCTCGTCGACAAGGAGTCGAAGCTCGGCGGCGCGCCCATCCTCTCCGGCTACGCCAAGCTCGTGCCCTCGGGCGAGTGGGCGAAGGATGCGATCGGCGGCATGGTTGCGCGCGTGGAATCGCAGAAGCTCGTCACCGTCAGGAAGTCTGCGAAGGTGACCCAGTTCGACGGCGAACCGGGTCACTTCGTCGCCAGGCTCTCCGACGGCTCGACGCTCGAGGCGGGCGCGGCGATCCTCTGCACCGGCTTCACGCATTTCGACTCGGTGAACAAGCCCGAGTGGGGCTTCGGCACTTTCCCGGATGTGGTGACGACGACGCAGGTCGAGCAGATGATCTCGTCGGGCAAGGGCATTCGCTGCCCGTCCGACGGCAGGAAGCCGCAGCGCGTGGCGATCCTGCTGTGCGTGGGCTCGCGCGACCGGCAGATCGGCCGCGAGTGGTGCTCCAAGATCTGCTGCACGGTGTCGTGCAACATCGCGATGGAGATCCGCGAGGAGCTGCCCGACTGTCACGTCTATATCTACTACATGGACATCCGCACCTACGGCCTGTACGAGACCAAGTACTACTGGCAGAGCCAGGAGCAGTTCAAGGTCAAGTACATCAAGGCGCGCATCGCCGAGGTGACCTCCGATGGCCAGAAGCTCATCGTGAAAGGCGAGGACACGCTGGTCAAGCGGCCGATCACGATTCCCTTCGACCTGGTGGTGCACGCCATCGGCATGGACCCGAACGTCGACAACAAGACGATCGCCGGCGTGTTCGGCGTCAAGCTCCAGGAGCACGGCCACATCGCGAAGGGCAGTGCGTACGGCTCGCTCGGCGAGACCTCGCGCGCGGGGGTGTTCGTCGCCGGCGCGGCCACCGGGCCCGAGACGATCGACGACTCGATCGCCCAGGGCAAGGCGGCGGCGATGTCGGCGTTCGCGCTGGTCAACGAAAAGGCTGCCGTCGCGGCCTAGGCGATGCAACTCGCAGAACGACCCCGTCTGGAGCTCTCCGGGCCGAAGCTGAAGCTCGCTTTCGAGGCGCTCGTCGCGCGCGCCGACGAGCAGGGCGGAGTAGAGGCCTACGTCGAGGCGCTGAAGATCAAGTGCGGGCTGTTTCGCGACACGCTCGAAGCACCCTTGGATTTGAAAGCGTTGCGGACGCTCTGCGCCCACATGGCGACGGTGCGCCGGCGGATCGGCCGCTATGCCGAGCCGGAGTTCTTCCCGCAGATGAGCACACGCATCGGCGCGCTGCTCGCGAGCGCCGCAGACACGGCAAGCGCCGACGCGCGTGTAGCGCAGTTCTGCGCCGCGTTTCCCGAGGACCGCGAGCACCGCTGGGTGCGCGATCTCGCCGCCGAGCTTCTGCATTACGGCGATCCGGAGCGCTACCCGCTGATGACGCGCTGGATCTGGGATGAGCGCGCCAACACCGGCGTGATTCGCGAGATCTGGCATGCCGAGGACGTGGACCAGATCAGGATCGAGCTCGCCGATGGCTACGCTACCTTCCTGATGCTGCGCGAGGAGCTTGCCCAGTACCTGGCGGCGAACGGCGTGTTCCGCGACGTGCTTTTCTACGTCGACGTGCTGATGGCCCAGATCTACGCGGGCTACATCGGCGAGCGAGGCGGCAGCTACCTGCGCGCCGATTTCGCCACGCCCGAGGACCCGATGCTGCATACGCGGCGCATCCTCGGCCTCGATGGCGTCGACCAGAGGGGTCGCAGCAGGCTCAAGGCCGCCGATGGGCGGGCGGAGGTGATCAAGTGATCCACGAGAAGTCGCTCATCCGCCCGGAGAACCTGAAGACGCACGACAAGCTCGTGCTGGATGGGGTCGACGTCTCCGGCCACTGGAGCACTTTCATCGCGCCGCGCGTGGTCACCGACTACAACGAGCGTCTGCAGGAGGAAATCGCGGCGCTCCCCGGCGGCGAGAACATCCACCGCTGCTGGCAGTGCGGCTCCTGCACCAACGCCTGCACCGTGAACGCGGTCAATCCCGACTTCAACCCGCGCTTCTGGATCTACCTCATCCGCGTGGGCATGGAGTCGGAGCTCCTGCGCGACAAGGACATCATCTGGCAGTGCGTGTCGTGCCACAAGTGCACCTACGCCTGCCCGCGCGACGTCGTGCCCGAGGGGGTGATGAAGGCGACCGCGCACTGGCTCGAGCTCAAGGGCCACACTCCGAAATCGAAGTCGACGATCTTCGACGAGGAGTTCACCGAGCAGGTCGTCGCCACGGGCAAGATCGAGGATGGCCGCGTGATCCGCAACTTCTTCGCCAAGACCGGCCAGCCGCTGATGCAGGATTGGCTGGTCGAGATGGTTAAACGCGTCGCCCGACGGCTGCCGATCCTGCAGGGAATAAAGATGGGACTCGCGGCGCTCTTTCGCCCGCGCACGCGCGGCTGGGGAAGCGCGCGCGAGGCGATCGCCGAATACGTGCACGAGCAGGAAGCGATGCAGAGAAAGGCTCTTTCGCTTGAAGGCCCGCATGAAAACCGACACCAAGCAGGCTAAGTACCAGCGCGTCGCCTACTACCCGGGCTGCGCTCTCGAAGGCACCGGCCATGCCTACAACCGTTCGACCAAGGTGCTGGGCAAAGCGCTCGGCCTCGAGCTCGACGAGGTGAAGAACTGGAACTGCTGCGGGGCGATGGAAGTGAAGAACATCGATCCGAAGGTGCAGACCTACCTCTCGTCGCGCGTGATGTCGATCGCCGCCAACGAGATGGGGGCCGCCGTGGTGATGGCGCCTTGCAACGGCTGCTATCACAACCTGAAGAAAGCAGAGCACGACCTCGCGCACGATGCGCCTTCCCGCGAGGTGGTCGAGCGCATCTCGAAGAAGGCCGGCCACGAGACCTATCGCGCCGGACAGGTGGAGACGATCCATGCGCTCGACTGGATCAAGGACGGTGTGGGCGAGGACGAGCTTAAGCGGCGCGTGAAGAACTCGCTGAAGGGCCTCAAGGTCGCCAACTACTACGGCTGCATGTACACGCGCCCGCGCCACATCTTCCCCGAGAAGGACCAGGGGCCGGACAGCGAATCGACCTCCAAGCCGCACTTCATGGACGATCTGCTCGCCGCCGCGGGCGCCGAGAACGTCGACTTTCCGCTGAAGACGGCCTGCTGCGGCGGCGCGCACACGCTCTCCGACAGCGACACGTCCACCAAACTCGTGCTCAACATCCTGCGCGCCGCGGAAGCGGCAGGCGCGGACGTGATCGCCACCGAATGCCCGACCTGCCATTCCGGCCTCGAGATGCACCAGGTGCGCGGCGAGAAAGTGCTCGGCCAGAAGACCAAGGTGAAGATGCTCTACTTCACGCAGCTTCTCGGCATTGCGCTCGGCCTCTCGCCGCGCAAGCTCGGCGTGCACGAAAACGTTTCCGACGGGCTTGCGCTTCTCAAGGAAAGGGAGCTCGCGTGAGAGAGGCGCTCCTCGCCCAGGCGGAGGCGGTGCTCGAGGAATGGATCCGCGCCCGCGGCGCAGCCCCGACCGCGGAAACAAGCGAAGGCTTCCGCCTGCTCGCGTTGCACCGGCAGGGTGCGCGCGGCGTGCCAAGCTTCAACGCCTGTCGCGAGACCTGTCGCGAGATCGCCTATCACTACAACGTGCTCGGCCTGCCGGAGCCTGAGCGCCGTGAGCATCGCGAGACGATGATGCAACTGCTGGTCGAGCACCTGCGGCTCTTCGTGCGCGGCAAGCTCGAGGTCGAGGGCCTGGGCGACTTCTGTTGCTCGTCGCGGCCGTTGCGGCAACAATCCGCGCCGGAGGAAAAGCCTCATGCCTAGCGTGCGCGGGTGCAATCTGCCCGATGAGCTGCTTTACGACGTTGACAACCACATCTGGTACCAGGAGATGCCCGACGGCAACGTGAAGCTCGGCATGACCACCGTCGCCACCGCGATGGCCGGCCAGCTCGTCGCCTATACGCCGAAGAAGATCGGCCGCTCGGTCGACGCCGGGAAGTCGTGCGCGACGGTCGAGTCAGGGAAGTGGGTCGGCCCGGCGAAGTCGGCCGCCGGCGGCACGGTCGCACAGGTGAACGACGCGCTGCTCGCCAAGCCCTCGCTCGCCAATGAAGATCCTTACGGCGCGGGCTGGCTCGTGATCCTCAAGCCCACCGACTGGGCGGCGGTCAAGGCGACGCTGACGCCTGGCGCGCAGGTTGCGCCGAAGTACGAGGCCAAGATGGCGGCCGACGGGTTCGCCGGTTGCGCGCCCGCGTGCCCGACATGAGCGCGGTCGCGCAGATGAACATGGCCGAGCTGCAAAGGCGCGCGCTGCGCGCCAGCGGGCTGCTCAAGGCGATGTCGAATCCGGTGCGCCTGCTCGTGCTCTGCCGGCTCGCGGAGGGCGAGAAATCGGTCGGCGAGCTCGAGCGCGTGGTGGACGTCAGCCAGTCGGCGCTCTCGCAGCACCTCGCGCTCTTGCGCAGCCGCGGCCTCGTCAGGTTCCGCCGCGACGGGCAGACGCTCTACTATTCGCTCGCCGGGCTCGAGGCGCCGGCGCTCCTCGCCGCGCTCTACCAGATCTACTGCAGGAAGCCTACGCGGCGGGCTTTGGCACCGGCGTAGAAAGACAGCCGAGTAGCCGCTCCATGCGCATGCGGTGCAGTTCGTTCCAGGCCTGCATGATGCGGCCTTCGTCCCTGGCATAGACCGCCTCGAGCAGCTGCTCGAGCGGCTCGCGCAGCTCGTGGGTGCGTGCGTCGCCTTGCGTCCAGCCGATGCGCATCCCGGCCTGCTTGAACGCCGCGACATCCGCCGCCGACTGCGCCAGCGCGTCCAGCTTTCTCAACCGAGCGATGTCTTCGCGCAAGAGCTGCGCTCGAAACAGGCTCTGTTCCTGTGTCAGCGCGCGCTCGAGCTCCTGAACGATCTGCATCTGCGCATTCTATCCGGGCGCTATAGTGCGCAAGATCCGACCTGGAGGAGGTGGCTCATGAACGTCTTGCAGCGGATGTTCGCTACGGCAGCCTGCGTTACGCTCCTTGGCCTTGCAGCGTGTGCCTCGACCACGGGAAGCGGCGGCCAGGACCGCGTCGTCTATCACTTCAGCGACGGGCTGGCGCAGGCATCCAACGGCCTGCGCAACATCAACAACCACCTCGAGGTCAACCCGAACGCCAAGATCGTGGTGGTGGCGCATGCGCTCGGGGTCGACTTCATGATGAAGGGCGCCAAGGACAAGAACGGCAACAAGTACGAGGACCTGGTCGAGCAGCTGGTTCAGCGCGGTGTGCAGTTCGACGTATGCGAGATCACGCTGCGCAATCGCCAGCTCAGCAAGGATCAGTTCATCGAGTACGCCACGTACGTGCCCTCGGGCGTCGCAGAGATCACCCGGCTGCAGCAGCGTGAAGGCTATGCGTACCTCAAGCCTTGATTGACGCAGGTCAAGCCCGCTGCCGCGCGGCGGCGTAACTTGGGGGCGGGTTTCGTCTAACGAGGAGCAATGCCATGAAACGCATGTTGATCGGCGCCGCCGCGCTCGCACTGGCCGCGTCGAGCGCGCTCGCGCAAGGACCGGGCTACGGTTACGGTCCGGGGATGATGGGCGGGTCTGGTCCCGGAATGATGGGCGGTCAAGGAATGATGGGCGGCTATGGCCCCGGCATGATGGGGGGCTATGGTCCAGGCTGGGGTCGCGGCGGCCTCGCCGCGCTCAACCTTACCGACGACCAGCAGGAGAAACTCTTTGCCATCCAGGAGCAGAACCGCCGCAAGAACTTCGACACGATGAGCAAGATGCGCACCGAGGCGTTCAGGCTGCGCAAAATGCTGAATGCCGAAAACATTGACACCAAGGCGGTCGTCGAGCAGCAGAAGAAGGTCGACGATCTGCGCCGCGACATGCTTGCCTCGCGCCTCGAGTCGCGCAAGGAAGTGGAGAAAGTGCTGACGCCCGAGCAGCGCAAGCAGCTGCGCCAGTTCGGGCCGTGGTGGGCGCGGGAGGATGACGAGTAGCGCCGAGCCCGAGCTCGACCGCTGGAACCAGCGCTTCGGCGCCGCCGAATACATCTTCGGCACCGCGCCGAACGCTTTCCTCGCATCGCATCAGGCGCTGCTGCGCGCGGGGCAGCGCGCGCTCTGCGTCGCCGACGGCGAAGGTCGCAACAGCGTCTGGCTCGCGAGCCTTGGCCTCGAGGTCGTCGCCTTCGACTTCTCGCCGATCGGCGTGGAGAAGGCGCGCCGGCTCGCCGCCGCGCGCGGCGTGAAAGTGCGCTACGAGGTCGCGACCGTATACGAATGGAGCTGGCCGGTTGCGGCGTTCGACGTCGTCGCGGCGATCTTCGTGCAGTTCGCCGATCCGCCGATGCGCAGCTTCATGTTCGAGCGCATGGAGCGCGCCCTCAAGCCGGGCGGGCTCGTGCTCATCGAAGGCTATACGCCGCGGCAGCTCGAGTACGGCACCGGCGGGCCCAAGCAGGTGGATCAGCTCTATACCGAGGAGCTGCTGCGCGCGGCGTTCGCGCGCCTCGAGCTGCTCGAGCTGCGCCAGTACGAGGCCGAGCTCGATGAGGGCAGCCGGCACCGCGGCATGTCCGCCGTGATCGACTGCGTCGCCCGCAAGCCGCCGGCTCGCGGCATCTGATCCAATGCGGCTGCAGTTCCTCGGTGCCGCGGGCGAGGTGACCGGCTCGTGCTATCTGGTCGATACGGGCGCCGCCAAGTTCCTGGTCGAGTGCGGCATGTTCCAGGGCGGGCGCGCCGCCGACACAAAGAACCGGCACTTCGCATTCGATCCGCGCGAGATCGCGTTCGTGCTCCTCTCGCACGCGCATATCGACCATTCCGGGCTGCTGCCGCGCCTGGTCGCCGCAGGGTTCGCGGGCGCGGTGTACGCGACGCAGGCGACCTGCGATCTGCTGCGGGTAATGCTCCCGGACAGCGGCCATTTGCAGGAAAAGGAGGCGCAGTGGAGCGGCCGCGATCCGGTTTACAGCACGGCACAGGCGCAGGCGAGCCTGCAGCGCCTGCTGCCGGTCGCCTATGACACCGACGTAACCCCGCATCCCGGCGTGCGCTGCCGCTTTCGGGACGCCGGGCACATCCTGGGCAGCGCGCTGCTCGAGATCGATCTCGGCGGCAAGAAGCTCGTCTTCTCCGGGGACCTCGGCCAGCCCGGCCATCCGCTGGTGAAGCCGCCGACGCGGGTGGCCGAGGCCGATGTGCTGCTCGTGGAGTCGACCTATGGCAATCGCGACCACAAGAGCCTCGTGCAGACGCTGGACGAATTTGCCTATGCGCTGAACGACACGCTCGCGAGCAAGAAGGGCAATGTGCTGATTCCCGCGTTCGCCGTCGGGCGCACGCAGGACGTGCTGTACTTCATCGGCGAGCTGCAGCGCGAACGGCGCCTGCCGGCAAAGCTCGACGTGTACGTCGATTCGCCCATGGCGCTGGCGGCGACCGGCATCACGCTCAAGTATGCGAAGCTGCCCGCGATCGAACGTGCGCACTTCGTCGAGGACCTGGCGGAGTCCAAGAAGATCAACTCGATCCGCTCGGGCGCGGTGATCATCTCGGCGAGCGGCATGTGCGAGGGCGGCCGCATCCGCCATCACCTGCGCTGGAACGTGTCGCGGCCCGAATGCGCCATCGTGTTCGCGGGCTTCCAGGCCGCCGGCACGCTGGGCCGGCGCATCGTCGATCGCGCGCCAACCGTACGCCTTTTCGGCGAGAGCTATCCGGTGCGCGCCAAGGTGTTCACCATCGGCGGGCTCTCGGCGCACGCCGATCGCACGGCGCTCCTCGGTTGGCTGGACGGCTTCCGCCGGCCGCCGGCGCAGACCTGGATCGTGCACGGCGAGCCGCTCGCCGCCTTCAGCCTGCGCGACGCGCTGCTCGAGCGCCCGGGATGGCGCGCGGAGGTCGCCGACCTCGCCCGGGTGATCGAGTTCTAGCGGAGTTGACGCAGGTCAAACCCCGCCGCCCGCCACGAAGCAAGATGGGCGCATGAACCTGAGCGAGCTTTGTAACCGCAATCCGGTGGTCGCCTTTACCGACACGCCCGTGCCGCAGGCCGCACGCCTGATGCGCGAGCGCCATGTCGGCAGCCTGGTCATCGTGCGTGAGCGCCAGGGGCAGCGTTTTCCGGTCGGCATCCTCACCGATCGCGACATCGTGGTCGCGACGGTGGCGAAGGACGTCGATCCGCGGGGGCTGACCGCCGGCGACATCATGAGCGGCGATCTCGTCACGCTGCCCGAGGGTGCCGCCGTCGGCGACGCGCTCGGCGCGATGCGCGAGCGCGGCATCCGGCGGCTGCCGATCATCGGCGAAGGCGGCGCGCTCGCCGGCATCGTCACGCTGGACGACATGCTCTCGGCGGTAGGCGCCGAGCTCATGGACTTCGTGCGCGTCGTCGACTGGCAGCGCGCGAAAGAGGCGGCCCTGCGTGGCTAAGGAACTGCTCTTCGGCGAGACGGCGCACGCGCGCCTCTTGCGCGGCATGAACATCCTCGCCGACGCGGTGCGCGTCACGCTCGGGCCCAAGGCGCGCACCGTCGTGCTCGAGCGCAGCTACGGCGCGCCGACCGTCATCAACTCCGGCGTAGTCGTGGCGAAGGAAGTGGAGCTCGAGGACCACTTCGAGAACATGGGCGCGCAGATGGTGCGCGAGGTCGCCGCCAAGACTTCCGAAGTCGCCGGCGACGGCACCACGACCGCCACTTTGCTCGCGGCCTCGATCGTGAACGAGGGCATGAAGTACGTGGTGGCGGGCATGAACCCGATGGACCTGAAACGCGGCATCGACCGCGCGGTCGAGGCGCTTGCCGAGCGGCTGAAGAGCCTCGCCAAGCCCTGCGCGAGCCGCACCGAGATCGCGCAGGTGGCGGCGATCTCGGCGAACAACGATGCGTCGATCGGCGACATGGTCGCCGAGGCGATGTCAAAAGTCGGGCGCGAAGGCGTGATCACGGTGGAGGATGGCAAGGGGCTCGCGAACGAGCTCGAGGTGGTCGAAGGCACGCAGTTCGACCGCGGCTATCTGTCGCCCTACTTCATCACCAACGCCGAGAAGCAAAGCGTGGCGCTCGAGGACGTCTCGATCCTGATCTGCGACAAGAAGATTTCCGCGATCCGCGAGCTCCTGCCGCTGCTCGAGCACGTGGCGAAGAGCGGTAAGCCTTTGCTCGTCATCGCCGAAGAAGTCGAAGGCGAGGCGCTCGCCACACTCGTCGTCAACACATTGCGCGGCATCCTCAAGTCCTGCGCCGTCAAGGCGCCGGGCTTCGGCGACCGCCGCAAGGCGATGCTGGAGGACCTGGCCGTGCTCACCGGAGCGACGGTCATCGCCGAGGAGGCGGGCTTGACGCTGGAAAAGGCCGAGCCCTCGGTGCTCGGCCATGCGCGGCGCGTCGAGATCGACAAGGACGACACCACGATCATCGGCGGCGCGGGCGACCCGAAAGCGATCGCCGCGCGCGTGGCGCAGATCAAGGAGCAGGTCAAGGACACGACGAGCGACTACGACAAGGAGAAGCTCGAGGAGCGGGCCGCGAAGCTCGCCGGCGGCGTGGCGCTGATCCGCGTAGGCGCGGCGACGGAAACCGAGATGAAGGAACGCAAGAGCCGCACCGAGGACGCGCTGCACGCGACGCGTGCCGCGGTCGAGGAAGGCGTGCTGGCGGGCGGCGGTGTCGCGCTGCTGCGCGCGCGCCAGGGGCTCGATGCGCTGCGCGGCGCGAATCCGGACCAGGATGCCGGCATCCGCATCGTGTGGCGCGCGGTGGAGGAGCCGCTGCGGCAGATCGTGCACAACGCGGGCGCGGAGCCCGCCGTGGTCGTCGCGCGCGTGCTCGACGGCACGGGAAATTTCGGCTTCAACGCCGCGACCGGGCAATACGGCGACATGGTGCAGATGGGCGTGCTCGACCCCTGCAAGGTCACGCGCAGCGCGCTGCAGAACGCGGCCTCGATCGCCGGGCTGATTCTCACCACCGATTGCATGATCGCCGAGCTGCCTAAGCGCAAGAGCGCGCAGACGCCGCCGGAGATGGAGGAGGTCTGATGTTTCTCACGTTCGAAGACTGCCTTGGCCTTTGCGACCTGACCGAGCAGGAGGTGCTCGCCATCGCCGAGCACGAGCACGTGCCGGCGATCGCCGCGCTGGAGCTCGGCAATTACCTCGCCCGCACCGCCGAAGGCGAGCAGTGCATCAAGGCGATGATCCGCGACGACATCGCGCGCGCCGCCGCGAGCGGCGACCGGCTGCGGGTGCTCGCGCTGAAGTCGATCATCCGCGACTACATCCTCAAGCATCCGTGCTGCGAGGCGCGCCATCGCGACGCGCTGACGCCGCGCGAGCGCCGCGACAAGGTGGCCTGAGCCATGACCTACAAGACCATCGTCGTGCATCTCGATGCGGCCGCGCGCCGCACCGAGCGCCTGGAGCTCGCGTGCAGCCTCGCCGGCGGCTTCGCCGCGCACCTTGTGGGTCTGTTCGCGCTGGCGGAGCAGCGGGTGCCGTTCGCGATCGCCGGGACGGCAGGCGCCCTTCTCGAAGCGGAGCAACAATGGCGCCGCGAAGCGGCCGAGAAGGCCGGGAAAGAGCTGGAGCGCGCCGCGCGCCGTCACGGCGTATCAAGCGTCGAGTGGCGCGCCACGGCGAGCGATGCCACGAGCGCGTTACGGCTGAGCGCGCGTTATGCCGACCTCGTCGTCATCGGCCAGGACGAGCAGGGCCCCGCGGCGCGCGAGGCGTGCCTGCCGCGCTACTTCGTCGAGGAAACCATCCTCACCGCCGGCCGGCCGGTCCTGCTGGTGCCATACGCCGGGCGCTTCCCGACGGTCGGCGCGCGGGTGCTGGTCGCCTGGAACGCGAGCCGCGAGGCGACGCGTGCCGTCACCGACGCGCTGCCGCTGCTGCAGCGCGCTCAATCGGTGGAAATCGTCGCTTTCGACGTGCAGGTTGGCGAGCATGGCGCTCAGCCCGGCGCCGACATCGCGCTCTATCTTGCGCGCCACGGCGTGAAAGCGACTGCCGCCGCGCAGAACGCGGGAATCGAGGTCGGCGAGCAGATCCTGTCGCGAGCCGCCGACCGCGAAGCCGACCTCATCGTCATGGGCGCCTACGGCCATACGCGCGCGCGCGAGCTCGTGCTCGGCGGCGCGACGCGCACGCTGCTCGAATCAATGACCGTGCCGGTGCTGATGTCGCACTAACCGGGCGGGACGGTAGGCACCCGCTGCCAGCCATCGGGGCATTCGCGCACGTAGGGGTAATACGCGCGCGCGCTCGGACAGTAATACCAGTAGTAGCTCTCGCGCTCTGGATAGGCCGGCGGCGGCAGCGCGGCGGCCGGCGGCAGGTAGGCATACGGGACGTAATAAGGCGGCGGGTAATACGGCGGCAGAGCATAGTAGGGCGCCGGCCAAAAGAGCGGCACGCCGAAATGCACGCCGATCACGACGCGCTGCGCCTGTGCCGGCACGCCGAGCATCGCCGACATCAGCAGAGCAAGCAGCGCGCGCTTGAGCAAAGCGAATCCTAGACGCCGCGCTGGTAGCCGGCGATGCGCATCGGGTTGTACGCGGGCGCGATCTGCTCGCGTTTCGCGCGCCGCTTCGTCGCCGGCGCGGCCGCCGGCTTGCGTGCGCGCTCGGGCGAGCGCACGAGCAGCACCGGCACCGGTGAGGTGCGCAGGATCTGCTCGGCGTCCGAGCCCATGAGGATCCGCCGCACGCCGCGGCGGCCGTGCGTGCCGATCACGATCAGGTCGGCGTTCCACTTCTTCGCCTGGCGCACGATCGGATCGGCGGCCGGGCCGGTGAGCGTCTCGAGCAGCACCGCGCTCGGCTCGAGACCCGCCTTGCGCGCGAGCCGCTCGGCATTGCGCAGGATGCCGCGCCCTGCCTTCTCCACGCCCGCGATGAGCTCATCGATCCCGCTCGCGCTTTCGAGGCCCATCATGGCGATGAAGTGCTGGTCGGCGACGTGCACGAGCTGCAGGCTGGCCCCTTGTCCCTGGGCGAGGCGGATCGCCTCGCGCAGGCCGGCGTTGGAGGTCGGGCTGCCGTCCACCGGGACGAGAATGCGTTTGTAGGTCATGTGAGCTCCATGGCGTTCGATCAGACCAATGTAGAGGCCCGGTGGCGGCGCAAGTTGACGTAGGTCAACGGGCGCCGCCGCGGGGCGACTAAGGTGAGATATGTAAGGAGGACGACATGACACCCGTTCCTATGGACGCCGTCGTTGCGGCGTGGAAACGACAGTTTGACGTTGCGTTCGAGCTCGCCGAGGCGATCGTCGAAGGCGTCGAGAAGGCGCGCGAGATCCAGCTCGCGGCGGCGGCGGACACGCGCGCGTGGCTCGAAGCCGCGCGCAAGTCCTTCGCCGCAGCCTCGCCGGACGAGTACGCCGCGCTGCCGACGCGGCTTGCCAACGAGAATTTCGGCAAGATCGCGGAGTACTGGAGCCGGCTCGCCGCGAATGCGCGCGACACCCAGGCACGCATCGTGGGGGTCGTCGCGCGCGGCGCGGGCCCGACGCCGCTGCTCTCGGATAAAGCGCCGCTCAGCGAAGCGATCGATGCCGGCTACAAGCAATGGCTCGATACGCTGCGCAAGCTTTACCCGACCTTCTCCCCGGTGCAGTCGTCCTGAGCGCCATGCCCGCTGTGCGTGCGGCGCGCGTCGACGGTGCGCCGCTCTGGGAGCACTACGAGCACGGGGCTGATATCGGCGTGCGCGGCTACGGCTGGTCGAAGGCCGAGGCTTTCGAGCACGCCGCGCTTGCGCTGACCGCGGTCGTGACCGATCCGGCGCTCGTCGGCGAGTTCGACGTAGTCGAGCTCGAATGCGAGGCGCCGGACGACGACTTGCTGCTGGCCGAGTGGCTGAACGCGCTCATCTACCAGATGGCGACTCGGCGGTTGCTCTTCAGCCGTTTCGTGGTGCGCATCGACGGCACGCGGCTCAAGGCCAAGGCCTGGGGCGAGCCGGTCAATCCGGAGCGCCATCACCCGGCGGTCGAGCCGAAGGGCGCGACGTACACGACGCTGCGCGTCGCGCGGCATGGCGAGGGCTGGATCGCGCAGACCGTCGTCGACGTCTGAGTTGGATCTCGGGGCCGCTCGTGTGCATCAAGACATGCAGCTCAAACCGCACGCCGTAGGAGGATGGCGCCCAGCGCGAGGGCGGCGAGCACACCGCCGGCGACGAACGTGGTCGCGGCACCGTGCGAATCCCAGAGCATTCCCGCCGCAACGCTGCCTGCGAGCAGCGCCACGCCGCTCGCGAGATTGAAGAAGCCATAGGCCGTGCCCCGCAGATCCGCGGGCGCCGCATCGGCCACCATCGCGGAAAGCAGTCCCTGCGTCATGCCCATGTGCAGTCCCCAGAGCGACACGCCCAGCCATACTGCACCCCAGTGGTTGCTGCAGGCGAGCACTGCGTCGCCGGCGACGAGCGGCGGCAGGCCCCACGCGAGCAGCCGCTCGTGCGGCAGCTTGTCGGCAAGCTTGCCGAACGGGTAAGCGGTCGCGGCGTAGACGACGTTCATCGCGATGAAGACGAGCGGTGCCAGGGCTGCGGGCAGGCCGCCCTGCGCCGCGCGCAGCACGAGAAACGCTTCGCTGAACCTCGCGAGCGCCAACGTCGCGCCGATGCCGACCACCCACCAGTAAGCCGCACCGAGGCGCGCGAGGCTCTGCGCCGAGACCGGATTGAGCGGCGCGGCGCCCGGCGGCGGCGCGGGCTCGGGCACCGCGACGACCAGCAGCGCGACCGCGAGAAAGGCGGGAATCGCGGCCATCCAGAAGACGGCGCGGAAGTCCTGCGCCCACGCGAGCATCAGCACGATCGCGAGCGCGGGGCCGAGAAAGGCGCCCACCGTGTCGAGCGACTGGCGCAGGCCGAACGTGGCGCCGCGCACCGCGGAAGGCGTGAGATCGGCGATGAGCGCATCGCGCGGCGCCTCGCGCACGCCTTTGCCGATCCGGTCGATGATGCGCGCCGAGAATACGAGTGTTGCGCTGGAGGCGAGCGCGAAAAGCGGCTTCGAGATCGCGGCGAGACCGTAGCCGAAGACGGCGAGCGCCTTGCGCTTGCGCCAGTAGTCGCTGAGCGCGCCGGAAAACACCTTGACCATGAGCGCCGTAGCCTCGGCCGCGCCTTCGATCAAGCCGACCGTGGTGGCGCTCGCGCCGAGCGCGCTGACCAGGAACACCGGCAGCAGACTGTGGATCAGCTCCGACGAGACATCCATCAGCAGGCTGACGAACCCGAGCGCCCAGATGGCGCGCGGGATGCGCGCGGCTGCGCTGACTACCCCTGTTCGATCAGGCGAGCGATCCATGCGCGCTGGTGCCAGAGGAGCATAACGCCGCTCAGCATCATGACGAGCACCGCCAACTCGCGGAAACGGCGCACCTTGAGCCGATGCAGCCACGGCCGCGTGACCCAGATGGCAAGCACGGCGCCGGCGCCCGCCGCGACGCCGTGCAGCGCGAGGTGCCAGCTAAGCGCGCCGAAGGCGCTGTACGCCGCGATCTTCGCGAGCTGGATCGCGAGCGAGTTCACCGCGCGCGTGGCGAGCATGCGCTCCTTCACCATGCCGTAGTTGAGATAGAAGGGATTCGCGAGCACGCCGCTCGCTCCCACGATCGCGGAGGTCATGCCGGAGGCGAAAGAGACCGGCAGGAATCCGGGCAGGCGCATGCGGAACGATCGCGCACGCTCGCCGAGCCGGAATTGCCACAGCGTGCTGATGAGAAAGAGCGCGCTGCAGGCCTGCACCAGGTCGGCGCTCAGCCACGTGAAGATCCAGCCGCCGAGGAGCGCGCCGCCGATTGCGCCCGGCAGGTACCACAGCACCACACGCCAGTCGACATGGCGCCAGAAGAAGAGCAGCCGGCCGCCGCCCGCAATCAAGCTGGTGAGCGTGACGACGGGCGCAATCGCATGCCCGCGCAACAGGCCGCTCGCGGCCGCGACCATCAGCATGCTGCCGCCGCCGGCGGCGAAGGTGCTCACCGCCCAGCTCAGGAATCCGGCGACGAACAGGGCGCCGTCGATCAGCGCACGACCACCACGGGAATCTTCGAATGCGCGAGCACGCGCGCCGTCTCGCTGCCGAGAATCAGCCCGCCCACCGCACCGCGGCCGTGCGAGCTCATCACGATCAGCCCGCAGCGCGCCGTGCGCGCCGCGCGCAGGATGCCGCGCCACGGCTGTGCGTCGCGGATCATGCGCGTGGCGCAGCGCACGCGCGCCTGGCGCGCGACGCCCGCGAGGGCGGCGAGCGCCTTCTTGGCCGGTTCCTCGGTGTACTTGCGGTAATCGGCTTCGGTGATGCCCGCGGCGTAGTAGCTGTGCTCGCCGTAGCGCGCGGGCGAAGGCGCAATGACGCAGATGCCGGTGATGCTTGCGCCGAGCGCGTGCGCGAGTTTGACGCCCTGGCGAACTCCGCGCGCGGCAAGCCGCGAGCCGTCGGTCGCTACCAGGATGCGCTTGTGCATGGCGCTCACGTTATTGCTGTGCCGGCGACGCGCTTTGACGTGGGTCAAATATGTCCGGCCCGAGCCGCGCTGCAATGAGCGACATGCGGACTCCCGAAATCTTCATTGCCTACGCGCCGCGCGGCGCGGGGCTGCGCTGCGCGCTCGCCTATGTGGAGGCCGCGGCCGACGTCTATGGCTGGTTCACGGGCCCGCGGCAAGACACGAGCGTCGCGGCGTGCTACTTCCTGTTCGAGGATTTCCACACCAACGCACAGACGCGCTACGAGGCGGTCGACCAGGCGGCGCTGCACTCGCGCTGGTCGCTCGCCGAGCCGCGCCGCCATGAGCTGGCGGCGATGCAGGAAGCGTTCACGCACGAATGGCTGTTCCATCGCGGTGAAGCGCGCGCGGCGGCCGAGTTCAGCGCCTATGCGGAGGGCGAACTCGCCGCGGGCGATGTCAATTTGCGATACGCGCGCCTCGCGAAGCTCTCGAAAGAGCAGCCGAACTGGACCTACTACTCGCCGCGCTTCGAGCGCTCGGTGCTGCGCCACCTTAGCGCGCGCTGGCCGCTCGAATACCGCCTCGAGGCGCCCGAGCAGCCGCACCGGCGCGCCGCGGGCCCGCGACCGTAGGTGCTCGCCTGCGTGCTCTCAGTGCAACGCGCGCGCAAAGGTCCGACCGCGCAACAGCTCGCGTGCGTTGGGCGCTTCCTCGATGAGCTCGAGCAACGGCATGGCGATCTCGCCAAGCAGCTCGTTGCGCCCGGCAACGGGCGGATAGAGCTCGACGCCGGCGAGCAGCAGATTTTCCTCAGCACCTGCGCGGGTGTCCGCCGCCGCGGCACTCTGCACCGAAAAGCCGACGAGGGCGGGAAAGCGCTCGAAGAGGGCATCGACGACGGCCTGGACCTCGGCCTCGGGGACTGGCGTGGTCTGGGTTCTCATGGCTCTACAGTAGTGCGATCGGCCTGCCTGGCCCATCGGCCCGGTCCGATCTTGCTTGCCGGAAAACGCCGCGTCACGGGCGTAGGAAAACCGGAAGGCGCAGTTGAACTCAGGTCAACGGGCCAGCCGCCGCCCCTGCGGCACGATGTGCTGGCGTCGGCCTGAAGAAGCGCTGAGCCCTGCTCGCGGAATTGACGCAGATCAAAGGCGCGGAGCGCGCCCGGCCGATACTGATTTCGCAAACTGCTCATGGATACGCATCCGGTCGAAGTCTCGCGCCTGCTCGCGCTCGTTGCCGCGCTTTTCTTCGGCGCGCTCATCGGCGTGGAGCGCGAGCTGCGGCGACATCAGGCCGGGATGCATACCAACGCGCTCGTGTCGCTCGGCGCGGCGCTCTATGTGCTCGCGGCAACGCTGGTTGGCGATCCGACCGCTGCGGCGCGCGTTGCCGGCCAGGTGGTCACCGGCGTCGGCTTCCTGTGCGCGGGCGTCATCCTGCATGAAGGCGGCAGCGTGCGTGGCATCAACACGGCCGCGACCGTGTGGTGCTCCTCGGCGGTCGGCGTCCTGGCGGGGCTTGGACTCGTGCTGTGGGCGGCGCTCGCCACGCTGCTGGTGCTGGCAGCGAACCTCGTGCTGCATGCCGTAGCGCACGCGCTGAGCGCGCGCCAGGCGTCCGATGAACGCTAGGGAAGCGCTCCAGCGTCTCGTACGCCTGCGTTGGCGCATCGGCGGCGTGATCGCGCTGGTTGTCGTCGCTGGCTATTTCGGCGTCGTCACGCTGGCCGGCCCCA
>DASSLQ010000196.1:0-20091 GCA_035689325.1 Burkholderiales bacterium | reverse complement strand
ATGGCGAGGGCGCCGCCCACGCAGCCGGGCACGCCGGCGAGGAACTCGGCGCCCTGGCGCTCGTGCAGGGCTGCAAAGCGCGCCACCTTCGGGCTCGCCACGCCCGCCTCGGCATAGATGAGATCGCCTTCCATGCGCGGCCGGCGCGCCGCCGCGTGCGTCATCACCACCGTGCCGCGCCAGCCGCCGTCGCGCATCAGCAGATTCGAGCCCAGGCCGACGAAGAGGAGCGGCTCATCCGGCGGCAGCTGGCGCAGGAAGTGCCCGAGATCCTCGAGGTCCGCGGGCACGTAGAACCGATCCGCGGGACCGCCCGTGCGCCAACTGACGTGGCGGCTCATCGGTTCGTCGCACTTCAGTGCGCCGCGCAAGCCGTGGAAATGGAGCGCTTCGGCCATGTTCATGCGAGCTGGCCGGGCACGTTGCCGACGGACCCTGCGCCCATGGTGAGCACGACGTCGCCATCGCGCGCGACGCGGCGGATCGCCGCCGGCATTTCGGCGATGTTTTCGACGTAGATCGGCTCGACCTGGCCTGCGACCCGCACCGCACGCGCGAGCGAGCGCGCATCGGCGGCGACGATCGGCGCTTCGCCCGCCGGATAGACCTCGGCGAGCAGCAGGGCATCGGCGGTGGAGAGCACTCGCACGAAATCCTCAAACAGATCACGCGTGCGCGTGTAGCGATGCGGCTGGAACGCAAGCACCAGGCGCCGCCCGGGAAAGGCGCCGCGCGCCGCGTCCAGCGTCGCCGCCATCTCGGCCGGATGGTGGCCGTAATCGTCGATCAGCGTGAACCTGCCACCGCCTTCGAGCTCGACCTCCCCGTGGCTCTGGAAGCGTCGGCCGACGCCGCGGAATTCAGCGAGGGCTTTCAGCACCGCTCGCTCCGGCACGCCGACCTCGTCCGCGACCGCAATGGCGGCGAGCGCGTTGAGCACGTTATGCCGCCCCGGCAGGTTGAGCAGCACGTCGAGCGCGCGCGCGCCGCGCCGCTCGGCGCGAAAACGCATGCGCGCGCCGTCGTGCGCAATGGCGAGCGCGCGAATCGTGCAGTCGGCGCCGGTGCCGTACGTGACCACGGGCTTCGAGACGAGCGGCAGGATGTCGCGCACATGCGGATCGTCGTCGCACAGGATGGCCGCGCCGTAGAAAGGCAGGTTCTGCAGATACTGGACGAACGCCTGCTTGAGCCGCGAGAAGTCCTGCCCATACGTATCCATGTGATCGGCATCGATATTCGTCACGACCGCGATCACCGGCTGCAGATGCAGGAAGGAGGCGTCCGATTCATCGGCTTCGACGACGATGAAATCGCCGCTGCCAAGGCGCGCATTGCTGCCCGCGGCGTTGAGGCGCCCGCCGATCACAAAGGTCGGATCGAGGCCCCCCTCCGCGAGCACGCTCGCGACCAGGCTCGTGGTGGTGGTCTTGCCGTGCGTGCCTGCGATCGCAATGCCGCGCTTCAGCCGCATCAGCTCGGCGAGCATTAGCGCCCGCGGCACCAGCGGGACGTGCCCCTCGCGCGCCGCCAGCACCTCGGGATTGTCCGGCTGCACGGCGCTCGAGAGCACCACAACGTCGGCGCCAGCGATCTGCTCGGCGCGGTGCCCGTGGAAGATCTTCACCCCCAGGCCGGCGAGCCTGCGCGTCGCCGCGTTCGCGGAGAGGTCCGAGCCGCTCACCTGGTAGCCGAGATTGGCGAGCACCTCGGCGATGCCGGACATGCCGGCGCCGCCGATGCCGACGAAATGAATGCGTCGCACTTTGTGTTTCATCGCGCGAGGTCCATGCAGCGCTGCGCGACGACGCGTGCAGCGTCCGGCTTGCCCAGGGCGCGGGCGTTCTGCGCCATCTGCAGCAGCGCCGGCCGGTCGAGCGCGCCGATGAGCGCCGCCAGCCGCTCCGCGCTGAGCTCCGGCTGCGGCAGCAGGATCGCCGCGCCGCGCTCGGCGAGGAAGCGCGCATTCGCCGTCTGGTGGTCGTCGACCGCGTGCGGAAAGGGCACAAGGATGCTCGCCATGCCGCCCGCCGAGAGCTCGGCGATGGTCACCGCGCCGGCGCGGCAGATGACGAGATCCGCTTCGGCATAGCGGCGCGCCATGTCGTCGATGAAGGCAACGAGCTCGCCCTGCACGCCGCTGGCGGCGTAGGCCGTGCGCAGCGCTTCGAGATGCTTCTCGCCCGACTGGTGCACGACCTGCGGCCGCTCCGCGAGGAGCGCGAGCGCGCGCGGCACGGCTTCGTTCAGCGCCTGCGCGCCGAGGCTTCCGCCGACGATGAGCAGGCGCATCGGTCCTTGGCGGCCGCGGAAGCGCTCATCGGGCGAGGCGATCGCCGCGATTTCCGCTCGCACCGGATTGCCGGTCCACTCAGCCTGGCGCAGCGCTTGCGGGAAGCCGACCATCACCTTGTCCGAGACGCCGGCAAGCACGCGGTTGGCAAGACCGGCGATGGCGTTTTGCTCGTGCAGCGCGAGCGGCCGCCCGAGGAGCGAGGCCATCATGCCGCCAGGGAATGCAACGTAGCCGCCGAGACCGAGCACCACGTCCGGGCGGATGCGCCTTATATGGCGCGCGCTTTCCCAGAACGAATAGAGCAGGTTCGCCGGCAGCAGGACCTTCTGCAGCAGGCCTTTGCCTCTTGCCGCGCGCGCGCGGATCCAGGCCGCCGCGTACCCGTAGCGCGGCACGAGCCGTTCCTCCATGCCGCCACGCGCGCCCATCCACACCACTTGCCAGCCCGCGGCGCGCGCCTCCTGCGCGACCGCGAGGCCGGGAAAGATATGCCCGCCAGTACCGCCCGCCATGATGAGGAGCGTCCTCATGCGTGCAGGCCTCGCGCGAGCTGCCGATTCTCCCAATCGATGCGCAGCAGGATCGCTATGGCGACGAAGTTCGCGATCAGCCCCGAGCCGCCGTAGCTCATGAGCGGCAGCGTCAGGCCCTTCGTGGGGAGCAACCCCATGTTCACGCCCATGTTGATGAACGCCTGCGCGCCGAGCCAGATGCCGATGCCCTGCGCGCTGAGCGCGGCGAAGTGGCGCTCGCGCGAGCGCGCCTCGCGCGCGATGGCGAAGGCGCGCGACACGATCCAGGCGAAGAGCGCGATTACCGCCGCGACGCCGACAAAGCCCAATTCCTCGGCGAGCACCGCGAGCAGAAAATCGGTGTGCGCCTCGGGCAGGTAGTGGAGCTTCTCGACGCTCGCGCCGAGTCCCACGCCGAGCCACTCGCCCCGGCCGAAGGCGATGAGCGCGTGCGACAGCTGGTAGCCGCTGCCGTAGGGATCGGACCAGGGATCCATGTAGCCGAAAATCCTGTGCATGCGATAGGGCGAGGCCAGCACCAGCAGCGCGAAGCCGGCGAGCAACATGCCAAGGAGCGCCACGAAGTGACGTCCGTTCATGCCGCCGAGAAACAGCACGGCAAACGCGCTCGCCGCGATGACGACGAGGGCGCCGAAATCCGGCTCGCGCAAGAGCAGCCACGCCACGACGAGCATCACGGCGAGCATCGGCAGCAGGCCGCGTTTGAAGCTCTTCAGGACGCTGTGCTTGCGCACGGTGTAGTCCGCGGCGTAGAGCACGGCGGCGAGCTTCATTCGCTCCGAGGGCTGCACGCTCACGAGCGGCAGCCCGAGCCAGCGCCGCGCGCCGTTCACTTCGCGACCGATGCCCGGAATCAATACCGCGACCAGCAGCGCCATGCCGGCGAGGAAAAGGAGCGGGGCGGCCTGCTGCCAGTGTTTGGCAGGCACCAGGAACACCATCAGCGCCGCAACGAGCGCCACGGCGCAGAACATGCCGTGGCGCATCAGGAACCACGTGGCGCTGTAGCCGGCGTAGCGGTTCGCTTCCGCGGTCGCAATGGAAGCGGAGTACACCATCACCAGGCCGCCCGCCGCGAGCAGCAGCGCCGCCCAGGCGAGCGAGCGGTCGTACTCCGCGGCGGGCGCGTTACGCGCAGGCACGAAGGTCTGGCTCATGGCAGCGCGTGCACCGCGGCGGCAAACCTCTCGCCGCGTTCCCTGTAGTCGCGAAACATGTCGAAGCTTGCGCAGGCCGGGGAAAGCAGCACCGCTTCACCCGGGCGCGCCAACCCGGCGGCACGCTCGACGGCCTGCTCCAGCGTCGCGCACCGCTGCATCGCAAGGCCCGCGAGCGCCGCCTCGATGAGCGGGGCGTCGCGGCCGATGAGCAGCGCATGCGACGCGTATTGCGCCACCGGCTGACGCAGCGGCGCGAAGTCCTGGCCCTTGCCCTCGCCGCCGAGGATCAGCACCGCACGCTTGCCAAGGCCGCGCAGCGCTGCGATGGTCGCGCCGACGTTCGTGCCTTTCGAATCGTCGTACCACTCGACGCCCTGGCGCCGAGCGACGAGCTCCACCCGGTGCGGCAAGCCGCGGAAGCAGGCAAGCCCGTGCGCCAGGCGCTCGCGCGGCACGCCAACCGCGCGCGCGAGCGCGCAGGCCGCGAGTGCATTGGCGACGTTGTGTGCGCCGTGGATAGCGAGCGCGCTCGCCTCGAAGAGCCGATGCGGTCCTTCCATGAGCGCGCCGTCCGCAACACCGAAATCGCGCGCCGAGGGTGCCGCAGCAAGACCGAAGCTGACGGCGCGCCGGCCCGGCAGCGCCATGGCCATGGAAGCCGGGTCGTCGCGGTTGAGCACCTGGATGCCCTGGCCCTGAAAGATGCGCGCCTTCGCAGCGCCGTAGGCCGCAAGGCCGGCATAGCGGTCGAGGTGGTCTTCGCTCAGGTTGAGCATGGTTGCGGCGGCGGCGTTCAGGGTCCATGTCGTCTCGAGCTGGTAGCTCGAGAGCTCAAGCACCCAGACTGCCGGCGGCACCTGCCTCGCCAGCAGTGCGTCGAGTACCGGCGGCGAGATGTTGCCGGCCACTTCGCAGTCGACGCCCACGCTGCGCAACAGCTGACCGGTGAGCGCGGTGACGGTGCTCTTGCCGTTCGTCCCGGTCACCGCGAGCACCGGCGCACGGTTTTCCCATGCGAAGAGCTCGATGTCTCCGAGCACCGGAATACCGCGCGCGAGCGCCTCGCCGACGAGCGGCTCGGCGAGCGCGAGCCCGGGGCTGATGCATACGAGGTCGACGTCCGCGAGCAGCGTCGGGGTAAATGGTCCGAGCCGCACGTCGCCCGTCAGCGCGGCGCGCCGCGGCGGCGCGGCGCGCGTATCGGCGACGCGTACGAGAGCGCCGCGGCGCTCGGCGTAGCGCGCCACGGACAGACCGGTGTCGCCCAGACCGAGAACCAGCAGCCGCCGCCCCTCCAGCGCCACGCGCGGCGGCTGCGGCAGCAGGTGACGGACGGCCTCGCGCATCATCTGAGCTTGAGCGTGGAGAGCCCGAAGAGCACGAGCATCATGGTGATGATCCAGAAGCGCACCACGACCTGGCTCTCCTTCCAGCCTTCGAGCTCGTAATGATGGTGCAGCGGCGCCATGCGGAAGATGCGCTTGCCGCCGCTCCACTTGAAGTACAGCACCTGGATCATCACGGAGAGCGTCTCGGCGACGAACACGCCGCCCATGATGAAGAGCACGATTTCCTGACGCACGATTACCGCCACCGTGCCGAGCGCCCCGCCGAGCGCGAGCGCGCCGACGTCGCCCATGAACACTTCCGCCGGGTAGGCGTTGAACCAGAGGAAGCCGAGCCCGGCGCCGGCGAGCGCGCCGCAGATCACCGCCAGCTCGCCGGCGCCCGGGATGTACGGCAGGCCGAGATACTTGGAAAAGACCGCGTGCCCGGCGACATACGCGAACACGCCGAGCGCGCTGCCCACGAGCACGGTCGGCATGATGGCGAGGCCGTCGAGGCCGTCGGTCAGATTCACCGCGTTGGACGTGCCGACGATGACGCAGAAGGTCAGCACGATGAAGCCGAGCGTGCCGAGCGGATAGGAGACGAACTTGAAGAACGGCACGATCAGCTGGTTGAGCGGCGGCATGCTCTGCGCGAGCCAGGCGAGGTACGCCGCTGCCGCGAGGCCGATCAGCGACTGCCAGAAGAACTTCGCCCGCGGCGAGAGACCCTTCGGGTTGCGGTGCACGACCTTGCGGTAGTCATCGATCCAGCCGATCGAGCCGAAGGCGAGCGTCACGAGGAGCACCACCCAGAGGAATTTGCTCTTGAGGTCGCCCCAGAGGAGCGTGGTGACGCAGATCGAGACGAGGATCAGCGCGCCGCCCATGGTGGGCGTGCCCGCCTTGGTGAGATGCGAGCGCGGGCCGTCGTCGCGCACCGCCTGGCCGATCTTGTAGGCGGTGAGCTTGCGGATCATGTAAGGACCGAGGACCAGCGACACGGCGAGTGCCGTAAGGCAAGCAAGCACGGCGCGCAGCGTGATGTAGTTGAACACGTTGAACGCGCGCACGTCCTTGGCGAGCCACTGGGCGATCTCTAGCAGCATTAGTGCGCACCCTCCACGGGTGTGCCGACAAGCGCGGCCACGATGCGCTCCATCTTCATGAAGCGCGAGCCCTTGACGAGCACGGTGCGTCCGTCGACCGCGGCGACCAGCGCCGCGACGTCACTGAAGTGCGCGCCGCCCTCGCCGAACGCTTGCACCGCATGCGCAGCCGCATCGCCGAAGGCAAGCAGGCGCGTGACACCGTGCGCGCGGGCGTACGCGCCGACCTCGCGATGAAACGCCGGCCCCTGCGGCCCCACTTCACCCATGTCGCCGAGCACGAGCACGGTCGGGCCTGGACAGGCGGCGAGCACGTCGATCGCGGCACGCACCGAATCGGGGTTGGCGTTGTAGCTGTCGTCGATCACCGTCAGGCCGCCGCGCGCCTGCTTAACCTGCAGCCGCCCGGTATAGGACCGGAAGGCGCTCAAGCCCGCAGCGATCGCCGCCGGTTCGATGCCGGCGGCGTGCGCACAGGCGGCCGCCGCGAGCGCGTTGCGCACATTGTGCAGGCCCGGAATGGCGAGCGTCGCTTGCGCTTCGCCGTGCGGCGTGCGCAGGCGCAGCTCGCTCTGCAGGCCACCGAGGGCGTAACGGCCGCTCACCATCGCGCCCTTCAGGCCGAACTCCACCACTTGCCGGGCGCCGGCGCGGCTGCGAAAGAACGCCCCATGCTCGTCATCGGCATTGATCACCGCGATGCCCGAAGCGGGCAGCGCGTCGTAGACGCTGGCGTTCTCCGCCGCGACCTCGGCCACGCTGCCCATGAATTCGAGGTGCTCGCGCTGCGCATTGTTGACGAGCGCGATGGTCGGCGCCGCGATGCCCGCCAGGTACGCGATCTCGCCCCGGTGGTTCATCCCGAGCTCGATGGCGCACCAGCGGTGCGGCGACCTCATCTTGAGCAACGTGAGCGGCACGCCGATGTCGTTATTCAGGTTGCCAGCGGTCGCCAGCACCGCCTGCTCGCCGCCGTGGCGCCGCAGGATCGCCGCGAGCATTTCCTTCACCGTAGTCTTGCCGTTGGAGCCCGTGACGGCGATGAGCACCGGCCGCATGCGCGCGCGCCAGTCACGTGCGAGATCGCCGAGCGCGCGCTTGGTGTCCTGCACGATGATCACGGGGAGCGGATAGGGCCCGTGATAGTCACGATCGACCATGGCGGCTGCCGCGCCGCGCGCGGCCGCGGCCTCGAGGAAGTCATGTCCATCGAAGCGCTCGCCGCGTAGCGCGACGAACAGCTCGCTCCGGCCGATTGCGCGGCTGTCGGTCGACACGCCGACAAAACGCGCATCGGCGCCGCTGGTGCGGCCGGCCGTGACATTCGCGGCTTCCGATACGCTCATCATCGGCTACCCCGCAGCGCGAGCGCGGCGCGTGCCACCGCCTGGTCGGAAAACGGCAGGCGCCGGCCTGCGATCTCCTGGTAGCTCTCGTGGCCCTTGCCGGCGATCAGCACCACATCCTGCGGCGCCGCCTCGAGTACCGCCCGCTCGATGGCGCGCTGCCGATCCGGCTCGCGCGGCGCGGCGGCGCGCATGCCGCTCGCGATCGCGTCGATGATGCGAAGCGGATCCTCGCTGCGCGGATTGTCGGAGGTGATGATCACCCGATCGGCACCACGTTCGGCGACCTCGCCCATTGCGGGCCGCTTCGCCGGATCGCGGTCGCCGCCGGCGCCAAACACCACGGTCAGTTGGCCGCTGCGCTCGGCCGCGAGCGGCTTTAGCACGGCGAGCACCTTGTCGAGCGCATCGGGCGTGTGCGCATAGTCGACGATCACGAGCGGCCGTTCGCCGACCTGCTCCATCCGTCCCGGAACCGACGGCAGCTCCGCAAGCAGGCGCACAGCATCTGCGAACGCCACGCCGCGCGCCATCAGGCAGCCGAGCACGCCGAGCGCATTGGAAAGATTGAAGCGGCCGACCTGGCGCGTGACGAGCTGGGCGCGTCCCCAGCCGGAGACAAGCTGCATCGAGGGCTGCAAACCGATGAACTCGTCCGTTGCGCCTGCCACCGGTGTCTCCAGAGCATAGCCGATGCGCCGCACGCGCCCGGCGAGACGACGCGCCAGCTCACGACCGAACTCATCGTCGAGGTTCAGCACCGCGGCCTCGAGGCCCGGCATGGCAAAGAGCTGCGCCTTTGCTTCGGCGTACGCCTGCATGGAACGGTGGTAGTCGAGGTGGTCGTGCGAAAGATTAGTGAACAGCGCGCATGCGAAACGTACGCCATTCACGCGGCCTTGCGCGAGGCCGTGCGACGAAACCTCCATCGTCACGGCGCGCGCGCCGGCGGCGCGCAGCTCGCCCAATGTCGCCTGCAGCTCGAGCGCGTCCGGCGTGGTGTTGCCGGCGTCGCGCAATGCGCCCGGGAAGCCACAGCCAAGCGTGCCGATAACGCCGCTGCGAATGCCGCTCGCTTGCAGCGCCGCGGCGATCCACTGGCTGCAGGAGGTCTTGCCGTTGGTGCCGGTGACGCCGCAGATCCACAATGCGCGCGAGGGCTGGCCGTAGAACTCGGCGGCAAGCTCGCTTGCGCGCTGCTTGAGGCCGTGCACAGCGCTATTCGGCACGCGCCAGGCCGGCGACCAGGTGAAGTTGTCGGCCTCCCACAGCACCGCAGAGGCGCCGCGCTCCACGGCGTCGCCGATGTAGGCGCGGCCATCGGCCTTTTCCCCGGGGTACGCAAAGAACGCCGTCCCGGGGCGGCAGCGGCGGCTATCGGCGGTGAGCCGCTCGATCATCGCGCCCTGCGCAGCGAGTCGTTGGAAGAGGTCCATCGTCGCTCATGTACTTTCCCGCGGTGCGTCGCCGGCCGGCTGCTCGAGCGGCTCGAGCGGAGCGTCGTGCGGAACGCCCAGCAGGCGCAGCGTCGCCTGCATCACCTCGGCGAATACCGGCGCGGCGACCGAGCCTCCGTAGTAATCGCCGGCCGGCTCGTCGAGCATCACGGCAATGATGACGCGCGGCGCTGACACGGGTGCGAGTCCGACAAAGGAAGCAATGTATTTGTCCGCGGCGTAGCCGCCGTTTTCCTGCTTGTGTGCAGTTCCGGTCTTCCCGGCGACGCGCCAGCCGACGATGCGCGCCCGCGGGCCGGTGCCGCCGGGCTGAACGGCCGCCTCAAGCATCGCGCGCACCGCGCGCGCCGTCCCGGCGGAGACGAGCTTCTCGCCGTGTGCCGCCAGTTCGCTTTTGACCAGCGTGAGGGGCACCAATTCCCCATCGCCGGCAAAGATCGTGTAGGCGCGGGCGAGCTGGATCAGGCTAACGGAGATGCCGTGGCCGTAGGCCATGGTCGCCTGCTCGATCGGCCGCCAGCTACGAAACGGGCGCAAGCGCCCCGCCGCCGCCCCCGGAAAGCCGAGCTGCGGGGCCCTGCCGAACCCGAGCCGATCGTAGAAGTCCCACAACGCTTCGCGCGGCATGGCGAGCGCGAGCTTGGCGGCGCCGATGTTGGAGGACTTCTGCAATACCTGGGTCACGCTGAGCGCGGCCGCAGGGTGTACATCGCGGATGGTGTAATGAGCAAGCGTCATGCGTCCGGGCGCCGTCGCGACAATCGTTTGCGGCGTCACCTTGCCCGACTCGAGCGCAAGCGCGATGGTAAAGGGCTTGAGCGTCGAGCCCGGCTCGAAAAGATCGGTGATCACGCGGTTGCGCAGCTCGGCGCCGCTCAGCTGCGCGCGGTTGTTCGGGTTGTACGAGGGCACGTTTGCGAGCGCGAGCACTTCGCCGGTCTGCACGGCAAGCGCGACGAGCGCGCCCGCCTTGGCCCGATGGCGCTCCACTGCCGCCTTGAGCGCGGCAAAGGCGATGCTCTGGATCTTGCTGTCGATCGACAGGGTGAGATCGACGCCGTCCTGCGCGGCGCGTATCGATTGCACATCCTCGACGACGTGTCCGAGGCGGTCCTTGATCACCCGGCGGCTGCCGCGGGTCCCGCCAAGCGATTGCTCGTAGGCAAGCTCCAAGCCCTCCTGGCCGACGTCCTCGACATCGGTAAAGCCGAGCAGCTGCGCCGTCACTTCGCCGGCCGGGTAGTAGCGCCGGTACTCGCGCTGCTCATAGATGCCCGGCAGGCCGAGCCTGGCAATCGCTTCGGCTGTCTCGGGCTCGAGCTGCCGCCGGAGATAAACGAAATCGCGTTCCGGCTCGGCGAGCTTCCTGTCGAGCTCGCGCGCGCTCACGCCGAGCAGCCGGGCGAGGCTCTTTCGCTGCGCCGACTTGAGCTGCACGTCGGCGGGGATCGCCCAGATCGATTTCACCGGCGTCGAGACGGCGAGCGCTTCGCCATACCGGTCCATGATGCGGCCGCGAGTCGCCGGCATCTCGAGCACGCGCGAATAGCGGGCATCGCCCTTCTCCTGCAGGAAATCGGTCCGCACGGCCTGCAGGTAGAGGGCGCGCGCGGTGAGCGCGGCGAAAGCGCCGATCAGGGCAAGGAGCACGATGCGCGCGCGCCACACCGGCAAGCGCACCAGGCCCCGCGCCGCGATGCTGCCTGCCGTCACTGCGCGTTGTCTCGGGCGAGCAGTCGCACCCGCCGCGCATCCGGGACGCGCAGCCCGAGCGTGCCGGCGGCGATTCTTGCCACGCGCGAGTGCTGGCCCCAAGTGCTCGCCTCGAGCTGCAAGCGGCCGTATTCCACGTCGAGCTCGCGCGCGTGCTCATGCTCGCGCTCGAGCGCCGAAAAGAGCTTCCTTGCCTTGTGCTGCGAAGTGACGAGCCCGAGCGCGCAGGCGACGAGAACCGCGAGGAGGAGGAGGTTCAGTTTCGCCACCGCGCGCCGGGCTCGATTCGGTTGTCGGGTTGGTAGGGCCCCGCGGTGCGCTCGGCCACCCGGAGGATGGCGCTGCGCGCCCGCGGGTTTCTTCTTGTCTCTGGCTCGCTCGCGCGTACCGCGCGGCCGACAACGCGTAGCGCGGGCCGCGGCATCTCGGCCTCGCGCAGCGGCAGCCGGCGCGGCACGGCGGGCCGCGCCGCCGCCTGCAGGAAGCGCTTGACGATGCGGTCTTCGAGCGAATGAAAACTGATGACGGCGAGGCGGCCGCCTGTGAGGAGATGCCGGACCGCCTGCGGCAGCATCAGCGATACTTCCTCAAGCTCCCGATTGACATGAATCCGTAGAGCCTGAAAGGTGCGCGTCGCCGGATCCTGGCCCGGCTCGCGTGTGCGGACCGCCTTTGCCACGAGATCGGCCAGTTGCCGGGTGCGAAGGATGGGTTCGCGGCGGCGAGCAGCAACAATCGCTGCTGCAATCTGTTTAGCAAACCGTTCTTCGCCATAGTCGCGGATGACCTCCCTGATTTGTCGTTCTTCTGCCCGCGCAAGCCACGCGGCGGCCGGCTCACCGGCTTGCGGATCCATGCGCATGTCGAGCGGACCGTCGTGGCGAAAGGAGAATCCGCGACCCGGGTCCTCGAGCTGTGGCGAGGAGACCCCCAGGTCGAAAAGCATGCCGTGCATCTTGCGTTCGCCGAGCACGTCGGCGAGCGCCGAGAAACTCGCACGCATGAAAGTGAAGCGCGGATCGCGCATTGCGCCCGCCGCGCGCTCGGCCGCCGGATCGCGGTCGATGGCGATCAGACGCCCGCCGGGCCCAAGGCGCTCGAGGATCGCGCGGCTGTGGCCGCCGCGGCCGAAAGTGCCGTCCAAGTAGAGGCCATCGGCGCGGATGGCGAGCCCTTCGATTGCTTCGTTGAGCAGTACCGGCTCGTGCATCGGCGCCGTTCACAACGAGAAATCTTCCATGCCTGCCGGCGGCGTGCCGGTCGCCGCAAGCGCGCGCTCGAGCTTCGCCGACCAGACGCCGGCATCCCACAACTCGAAGTAATGGCCCTGGCCGACCATCATCGCGTCGCGCTCGAGTCGCCCGTGCATGCGCAGCGCCGGCGGCAGAAGGATGCGGCCCGAGTTGTCCGGCGACACGTGCTCTTCGAACCCGAGGAGCAAGCGCTTCCACCAGCTCGCGGTCGGATCGAAGCTTGGAAACATGGCGACCTTGGCGCGCACCGGCTCCCAATCGGCTTGCGGATAAATGAGCACGCAACCGTCGGGGTGCGCCGTGAGGACGAGCGACTTGCCGGATTGCACGAGCGCCGCACGGTGGCGCGTCGGGATAGCGACGCGTCCCTTGGCGTCGAGCGTGATGACCGCCGCTCCGTGAAACGCCGCTTCCATTGGGCTCCCTGTCCCACTTTTTTCTACCTTTTGCCACCTTATAGACAAATAACTGGGCCGTCAAGGCCGATTCTCCAAGCAGGACAAGCACTTACTGTGATTTTTTACACTTGTTTCCCCCGCCAAAACTCGTGCAGAAAATCAGTTGCTTAGGTCTGTGTTTGAATGTTGTTCCTCAACTTAGGCCGAGTGCCATAATTGGCGCCCCGTGATCGACAAGACTTTCGCGAGCGCGGAAGCGGCGCTCGCCGATATCGCTGACGGCGCGACGATCATGATCGGCGGCTTCGGCAATGCGGGCATGCCCGCGGCGCTGATCGATGCGCTAATCGCGCAGGGCGCGCGCGATCTAACCATCGTCAACAACAACGCCGGCAATGCAGACGGCGGCCTTGCGGCGCTCATTGCAGCGAAGCGCGTGCGCAAGATCCTCTGCTCGTTTCCGCGCCAAACTGATTCGTGGCATTTCGACCGCGCCTATCGCGCGGGCGAAATCCAGCTCGAGCTGGTCCCGCAGGGAACGCTCGCCGAGCGCATCCGCGCCGCGGGCGCGGGCATCGGCGCGCTCTACACGCCCACCGCATTCGGCACGCTGCTCGCCGAGGGCAAGGAGACGCGGCGCATCGGCGATCGCGACTACGTGCTGGAATATCCGATCCACGCCGACTACGCGCTGATCAAGGCGGATCGCGCCGATCGCTGGGGCAACCTCGTCTACCGCAAGACGGGGCGCAACTTCGCGCCGATCATGGCGAGCGCCGCGCGCTGCACCGTTGTGCAGGTGCGCGAGATCGTGGAGCTCGGTGCGCTGGATCCCGAGGTGATCGTGACCCCGGGTATCTTCGTCAAGCGCGTGGTGAGGATCGGCTCGTCGCTGAGGAAGGCCGCATGATGAAAAAGCTCGATCGCAACCAGATGGCGGCGCGCGTGGCACGCGACATTCCGGAAGGCTCCTATGTCAATCTGGGCATCGGCCTGCCGACGCTGGTCGCCGAGCACCTGCCGAAGGGCCGCGAGATCATCCTGCACAGCGAAAATGGCGTCCTCGGCGTCGGACCGAAGCCGGCGCCAGGCCGCGAGGACGAGGACCTGATCAACGCCGGCAAGGAGCCGGTTACGCTGCTTGCGGGCGGCGCGTTTTTCCACCACGCCGACTCTTTCGCCATGATCCGCGGCCGGCATCTCGACTTCGCGGTGCTCGGCGCCTTTCAGGTCTCGGTAGCGGGCGACCTCGCGAACTGGCACACCGGCGGCGCCGACGCGATTCCCGCCGTCGGCGGCGCGATGGACCTTGCCATGGGAGCGAAGAAGGTGCTCGTGATGATGGAGCACCTCACCAAGCAGGGCGAGAGCAAGATCGTCGAGCGCTGCAGCTATCCGTTGACAGGTGCGCGCTGCGTGAACCGCGTCTACACCGACCTCGCGATCATCGACGTGAAGCCCGACGGGCTTCACGTCGTGGAAATGGTCGAGGGCCTCGCCTTCGAGGAGCTGCAGCGCCTGACGGGCGTGCCGCTGAAGCGCCTCGCTACTGCGGCTTGACCCCGGCAGCGGCGAGCACGCGCTTGTTCGACTCGATTTCGTCGCGCACCAGTTTCGAGAATTCCCGAGGCGACATGTCCATAGTCTCGTTGCCGGCATTCACGAGCCGCTCTTTCACGCCGGGATCCGCGAGCGCCTTGCGCACGTCCGCGTTTATCTTGCTCACGAGCTGCGGCGACATCTTGGCGGGTCCCCAGAGCCCGAACCACAGCGGCGACTCGGTGCCCGCGATGCCGGCTTCCGCGGGCGTCGGGACGTCCGGCAGTTGCGGATTGCGCTTTGTCGTACTGACGGCCAGCGGGCGGAGTTTCCCCCCTTTGATACTGCCCATCGCAGCCGATATCGGCGCCCAGTAGGCATCGACGTTGCCGGAGAACATTGCGGTGATGACTTCCGGCGTACCCTTGAAAGGGACTTGGACGACCTTGATGCCAGCCGCTGCGATGAACCTCTCGGTCGTGAGGTGCGTGCCGCTGCCGATGCCCGCATGCCCGATGTTCAGTGCACCCGGCTTGGCCTTTGCCGCCTTGACGAGGTCCGCCACCGATTTGTAGGGACCATCCGGCCGCACGGTCAGCACGTTAGGCTGGATGGCAAGCGGCGCTATGTCGGAAAAGTCGGTGAGCGTGTCGTAAGGCAACTTGGCGTAGATCGCCGGGTTCACCGTGTGCGCGTTGGAGTTGATCAGCAGCGTATAGCCGTCCGGGTCGGCCTTCGCGACCGCCGCCGACCCGATCGAGCCGCCAGCCCCGGATTTGTTTTCGGGTACCACCGGCTGGCCCCACATCTCGGTAAGCCTCTGGATCACGATCCGGCCGACGATGTCGGTCGAACTGCCCGGGGTGAACGAGATGACGATGTGCACGGGTTTGGTCGGATAGCTCTGCGCCGACGCGTGGACGGCGAAAGCCGCGAGTAAGAGAAGCATCCAGCGTTTCATCGGCATCCTCCTAGTCTGTTATTCCAGCAACGCGCGGTTCAGGCGCGCGTTGACTTAGAGCGCGCCCAGTATTGTTCGGACGATTTCGACTGCTCGAGCGCCTCAGGAGTCTCATAGCCCGGCGCCATCGAGGCGCTCGTGCCGGCGAGCACCTGGTGGTGATCGATGTTGAGCAGACGCAGCCAGCTCTGCTGGCCCATCGTGAGCGCGATGAAGCAGCCGAGCTCCACCAGCTCGGGCTCGGCGAAATGCCGGTGCAGCCGCTCCCAGAAAGCGTCGTCCGCGTCCAGATGCCAGGTGATCGCTTCGGCATAGGCGAGCGCCGCCTTCTCGCGCTCGCCGTAGCGCGTGGACTTCTCGAAGTTGAGCAGATCGCGCACGTGGTCCTCCATGACACCTGCGCCCGCCGCCTTGATTGAGCGCTGGTTGCCGCAGTAGTCGCATTGCACCGAGCGCGACACATAAAGACGGCAGAGCTCCTTGATGGCGTGATCGCACACGCCGCGGTGGAACAGATCGCGCCAGGCGTTGGCGAAGGCCCAGAACGCCGCCGGCACGTGCGCGCGCACCGCCGAGCTCTCCGGACGCGGCGTGCCTTCGCGCCGGCAGCGCTCCATCTCGGCGCGCATCTCGGCGTCCATCTTCTCCACCGGGAAATAACTGATGCGCTGCTTACCGGCCATTGCTGCTCTCCTCTACGTAGTCTTCATCGGCGGGTAGTCACGCGACCACACCGGATGGCTCAGGAATTCCTTCGGGTTGTAGGTCCAGAACTGACTGACGTTCGAATAGGTGTAGATGTTCGTGTTGATCAGGTGTTCGTCTTTCTTCTGCACCTTGCGGATATAGATGTTGCCGACGACGTTGCCATACTCATCGAATGCGATCGGCCCGCGCAACGTGTCCACACGCACCGCGCGCAGCGCCTTGATGAAGTCCTGTTTGTCCTCCACCTTGCCCTTGAGTGCCTGGATGGCGGCGTAAAGCACTTCGCCGTACAGATACGTGCCAGCCGCATACTGCCCCGGATCGTAGCCGTTCTCGCCGCGATACGTGGCGACGAAACGGCGATTGATGGGATTGTCGAGCTGCGCGGTATACCAGCAACTCGAGAGCTTGCCGATCGCGTAATCGCCCATGTTGCGCACCGCCACCTCGTCAAAGGCAGTCATGCCGCCCACGATCGGCGTCTTCATGCCGTATTCGTTGTACTGCTTCAGGAATCGGAAGCCATTCGCGCCCGCGAAGCCGAGGAAGATCGCATCCACGTCCGGCTTGATCTGGGCGATGTAGGAGCCGTAATCGGGCGCGTTCAGCGGGGAGAAAAGCTTCTGCGTCAGTGTGCCGCCCGCGTCTTCGAACACCTGCTGGAACCCGCCGAGCATCTCGTGCCCGTAGGCGAAGTCGTCCGCGATCGCCGTCATGCGCTTGTACTTCAGCTGCTTCGCGCAATAGTCGGCCATCGGGTAGGCGCACTGCGCCGAGGTCGAGGTCGCGCGCACGAACCAGGGGTTCGCCTTGCGCTGGGTCATGTCTTCGGCGCCGGCGATCGGCAGCGTCGGGATCTGGGCGGCTCGGATGTAGTCGTCCATGGCGAGCGCCTCAAAGGCAGCGAGCGGCCCGACGACCGCTTGCACCCGTTCGCGCTCGACCAGCTCCTGCATCTTGGTGCGCGCCTGGGCCGGCACGCCGCCGCTGTCGGCGACGGTGAGCGTCACCTTGCGCCCACCCATGGTGTAGTTCTTCTCCTTCAGGAAGATCGTAAGGCCGCGCTCCATGTCGATGCCGCCGGAGGCGAGCGCACCGGTCTTGATGGTCAGCAAGCCGATCCGGATCGGCTCGGCCTGCGCGCGGAGGATAGTCGGGAATCCGAGCTGCGCCGCGCCGGCCGCGGCGCCAGCCGCCTTGATGAATTTCCTGCGGTCGATCGTCATGCTGCCTCCTCCTCCAAGTTGGCGTTACTCGGCTTCTATCATCGAATACCGCGACTCCGCGGCCAAGCACTGCGCGGGCGGCACGCCGAGCTCGCGCCGCACGAGGTTCGTGCCGAGCACGATCGACACCATCTTGTAGAACGCGTGGCGGCGGCTCATGCCTTCGCGTCCCATGCCGCAGTCCGAAGCAAGCACCAGCCGCTCGGCCGGGATGTGCTCGAGCGCCTTGCGGATCAGCCCGGCCACCTGCTCGGGCGTCTCGACCTGCAGCGTGTGATGATCCACCACGCCAATACATATCTTCTGGCTGCGGATGCGCTGGCCGATCGCCTCGAGGTCCATGCCGCCCGAGCTGCAGGTCTCGAACGTGATCACGTCCGCGTCTACCTCGCTCAACGCATCAAGCGCCGGCGCGTAGCTCGGTGTCTTCGCGAACAGTCGCTGCGCCGCGGGATTGCCCCAGCAGGTGTGGCACCACACTTCGGCCTTCTTGCGCAGGCCGCGCACGGTGTTGTTGAACACCTCCACCATGAACTTCGCATTGAGTAGCGCGTCCGCCAGTCCCTTGGCGGCGAGCAGATGGATCTGCGGCTCCTCCATCTGGATCACCTTGCAGCCGGCATCGGCAAGCTCGTGCAGCTCCTCGTTGAGCGCGTCGCTGATCGCGAGGATGCTCTTGCGCAGGTCCCGGTAGTGCGAATCGCGCACCGCCATGGCGATGAGCTCGGGCGTAATGGTGCCGAACTTGACGGGTTTGGTCGTCTGGCGCTGCGCCGCCTTCCAGATCGCCGTGTAGCGCAGCTTGCCGCGCCCGACCGGCCCGACGAGATCGGGCATGACGCGCGTCTCGAGCACGTCGTGCAGGATATGGCCGGGCTTGTGCGGGATCCCGGCGAGCCCGCCCTTCACTGCATACGGGCGCGCGCCCGCAAAGCCCGCCATGTGCAGCGGCGCATATGAGAACCAGTTGTGACCCGCCACATCGGCATCGAAGCGGCAGTCGCCGTCGGTAACGATGTCGAGGCCCGCAATCTCCTGGTCACGCAGGTAGACCGCCAGCGCGTCCAGATACTGCTCGCGGTAGACGCGATCGACCATCGCGTCGCGGAAATCGCGCGCGCCAAGGTTCTGCGTGTACCAGCTCGGCCGCGGCAGCGAGCCGATGATGCTCGTCGGCAGCATGACGTTGGCGGTGGCGGTATACATCAGCTCAGTCCGTCGCTCACGGCGACGTTCTCCGGCTTGATGTCGAGTCCGGAGTTCTTCGCCTGCACGAGCAGCAGCGTGGAGAAGTCCTGCTCCGTCATGCCCTGTCCGATCATCTGCTGCAAGAGGTCGCGCGTGACCGACGTGAGCGGCATGGGCACGCCGAAGTGGCGCCCGGCATCCAGCCCGAGGTCGAGGTCCTTGCGCAGCAATTTGGGCGTGAACGTGACGTGGAAGTCGAGGTTGACCAGCGCCGGAGTCTTGTAGCGTGTGAACATCGAGCCCATGACGCTCTTGTTGAGGAAGTCCAAGAAGGCGTGGCGCGGCATGCCCGCCTTCTCGGCGAGCACGGTGATCTCGCACAGGTTCTGGATGACGACGCCTAGCATGACGTTGTGGCAGATCTTGGCGATGCGCGAAAGCTCGCCCTCGCCGACGTAGCTCGAGCCGGTGCCGAGCATGTCGAGGAACGGCCGCGCGTCCTCGTAGGCCCTTTTCGGTCCGGAGGCGACGATCGTCAGCTTGCCGGCCTTGATCACCTTGGCGTTGCCGCTCACCGGCGCGGCGAGATACTCGATGCCCTGCGGCTTCAGCATCGCGCGCAACTCGGCCGAGCCCTCGAGCGAGATCGACGAGCACTCGATCACCATGCGCGGTTTTGCCTGCCCGGCGAGGAGCCTCGCCATCACTTCCTTGACGTCGTCCCAGGTGGAGACCATGCAGAAGACGATGTCACGGCGCGCGAGCTCGGGGAGTGAATCGGCGATCTGCGCGCCGTACTTCGCGAGCGGTTCGGCCTTGGCGCGCGTGCGGTTCCAGACCACGATGTCGCAGCCGCCTCTTGCGAGGCGCGCCGCCATTTCGTAGCCCATGCGGCCGGTGCCGATCCAGCCGAGCTTCAGTTCAGTAGGGGTTGGCAATCGGAAGATCCTCTGCGGGGTAAAGCGAAATGATGCGCGCGCCTTTGGGCGTGAGGATCACCTCTTCCTCGATGCGCGCCGCCGAGATGCCGTCGGTCGCGGGGCAATAGGTCTCCACCGCGAACACCATGCCGGCCTTGAGCTCGATCGGCTCGCGCAGCGAGGTGAGGCGCGAGATCAGCGGACGCTCGTGCAGCCCGAGGCCGAGACCATGGCAGAAATTGAGGCCGAAGGCGTCCATCTCGCTCACGAAGCCGATCTCCTTTGCCTCCGGCATGGCAAGCGCGATCTTGTCGGTGGACGTGCCCGGCTTCAAGAGCTCGATCGCGCGGTCCATCCACTCGCGCGCCTTGCGGTAGGCGGTGCGCTGCGGCGGCGTCGCGCGCCCGACGTTGAACGTACGGTAGTAGCACGTGCGGTAGCCCATGAACGACTGAATGACGTCGAAGAACGCCTGGTCTCCCGGACGGATCAGCCGATCGGTGAAGTTGTGCGGATGCGGCGAGCAGCGCTCGCCGGAGATGGAGTTGATCGCCTCGACGCAGTCCGAGCCCATCTCGTAGAGCCGCTTGGTGGCGAGCGCCACGATCTGCGATTCCTGCACGCCGGGCTTCAGCGCTTCGGCGATGTCCTGGTACACGCCATCGACCATCGCCGAAGCCATATTGAGCAGCGTGAGCTCATCGATGTTCTTCACCTCGCGCGCTTCGAGCATCACCTGCTGGCCATCGCGCACCTCAATGCCTGCTTTTTGCAATTCGAACAGCATGGGCGGCTCGACCACGTCGACGCCGAGCGGCATGTCGGCGACGCCTTCCTCCTGCAGGATGGCCTTGATTTCCTTCGCCGCGTCGCGAAACAGCGCGATGTCGCCACCGGGGGCGCCGCGCAGGCCGAGCAGGCCGGCGCGGCAGTGGTCGACATGCAGCCATGGCGCA